>JAUVLG010000166.1 GCA_030595835.1 Candidatus Eiseniibacteriota bacterium | reverse complement strand
GCGGGGGTTCGGGACGCTCGCTCGTGATCGGGAAGGTCTCCGACAATCCCAGGAAGCACTATTCGTACCTCCGTCCCATGGCCGACTACGTTGCCGGTCGCATGGGTGACCTCGGCATCACCGAGGCTAGCGTCCTTATGGCACCCTCGAACGACGTCATGGTCCGGTACCTCAAGGAAGGACGGGTCGACTGGGTGACGGAGACGCCGTTTTCCTCGATCATCTTCAGGGAGGAGGCCGGCGCGGAGCTGCTGCTCTGCAAGTGGAAGAAGGGTGTGTCCAGGTACAGAACCGTCTTCTTCACCCGCAATGACAGTGACATTCACTCCCTCGAGGACCTCAGGGGGCGGACCATCGCATTCGAGGATCCGGGTTCGAGTTCAGCCTACTTCATTCCGGCATCCGAGCTCATCGAGGCGGGGCTCAGACTCGTCCCGCTCGACTCCCCCCACGACCGACCGCCCGCGGACGCCGTGGGATACGTCTTCACACACGAGGAGATCAACTCGTCAATGTGGGTTCACCGGGGCATAGCTGATGCCGGGGCGTTCAACAACCTCGACTGGAGCAAGGAGGACCATATGCCCGGTCCCCTTCGTGAGGAACTGCGCATCTTCCACGAGAGTGCCTCGTTCCCGAGAGCACTCGAGCTTGTCAGGGGCGACCTCGAGCCCGAGATCAGGGAGAGGCTTCGCAAGATCCTGCTCGGGGCGCACGAGGACCCCGATGCGGCGACGGCGCTCAACGCGTACCAGAGAACAACGAGGTTCAACGAAATCGACGCCGGCATCCGGACGCAGCTCAAGGAGGTCGAGAGACTCCTGCACCTGGTCCAGTCGGAGCTTGGGAAATGACCCTTCGTCTGAAGACACAGTACGCTCTGGCCATCGTGGCAGTGATCGTCATCACGACCTGCGTGCTGACCGCGGTTCTGATGTACGGAACGACGCGCTCGGCCGACTCACTGATATCAGCGGGTTCCGCCGCAGCCACCGATAAGCTGGTGGAGCAGATGTACAGGCGCGGGGAAACCGCCGCCCGCCTCGTGGCAGGGAACATCCTGAACGCGTTCTACTTCCTCGATATGGAGGAGATGGAGCTGATCCTTACTTCAGCGAAGACGCAGCCCGGCATCGTGTTCGCGTACGTCTACGAGCCCGACGGGACGATCATTCACGACGGCACACACCTCGCGGAGGCGCACGGCAAGAGCCTCGATGACGAGCTAGTGGCCGGGATCCAACCTTCGCGCGGGGCGTCCTTCAGCACGGACGAAACGAACAATATTCTCACTGTAGTCGAACCCCTGAAGCTTGGTGGCGAGGTCATCGGAGGCGTCGCCCTGGGGTTCTCGCTTGCACCCATCTACAGTGACATCGCCGTGATGGAGCGCGAGCTCTCAGCGATCGGCCGGGCGAGAACTCGGAGCACGCTGATCGCACTGGGACTCCTGTCCGCGCTCACGATTGCCTTCGGTGTCCTCATCGCCTTCAGGGTCGCGGGAGTGCTCGCCGACCCCATCGGGCGGCTCTCGTCCGCGGCCGCTGCCATCGGCAGACAGGACTGGAACGACCGCCTCACCGAATCCGGCAGCCTCGAAATTGTCGAACTCACCGAGTCGTTCAATGACATGGCAGAAGATCTGAAGCGGCACCGCGACAATCTCGAGGGCCTTGTCGCTGAACGAACGGCCCAGCTGTCCGAGACCAACAAACGGCTTCTGAGAGAGAAACAGGAGAAGCTGACGTCCGAGGCGAAGCGTCGCCAGGCCGAGGAACGACTGCAGCGCGCGCAGAAGATGGAGGCTCTGGGCATGCTCGCTGGAGGCGTCGCTCACGACCTGAACAATATTCTATCAGGCATTGTGAATTACCCGGAGCTTCTGCTCCGCGAGCTCCCGGAGGACAGCGACCTGGTTCGTCCCCTCGGCCTGATCAAGAACTCCGGGGAGCGGGCGGCGGCCGTCGTCGAGGATCTCCTGACCATGGCGCGCCGGGGCGTCGCAACGCTCGAGGTGCTGAGCCTCAACGACATCGTCAACGAGTACGCGTCGACGCCTGAGTTCGCCAAGCTCGTGGAGGGAAGTCCGAAGGTCACGGTCGAGAACCGCTTGTCCATCGGCGAGCCACTGATCAGCGGCTCGCGGGTTCACCTGATGAAGATGCTCATGAACCTCGTCATGAACGCCTGTGAAGCGATGCCCGATGGCGGCACGGTGGTCATCTCCACATCCTGCACAGCCGCCGGAGCGCCGCGCTCCGGCGACGGGTCCGACCCTGATTCGTACGCCGTCCTCGAGATCGCCGACTCCGGTGAAGGCATCGCTCCAGAGGACCTTGAGAAGATCTTCGAGCCGTTCTTCACGAAGAAGAAGCTCGGTCGCAGTGGCTCCGGCCTGGGAATGGCGGTCGTTTGGGGCACGGTCCAGGACCACGGTGGCTACATAGAGACCGAGAGCAAGGTGAAAGAGGGAACGCGCTTCACCCTGCACTTCCCTATCACAGAGGAGGCACCGAAGGAAGCGCACGCTGAACGCGAGCTCAAGGACTACGCTGGGAACGGTGAGCCGATCCTCGTCGTCGACGACCTTCCGGAACAGCGCGAGATCGCAGTGAGCATCCTGCGTTTGATGGGCTATCGGGCCGACAGCGTGGCGAGCGGCGAGGAGGCGCTCCACTACCTCCGCGAGAACGAATGCGAACTGCTCCTGCTCGACATGCTAATGGACCCGGGCATGGACGGTCTCGATACGTACCGTAGCGCCCTGCAAATCCGCCCGAGGCTGCCCGCCATCATCGTGAGCGGCTACGCCGAATCGGAGCGCGTGAGGAAGGCACAGGAGTTGGGAGCTTCCGGCTACGTCAGGAAACCCTACCTGGCCTCCGACCTTGGAGAGGCCGTGCAGTC
>JAUVLG010000262.1 GCA_030595835.1 Candidatus Eiseniibacteriota bacterium | reverse complement strand
CGTGAAGCGTGTCTCGAATCGAGACGGCTCCGGATCGTGCGGATCTCCTTCGAGATTTGGTGTGCGCTTCTCAAGGGCCGGATCGGGCCGGTCTCCTCGGCGACGTGTCCGGAGGATCTAGTCGTCGTCAACGTATGGCGTTCGGGAGGTCGTTCCTGAACGGCTCGACGTGGACGTGCTAGTCTGGTCCGAGAGCTTCGAGCCGGTCCCGGACGGACAGGATGTCCCGGAGGCTGACGCGATCACGTTCGAGATGGTGTATCTCAAGATCGGGGGGGCTGAGGGATGAGTAGCGAGAGACCTGACGCGCCGCGCTATCCAAGTGATTGCGCCGCGTGTCCTGATAGCGAGTGGGCCGGCGACGCTGGCGACCGTCGGCTCGAATGTCGTTTCGGAATTGGAGCTGAGGTCGTGGCCGCTCCAACGGTAAGGGCAATTCCCGAGGGAGATGAGCCGCCGGCGTGGTGTCCGCGCGACTTGGGGGCGGTCGATCGGAGCGGTTACCCGAGCGATTGCGTGGGCTGTGAATACGCGCGCTACCGGCTAGCGTCGACATCAGGGCCGAGCTATCTCGTTTGTTGCGAGGGTGTCGGGTCGGGCGCTAGTAGGGAGGAGCGTCTGATCCCGTCGGCTATCGTCGGGGCGCATCCGTTCTGGTGTCCGCTCGATCCGGGAACCGAGGACAAGCCCGAGCTCTCGGAGGGGGACGCGCTCGCGATGGTTCTCTACATGTTGTTTGGACCGAACGCCGCCGAGGAGATCGAGGACGGAGGCTATGTCAGGTATCACATCGGCGGCCGCTCGCCAGGGATCTTAGAGCAGATTGACAAGCGGCTCATCCGGATCGAGGAGGAGCTCGGGCTTGATCCGATCTCGTTCGTCATTGGAGACGACGATTCGAGTGTTGCCCGGCGTGCTTCAGTGGGATTCGAGCCTTCATGAATCATCAGAAGCACCGGGGCTCGCCGGAGCACCCGGCGCTCCGGGGCCGGCGCTGAAGGGCCGCGGCGGCGATCGTAGGGCCGGCCGTAGACGCCGCTGACGTCGTCTGTGGG
>JAUVLG010000237.1 GCA_030595835.1 Candidatus Eiseniibacteriota bacterium | reverse complement strand
CCGGTGCTGTCCCGCAGCTGTAGTCGGCGGCGAGCCCCGCGAGTCACACCGCAACGGAGTGTGTGGTCTCACGGGCAGTAGGATGCCGAGAGCCAGAGTACCTGCCGGTGGGAACGTCCGTGGGTCCGTGGAAAGACCCGTCGCGGGCGTATGAGTTTGCCCTGTCGCAGTACTCGCCGGTCTCTTCGGCTCGCCCTGCTTTCGGTTGGCCATCCTTCCAGCGAGTGAGAGAGGCGCTCTTCCCACCGGCGTGTTGTATGGGAGGAGCGTTTTGATGTTCGGTCCTCGTGCAGTGCTCGCAGTCCCCATCTGCCTGTTGGTGTGCATCTCCGCCACCGCCACAACGAAGATCCCGCCTGACACCGGCGTGCTCACGGACGTCGTGGACACCGTGAAGGTGGTCGCAGATCGTCCGGACCCGCTGGACGAGATCCGGGAACTGGCAACGTTCGCCACCGTGCACGAGATTGGCGACGCTCGCAGTGGAGTTGTCGGCGTGGCGGACGTCATCGAGGAAGGCGCGGGCGTGGACGTGAAGCGCTACGGTGGCCTCGGCGCCTACAGCACCGCCTCCATTCGAGCGAGTTCTCCCGCACAGGTTGAGATCTGCCTTGATGGTGTACCGCTGCGGTCCGCGCAGTGGGGCGTGATGAATCTGTCCGACCTGCCTCTCTCGAACATCGAGCGTATCGAGGTGTACCGGAGCGGCGCTCCTGTTGGGCTTGGCGTCGCGGGAATCGGCGGCGTGATCAACCTCGTCACGAGGCCGGCGGGTGAGGACCTCCTTGGCTGTTCCGTCTCGACGGGCAGCCACGGGACGTTCGGCGCGGACGTCCACGGAGCGGGACGGGTGCGCTCGGTCGGCTACCTGATCTCGTTCCACCATCTGAGGAGCGAGGGCGACTTCACGTACGTCGATCATCATGGAACACCGGAGAACACCGATGATGACGCGGTTGTCACGCGGGAGAACAATCAGTTCGAGCAGTCCGGTCTGTTCCTGCGGATCGCGCCACCGCCGTTCAGAGGCTGGCAATTCGAGCTCTCCGATGACCTCTTCGTGAAGGAGAGCGGCATACCGGGAATCGAGAACGTGCACATCGAGAGCGCCAACTTCGATGTGTTCCGCAACGTGCTCAGGGGCTCTCTCGAGTCACCCCTCCTTGTTGGGAACGCGCTTGAGCTGCGGGCGATGGGTTTCCACCACCGTCAGAGAGACCGTTTCTACAATCCGGACAACGAGGTCGGTCTCAGCCGGTCCGATACCGACAACAGAAGTACGGCCGCGGGAGTGAATCTCCTCGGCACCCTGCACTGGTACCGCGGTCACCAGGTGATGCGTCTGTTCAGCGAGCTTCG
>JAUVLG010000002.1 GCA_030595835.1 Candidatus Eiseniibacteriota bacterium | reverse complement strand
CTGTATCCTAAAAACTACACGGTCACGATAAGAAACGCAACCACAATCATCAACTCGAACGATACTACAAACGTAGTCGGTGGAACAGGCAGGACCGCAAATGAGAGCTTCAATTTGAATCTTTTAGCTTTAGCGCGCCTTCGAGCGCGGCTGGATAGTTTGCACCCCTGCCCATGAACAGGAATTGATCCGCATCAGCAAACCTGCTTGCGCCCAGAGCACGAAGCAGAGTGCGAAGATCGCCAGCGCGTTCTGTCCCTCCCGGGTCAGCCCGTCGGGCGTAGGCGCGAGCACGATGGCCGCGCACACGGCGAAGGCAATGATGATGCTCAGGGTCTTGCGGCGAGTCAACACGCCTCCCTGGGTCATCCGGCAGGTCCACGCCGGCACTCAAAGAAGAGGACCGGGAACGAGAGCGGCCCCTCCCGGCTCGGTGGCGCGGATTCTTGCACCGCGCGTCAAGGCATGTCAAGCGGTTTTGGAATCCACGCTCACTGAGAGAAAAGAACGGGGCGGGCCCTGAAGACCCGCCCCGCGCGAACACTAGCAGACCGACAAAGGCGCTGTCGCGCCGCCCGTCGGGAGCTTACTTCAGCAGTACCATTTTGCTCGACGCCGACTGGGAATCCGCGGCCAGCCGCACGAAGTAGACGCCCGTCGCGACTTCCACACCGCTCTCGTCGCGGCCATCCCACGAGGCCGAGTGACGTCCTGCGTCGTGAGACGCGGTCTCGACCAGCGTGCGCACAAGGCGCCCGGACGCATCGTAGACCCTGAGATCCACCGGACCCGCTCCCGGCACCGTGTACCTGACGCTCGTCGTGGGGTTGAACGGATTCGGGTAGTTCCCAACCAGCAGCTTGAGCGGCGTTCCGCCGTCATCCACGCCGGTTGGCTGATCGGCGAAGACATGGACGTCATCAATGTACCAGCCGTCCTTCTGAACCCAGCCGTCTGATTCAAGGATGAAGCGGACCTTGAAGTCGCTGGTGCCGACGTACGAATCAAGGTCTATCGTCACCTCGGTCCAGTTGCTCAGAAGCCCGCTGTAGGAAGCCACCTGCGACCAGCTCCCGCCACCGTTCGTGCTGACCTCAACCAGACAGAAGTCGTACCCGCTCTCCGTGTCGTAGAGATGCCAGAAGACGAGAGACGCGGTCGTGGACTCGGACAGGTCGAGCCCGCTGTTCAACGCCATCGTCGTGGTCGCGCTGTTCGGGTAGTTCCCTCCGGGGCTGTCCGTCATCGATGTCGACGGGCTGTGGGCGTAGCTGCTTGTCGTGCCCCAGGTGCCCGTCCAATCCGAGGTGCCGGACTCGATATCGTCGAAGAAGTACGCCTGTTCCAGCGTGAAGTCCTCCGACGTGATCGTGCCATCGGCAACCGAGACCCCCGTGCGCGTTTCGCTCGAGTAGCCCGGCTGGCTCGCGAGCAAGTTGTGTGTCCCGACCGGGACGTTCAGGATCTCGTAGTACCCCGTGACAGGATCGGTCGCGTCCGAGTAGCCGGAGAGGTCGGTCAGCTCGACCGTCGCTTCTATCGGGCTCAACTCTGTGTCGCGCACGTAGCCGTTCACCGTGCCGCGCTCCACCTCGAAGGTGAAGTTGACAACCACGAACGTGTCGAGGCTCGCCGAAACATTGTACTCCGTCTGCGTCGGGAAGCCCGCGACGTTGCACACGACCGTGTAGGTACCCGACTCGACCATGCGGTGGTAGTCACCGACGTCCGAGTCAGTGTAGACGTCCTTCCCTATCTCCGGGATGCTGATGGTCGCGTGGAGCGGCTCACCCGTGTCCGCGTCGGTCACCATTCCTCTTATCCCGCGCCCGGACATCCGAGCCTGATGAAGCATGGCCGGGATGTTGTCCGCGACGATGCCGTCGATGCTGGACGCCGGGGGATCCTTCGACACCGACACCTCGATTGTCGTATCTATCTCGCCCCGCGCGTCGTAGCACCAGTCCTGGCAGCTGCCGTGCACGATGTACCAGTCGGCCCCGTTGGTGACCGGCAGACCGCTGAGCGCACCGTAGGCGTTCGAGAGTGTGATGAGCATCGGCTCGTCGGGCGTCGGGTTGTAGGTGTAGTCCCAAAGGTAGTTGACGTAGACGGCGCCGGAGTGAAACGTCAGCGATGTGACGGGATTCATGCGGACGTTCCAGTCACGCAGAGCACGCGACTCGGGAGCGGAGAAGGCCGTGCCCGAGTTACAGCCACAGGGACACAGGTAGTTCCGGTTGAGGTCCGTGCCCTGGGCGTTGTACCGCGAGCCGGCCGTGTGGCCGTCGGGGTTCAACATCGGGATGATCCATATCTCGCGCTCGTTGACGAGCCACGTGACCTGCGGGTCGGTCCCGTAGTTCTCGAGGAGGTACTCGGCCATGTAGTAGCAGACCTCGACGCTGATGGTCTCGTCGCCGTGGTGCGCACCGATCCACTGGATCTCCGGCTCGAACTCCTGCAGCGTCGGGTTGTCACTGATCTTGAGAGCCCAGAGCTCGCGGCCCTCGAAACTGTTCCCTATGGAGATGAGCTGGGTGATGGAAGGGTAGGCGGCCGCCCAGGCGGCCATGTCGGTGGTAAGCTCGGTGTAGCTGTGGTACTCCCCCCTGTCCTCGCGCGCGAGCGACGCGACGGCGTCGATCATCCTGGGAAGAATGACGGTCGGTCGGAACCCGTTCGCCCACAGCGCATCCACCTCGGCCGGTATGGCCGCTATCTCCGCGACTCCCTCCCGGACTGACATGATGTCCATCCCGAGTTCGTTCAGACGATGAATATCCTCACGAGAGAGAATGTCGACCGTGACCACCGCCGCATCGTCTCTGGGGTACGCGTGAGCGGCGGGCGCGAACAAAGCTACCGCGAGCGCTCCCACCACCAGGCGCCAGACCATCATGTTGAGACTCCTTCCCGCCGTGACTGTCGGAAACAGGTGCACGTCCGGAGAACCCTTCCTGGCGCGCACGCGAGACTGTTACTTCAGCAGTGTCATCTTCCGGAACGCGCTGTCCTCGCTCGATGCGAGCTTCGCGAAGTAGATCCCGGACGCGAGAGGGCGCCCGAGGTCGTCGGTTCCATCCCACACGGCAAGCGCGGGACCCGCGGGAAGCTCAGAATCGACCAGCGTGCGAACCACCTGACCGTTGACGTTGTGGACCGTGAGGCTCACCCGTCCGGCGGCCTCGGGCACCGAGAACGCGACCCTGGTCACGGGGTTGAACGGGTTCGGGTAGTTCGGCTGGAGCGCGAGGCGGTGGACCTGTCCGGCCTCAACACCAGACGGCAGGCTGAACCAGTTCAGTATGCGCCCTATCAGTGTCTTCTGGTTGTTGGGAGCGGCCTCCGTGGTCTTCACGTCCTCGAACGGGAAGCTCAGGAAGACCACCTTGTGGTCGTTCTCCTCAACGCGAATACCTTCGGTCCCGGCCGGGCTCGTGAAGATGACATCGGCCGCGGAACCCGCGACGAAAACGTCGCTGGGATTGGGAGCGAAAGGACCTCCGAGCAGATTCAGAGACATCCCCGCCGAGATGGCGTCCCCCGTCTCGCCCGTAACGACGAAGCCACCATTGTCGCTCGTGTACGAGTCGATGTGCAGGTAGTCCGTCCGGAACGCGAGCGTGTTGACGCGGCTGGACAGGAACTCCATGCTCGAGAGCAGCAGGTTTCCGCCGCCGTCCAGGTACGCCGCCATGT
Source organism: Candidatus Eiseniibacteriota bacterium (assembly GCA_030595835.1). Taxonomy (GTDB): domain Bacteria; phylum Joyebacterota; class Joyebacteria; order Joyebacterales; family Joyebacteraceae; genus JALGZG01. The sequence goes on along the minus strand of JAUVLG010000002.1, from coordinate 82,080 downwards.
TGTTCTCGCAGGAACCGCCGAGATCGGCGGCGGAGCCACCGCCCGTGGTCCACAGGACCGCCCAGTAGGACTCCAGACGTGTCATGCACGGCCTGCCCCTCACCTCGGCGTCCCACACCATCGCCGTGTAACCCGTGTCGGTCAGTGCCGTCTCCAGATACGTCTCGTCTGATGCGCCGCCGTCGTCGTCGACCAGCAGGACCGACGGCAGGTCGACGAACGTCGCAAACGACTCGCTGGACATCATCGAGGGGTCACTCGTGCTCGTCGCGCTAAGCGTGGTCAGAGCCATGCCCTGAGTGTGGCCGACGTTGTCCAAGATGTGAACGTCGAAGGTCTCCTTCGCCGCGGGCTCGAGCACGAAGTCCCACGGGCCGAAGTGACAGGCGCCGTCCGTATCACAGTAGAACGCGACCCAATCCCACGACCCCAGACCATCCGGGATAATATCGTGACCGATATCGACCGTGATGACGTCCGACATCACGCCGGTGTTCTCGAGAACGATGTGGTAGATGGCCTCGCCCAAGTAATCGATCTCGACCGCGTAGCGGTCCGCGTGGCCGAAGCTGTTGCTAAACGGTGCGGGCATCACCTGAGCATTGACGATCAGCTTCGGATCGGTGTCCTCAATGAAGACCACCACGCCGAGCTCCTCAAGGTCCCACGCCGCGTCCACCTTGAACTTCCTGGTGATGACGACGGAGTCGCCGGCCGCCGCCAGCGTGGTGACCGTGGAGGGCGGCAGCATGTCCCGCACTGTCCACGGATAGACCTCGCTCGTGTTCTCGCAGACGATGAAGTAGGCCCTGAGGTCACCGTAGGGCACGGTATCGACGGCCTTGAACACCGCCGTCACCCAGCTGGAGTCGGGGTCGCCCGCGGCGTAGATAACGCCCTCGGTGCGAATGGTAACCGGGGTCGACTCCGCGTATCTCGTCGCGACGATCGGAGCGTAGACGTCGTAGATATTCGTCCCGGCGCCCACGACCTCCGTCACAGCATCGAAGTCGACCTCGGGAATGCCGCCAACCGCGTAGTAGCTGGCCCGGTTGTGCGTCTCCGCGGTCGCATACGCATCGCCGACATGATAGTAGAAGCAAACGAGACCGTCCGTACCGTACTCTTCCTGAAGCTGCTGCAGCGCCACGGTGGCGTTCGGGCAGTAGCCACACCACGTGGCTCCGAACATCTCGGCCAGCACCGTTCGCTGGGCGGACGCCGCGGGCACCGTGCCCGCCAGAAGCACCGCAACAGCAAGTCCGATAACTATCGCCGCACGCCTCAACATGTCGCTCCTCCTCCTGGTGTCATCCAACTCAAGGCCCCCGGCGCAGGCGGGCTCCGTGGGGGCGCGTCCGACACAGACCAACTAGGCGCACCACTCGAAGCTGCTACTTGAGCAGCGTCATCTTCCTGAACGCGTTCTCCTCGTTGGCGGTAAGCCTCACGACGTCGCCCCGAAAAGCTCCGCCAGCACGGTCCGCTGCGCGGACACTGCCGGAAGAACGCCGATACACAGGACCAGAACCACGAGTCCCAGGATCGCCGAACGCTTCAGCATGCTGTTCTCCCCTTGCGGTCACACCGCTCGGTTTGTCGCAGGATCCTGCCGCCTCTCTGTTGTAGAGGCAGTGTTCCAGCCCACTAGCTTCCTCAACCAGCCATCATTCGATCAATCATCAACCTGACTATTCCGTCATCAACCGCCCGGACTGGAGTACTTCCGCGGTTGCGTCGTCCTGCACCAGTGCCACGATATCCAGATACTCCGCATTCCAGTCGCCGAGCGCGAACTCCCGGCTGACGACGAGCGACTCGCCCACGGCGTCCACGTTCAGCAGCTCCTCCTCCAGCAAGAACTCCCTCACAACGAAGCTGGCGAAGTGAGCGCCATCCCAGACGTCATTCTCGATGATCATCATCCGAAGTGTGTAGGAGCTCTCGGACAACTGGTAGTGAACTCTCACCGTGGCCGTCACGCTCCCCCGTCCCCCCCCGATCTCTCCCTGAAGCTCGATGCTCACCGGCGACCCGACAACCTGGCGAGCCTCGATCTGCGTCCTGTAGGCGATCTCCGTCGCGGTGATATCCGCCGCCCCGGTCTTGTAGGTCAGCCCGTCGAACAACGTGGTCGGGAAGGCATCACCGAGATGACTGAAGTCCGGGAACGTGTAGTACCAGTCACAGCGCGCCAACGTCGCCGGCGTCGCCAGTGGATCGGGAGGCGGATCGTAGTGGTACGACACCACGGAAAGATTCTCCTCACCAAACTCCTCGAGCATCTGCTCGAGGACCAGGTCCGCCTTCCAGCAGTTCGGACATATCTTCGTCGTCAGAAGCTCGCAGAGCACGACGCGCTCCACGTACTCTCCGGCGGTGAACGTGCACTCCGCCGGTGACGCATCGACATCACCGTCGTTATCGATCGATGCCACCGTGAAAGTGTGCGTTCCCTCCTCCACACCGGTGACCATCATCGTCGTGGCGTGCGTCGTTCCTTCCAGCGTGTCATCGAGCGTCCACTCGTATTCGACGACCTGGCCGTCCCGGTCGCTGCCCGTCCACTTGATGGTGACATTGTCACCGGGCGAAACGAGCGAGGACGGACACACGGTTATCGTCGTCTCAGGAGGAAGGTTGATCTGCGACGGGGCGTCGAACCAGTCGCATCCGCCCGCTATCGCAACCGCGACAAGGGCGACGATGAAAACCTCGCTCCGGACCCTCGAAACCGTCGTATGCTCCCGTCTCAGCACCCATTCCTCCTAGAAGAACTTCGTCAGTCTGAATCTGACGCCCTCGAACTCAGGCTCGTAGCGACAGATGCCGCCCGCGCACTTCTTGCCCCCACGCTCGGTGCCGCCTGCGATCTCCGCCTCGAGGTCGTTGGCAAACGACTTCCGGACGGAGAGCATGATCCAGTTCTGTCGCTCCTCCCAATCGATGGTCGTCTTCTCGTAGACACCGGAGACCGTGAGATCCTCCAGCCCCGGGATGAGATCCAGCCCCGGATACCACGCGACCGATGCCACGTAGTCATCTTGAGTATCCAGGGCCGGATCCTCGGTCCGCTGCATCTCAAGGGTCAGCTCGACCGTCTGGTCACCGAGAGCCCCAAGCGCGAAGGTGAGATCGGCCTCCACCACTCCCGTAGTGTGCTCGGTGAACTTCCCGATGCCGCCTTCCTCCCCGAACAGGTACTCCCTCGATCGTGACGCGGCCGCACCAAGCGTTATGTCGGAGCCCACGTCGTAGGTCGCGTGGCCGAACATCTCCCAGTGGCGAAGATCCCGATCGTGGCTCCTGGCTTCCGACGCCCCACCCGTCACGAAGACTGCGTCACCAAGAACCGAACTTCCCTCCACGAGGAAACCGCGCTCGTCATTGAGATCCACCTCGTAGGTTGCGCGGTTCATCAAAGTCCATAGGTGCTCGCGCACGCACGTCGGCGGATTGGCCAGGCTGTGGGCGAAGTCGTCGAAGTCCTTGAACTCGCCGAAGAGCGTGGCCCATCCGAGGTCGAGCGTTCCGGAAGCGTAGGTCGCGTGGCCCTGCGTCTCGACCTGCCCCCGCGGGTACGCGAGCCCGCCGGTCTCAGGATCGACCTTCTTCGCCGCCTCCGGGTAGTCCCCGCTCCTCTCAGCGTACTCGCCCCCGAACGTGAATGGTCCGATCCAACCAGACACCTCCGCCCCGCGCACGCTGTCCTCGAACCGGGCGAAGTCACCCCCGAACTCGCCGTCCTCGTCGTTCCAGATCCGCGAGCGCTCGACGGCACTGCCGGCGACTTCCACCCATTCGCCCACGGGCACGCTGACCCGGGCACCGTGCACGGTATGCGCGTAGAACCTGTCGCCTGAATCCTCCCTGGACGCGCCGGTCAGAACCGTAACATCGAACACGCCAGCATCGTATTCGGCGGAGAATCCATCCAGCAGGGTGTCGTGCTCAAGGTCCACGTCCTCGTAGCTCCGAAGCGTCAGGCCGTGCCCAAACGTCGTGGAGAAATGCCCTGCCCTGAGGTACAAATCCTCGTACTCGAGCGCGGCGTAGCGATGTTTGACGTCGTTGGGATCAGCCACCACAACGTTCGCGGGATTGTACTCGTCGTCCGAGAGCCAGAATCCCCGGTAGACCGCCCCAAGCGTCAGCGCTCCGATGCTGGCGTCGAAATCGACTCTGGTGTCCCAGACGGATGCCTCCTCGTCGGTGCTGTAGAGGTACTTCCCCCGCACCACGCCGCTCGCGTAGACGTCGGTCTCAGCCAACGCCGAGGCCGACACGAGGGCCAAGAGCGCGACGGAAAGGAGCGCAAGCGCCCACCCGTTTCTACTCAACGGCCTTCTCCTCGCTCTCCGGCTCCTCGGGGCAATCGCCCGGAAGGAGCTTGGCCACGGCGGCTTCCAGTTCCTCGTGGTTCTTCGGGCGGTAACCCGTCACCGCATAGGCGATGGTCCCGTCCGTGTTCACCAGCACGGTCCTGGGAACGGACGTCACGTGGAACTTCCTCGCAACCTTCTGGCCCGGATCGAGAAGCACCTCGAACGTGTTCCCCTTCGACTTGATGAGCGACCCGACGCGCGACATTGACTTCGGTCCGTCGATCGAGATGGCAACTACCGTGAGCCCGCAGTTCCTGTACTTGTCGAAGACCTCCTGCAGATCGGGGAACGCCTTGATGCACGGCTTGCACCACGTCGCCCAGAAATCCACGATCACCGGTCCGTCCTCGAGCAGCTCAGATAGTGTGACGTCCTCACCATCGAGATTCGGAAGTGTAAACTCGGGCGCCTTCTTGGCAGCGCCCACAGATATGCTTGTCCCCGTCAACACGAGGAGCGCAGCCAGCGCGATCGCAAGCCCCGCCAGTCTCCTGTAGGTCATCAAACCCCCATTTTTATTCCTGTCCTATTATATCATCATACAGTCCATAGGTCAAGAATTCACGTGTAGCGCACCCGCGCACCGGTTCTTGACTCACCAATGCAGCCGCCTGGAGCTTGGACGCTCCGGTTTCGATCTCATTCGGCCTGCGTGTAATCGGGATTGGGTGAGGCTCCGCTCGGCGCTTCCCCTGGAACCGGATTCCGCGATGGACGCTATATGCTCGCGAGTTCCAGGCCGACTTCGGCCGGCTGATCCTCTGGGGTGGTCGGCCCGAGGCGCCTCACAACGGTCGTCAGGACGCGTTCCACGGCTGCCTCGTCCCGCACCAGGTCGAGGCCCTCCGTGTCTATGATAAGCACTTCTGTGATCAGCGATGCCCGGGCGCACCAGTCTTCGTACGCGCGGTTCAACGCCTCGAGATACTCGCTCGATATCTCCCGCTCGCAACTGCGACCGCGGCACCTGATACGCTCCTGCAGCGTGTCCACCCCGGCGCGCAGGTAGACCACGAGATCGGGAGTATGCAGGAAGCTCGTCATCGCGTCGAACAGGGCGGTGTAGTTCTCGTAGTCCCGGTCCGACATGAAGCCCTGGTTGTGCAGGGTGTGAGCGAATATCTCCTTGTCCTCGTATATGGTTCTGTCCTGGATGCACGGTTCGTCCGAACTCACCATCTCTCTGTGAATCTCGAAGCGCTTCGAGAGGAAAAAGACCTGGAGGTGGAACGACCAGCGCTCCATGTCACTATAGAAGTCGTCGAGGTAGGGATTGTCGATGACGGGCTCGTAGTACGCGCGCCAGCCCAAGTGGTTCGCAAGAAGCGTGGTGAGGTGGGTTTTACCCACACCGATGTTTCCGGCGACGGCCACGAACTTACCGGGTCGCATAAAAAGCTCCCGAGAATCTGTGATGAGATACCGGCAGAAGAAACACCCGCCTGAGGCAAGATGAATCTACTCTCGGACCTCCTGTGTGTCAACAGGATTTCCTTCCTCGAAGTCCTTCGCCGTCGATGTCCGGGGCGACCGTTCACGGAACTATCCTGACCCGTGTGCCCACGGTCACCTCGCCCGCCACCGTCACGAGATCGTCGTTCCTCATCCGGACACAACCCCTGCTCGATCTCGTGCCTATACCCTCTGGCTCGTTTGTACCGTGTATGCCGATCCCCTCCCAGGGCGGGCAGTCAAGACGCAGAAAGAGCGGACCATAGGCCCGCTCTCCCTCATGCTTCCACTCGCTCGAGTCCTCGATGGACACAACCGTGAACTCGCCCTCAGGAGTACGACAGTCGCCTTCCCTCTCCTTGTCCGCGCCGTCCGGGTTCGAACCTATGCCCACCGGGAACACACGCGTCCCAACCGACGTAGTCAGCTCGAGTTCGAACTTCGACTTCCTGACAACGATGAGGGGCGGTTCCATCACTGCTCGCTAACATCGTCGTGACCCGACGACTCCTCGACCCGCTCGGCGGGTCCGCAGGACGACTTGAGTCACGTCGCCACACCGAGTCTGGGCAGCACCACCAGCTGCAGCAGCAGCCAGAGTCCGATGAAGGCGGCGGGCAGTGCCAGTTCACCCCACTTCACGTGTCGTCCCCCTGCGCGATACTCAGATGTGTGCGGCGCTTCTACGCCTCTGTCGCGGGACGTGCAAGCAGCTCCACGACGCGGGCGCGCATCTCCGCTTCCATCGAGGGCGCGAACCCGACGTCCTTGGCGGCCACGCGGCCGTCCCTGTCTATGGTGAGGGTCATGGGAATACCGCTCACCTTGAAGTCGCGGCTGATCTTCTGGTTGCCGACGACAACCGTGTAACTCATGCTGTTGGCCTCTACGAACGGGGCCATGACCGCGGCGCCGCCTTGGTCCAGCCCTACACCGATGACGGCGAGCCCCTGGTCCTTGTACTCCTCGTGGAGCGAGACCAGGAACGGGATTTCCTTCCTACACGGCGGACACCAGGTCGCCCACAGGTCGAGAATAACGACCTTGCCCTTGAAATCGTCGAGGGACAGATCGTTGCCGTCGAGGTCGGGAAGCACGAACGCAGGCGGAGTCTGTCCGGGCTCAACACCCACACCGGACGCCTGTGGGACCGGCACGGCTCCAACTCCCTCGGTGGTCACTGCGGTCTCACCAGCCGACACCTCCTCTTCCGTTCCGCCACAGCCGGCGAACCCGACAGAGAGAACCGCTGCCGACAGCAAGAGAACTACGACCTTCAGGATCTTCATCATGCTTGCTACCTCCATGTCCGACTAGAGCAGGGCGTCTACCTTCTCCTGAATACTGTTCTTCATGGCGGCGCCGACGGTCATGTCGACCTGCTCACCACCCTTGAAGAACATCATCGTCGGAATGCCGCGGATCCCGTAGTGCTGCGCGAGCGCGGGATTCTCATCGACGTTGACCTTCACCACCTTGAGCTTGCCGTCGTTGTCGTCCGCGATCTCCTCGAGGATCGGACCGACCAGACGACACGGCCCGCACCAGGGCGCCCAGAAATCAACCACCACCAGCTTGTCAGATTTGAGGACCTCGACTTCGAAGTTCCCATCGGTTCCGGCCATTGTCTTACTCATGTCAGCTACCTTCCTCTCCTGAGTTTCTCTGTTGTGACTCGTCCAATGCCGCTTCCACTACCTTCGCCGCACCGCCCTTGACCAGTCGGTAGCAGACGAGATGCCCTCTGCGCTCGGATTCGATGAGTCCGGCGTACCTCAGGCGCGTCAGATGCTGCGAGACGGACGACTGCGAGATCTCGAGTATCTCCTCGAGGCTCTTCACACACAGCTCTCCCTCGCCCAGGAGTTTGATGATCCTGAGCCGGACGGGATGCGAGAGGGCGCGAAGAAGCTCCGCCGCCTTCTCACACGCCTCGGACTGAGTCTCCCCCGCCCGTGCGCTCTCTGTGGTGTGACCCGCATCGTCCATTACTGGCTCCCAACAGCCTTCAAGGCGGTTCTATTCAAACCTGCTAATATTATATAGTGCGAATGTTCGGCGTGTCAAGCTGCTTGTGGGGTTCTTCCGGGAAAGTCGGGGGAAGGCACTGATGGGGAGCGATCTACTCCACCGAGAACTCCTGCCTGGCGAGAACAACACCGTCGCTGTCGGTCACGTCGACGTGCCACTCGCCGCGCCACTCATCGAGGATGCGCTTCGTGCTCCAGGTCCTCCAGCGCGAGCTCTTGACCTCAAGGACCACGCGGGCCATCTCGCGGTCGCCCCAGCGCCAGATGTGCAGGACCGTGTCGGGCCCGGCGGCCCCCGCGATCTCACTGAAACAGCAGAGCCTCAGGACACCGTCCTCCGGTATGAAGCTCTTCCCAGCCTCGGTCGGCTCGCTCTGCTCGATGCCCTTGCAGACGTACGTCCGAAGCACGCGAAGCCCACTCAAGGACGCGGGCACGGCAGACGCGCCCGACTCGTCGGGCCCTCCCACGGGCTCATCCCGTGCGGGCTCATCTGGACTCGTGGAATCCTCCGCCGGCTCGTCGGCGCTCTCCACCGGCTCGACCCACGCCGTGTCCGCGCTCGTGTCGGCGGAAGCCTCGATGTCCACCGGATCTCCGGAAGACACTGGGACCGCATCGTCCTGCCCGGCCAGGGTCTCACCCGGATCCGCGACCGCTGCCGTCTGTGACGGCTCTGAGGAGTTGCGTTCAGACGCGGTCTCGTCGCCGGAACAGGCTCCCAGCAGACAGGCAACCACGATCAGAACCAACATACGGTGGATCATCCAACACCTCTCACGCGAGTGCCGGGATACCCGGCATCGCTCCTGGCGCCGCACGCAACGGTGCGCACCGTCTGTCGAACTGGCTCTCACCCTCGTACTGAGCCTAGCCCCGCACTGCAATACCTGTCAAGTGCACATGCGACGGACCGAGAGACGATGCACTCAGGGCCTCCTCCTTAGAATGGCCAGAGCCGAGCCTATCATCAGGAGGGAAATGACAACGGGCATGAGCACCGGAGCAATCCATGGCCGGGGAATCAGGAACAGCACATCGACGGTCATCGGGCCCGGAGGCCACCTGAGCAGCACGTAGAGCCAGATGTAGTAGAAGATGTCCCAGAGCGCGAACGCCCACATGAAGTGAGCCAGGCGCACCCACCAGTTCTTCCCGGCACTCAGGAAGGCAACGGCCACGAGCATGACGATGGTCGCAGCCTCGCGCCCTATCTCGATCGCAAGAGCACTCGGAGGCACGCACTGGAGCGAGGCCGCTCCCTCTATACAGAATCCATCGGGGTAGTAGAGCAACCGGAGGTAGACGACGACCGCTGCCTCCACGTACGCCATCGCGACGGCGAACGCCGCAAGCCACGCCAGTGCGATCAGCACGTCTCTCCTTGGCCGCGGCATGGGTGTTGAATAGCCTGTCATCTGCCGGGATCCTCCGTGGCCTGGCCCTCACACCATCTTCATGACACTAGCTCCGCCCTCAGACAGCTGTCAAGTGTGTCCACGGGCGTTCTTGACAGTCCCGCCCGTGGGTTGGTATAGTCCGCCTGAGTACGGACGGCCTCGGCGATGAGGCCTTTTTTATGAGGTGATACATGAGTGGTGTCAGAGTGCGCTTCGCACCGAGTCCGACGGGCTTCCTTCATATGGGCGGATCCCGAACGGCTCTATTGAACTGGTTGTTCGCACGCCATGAGGGCGGGTCCTTCATCCTCAGAATCGAGGACACGGACCGGGAGCGGTCCACACCTGAGTACCTGAATGCCATCCTTGAGGACTTACGCTGGCTCGGACTCGACTGGGACGAGGGCCCCGAGTGCGGAGGCGACTTCGGCCCCTACCTTCAGTCGGAGCGCTCCCAGAGCTACGAGCCGCACGTTGAGAAACTCCTCAGAAGCGGACAGGCGTACCGCTGCTTCTGCTCTCCCGAGGAGATCGAAGAGAGGCGCAGCCGTGCGCAGGCGGCCGACGGAGGGTGGATCTACGACCGCAAGTGCCTGGGGCTCTCCGACGATGAGCGGGAAGCGATGTTGGCCAAGGGGCAACCGTCCGTGGTCCGCTTCCGCGTGCCCGCGGGCAAAACGTCGTTCGATGATATGGTGCTCGGCACGATCGAATTCGACAACGCGGAGCTCGACGACCTCGTCATAATCCGCCAGGACGGGACGCCTACCTACAACTTCGCCGTGGTGGTGGATGACCTGGAGATGGCAATCACACACGTCATCCGGGGCGCCGACCACATCTCCAACACGCCGCGACAGATAGTGATCTGGAAGGCTCTCGGCCACGAACCGCCTACGTTCGGCCATCAGCCCCTGGTGCTCGCTCCGGACAAGCAAGTGATGTCGAAGCGCCGCGGGGCCATCGCGATAGGCGAGTACCGAAGACGTGGCTACCTGCCCGAGGCCGTCGTGAACTACATGGCGCTCCTGGGATGGTCCTACGAGGGAGACCAGGAGTTCTTCTCGCTGGACGACCTTCTGCAGAACTTTGACACGGGCAGCGTCAGCAAGAGGCCGGCATCGTTCGACCCGGACAAGCTGGACTGGATGAACACCCAATGGCTCAAGAGGCTGGACGTCCCCGACCGAACTGAGCGGGTCATCCCCTTTCTGAGGGCGGATGGGCTCCTGCCCAAGGAGTTGACTCCTGAGGATCGGTCGCACCTGGAGAAGATCGTGGAGCTTATCGACGACCGCCTCAAGGTTCTCACCGACATCGTCGAACTCGCGGGGTTTTTTCTTGCGCCGGACGTCGTCTATGATAAGATTGCTGTCAGTAAGGTGCTGGCCAAGCCCGGTGCGGACGAAATCCTCGTCGGGCTTCATTTGGTTCTCTCGGGATGCCCGGACTTCCAGCCCGAGACACTCGAAGGGGCGTTGCGGAAGTTCGCGGAGGACGCCGGGCTCTCGCTGGGCAAGGTCGTACAACCCCTCAGGGTCGCCTTGACCGGTCGCACTGCGAGCCCCGGGATCTTCGAGACGCTGTCGCTCCTCGGACGTGAGGTATCTCTCGCGCGAATCGCCGGCTCGCGAGAGCTGATAGAATAGGACGATCTGGGGAGTCGTCTAGTGGTAGGACAGCGGACTCTGGATCCGCCGGCGGGGGTTCGAATCCTCCCTCCCCAACCACAAAGTGAAGGCGCCATCGTCCAGCGGTTAGGACGCCGGCCTCTCAAGCCGGTAACACGGGTTCGATTCCCGTTGGCGCTACCACATGGAAGAAGCGGAGCGAGTAATCGCTCCGCTTCTTCGTTCTGCCAGGTAGACCAACCGTTACCTCTTCTTGGTCTTCCTCTTGGCCGGCTTCCTCTTGGCCGTCTTCTTTTTCACGACCTTCTTCTTCGCCGGCTTCCTCTTCGCGGTCGTCTTCTTCTTCACGACCTTCTTCTTAGCCGGCTTCCTCTTCGCGGTCGTCTTCTTCTTCGCGACCTTCTTCTTCGCCGGCTTCCTCTTCGCGGTCGTCTTCTTCTTCACGACCTTCTTCTTCGCCGGCTTCCTCTTCGCGGTCGTCTTCTTCTTCACGACCTTCTTCTTTGCCGGCTTCCTCTTCGCGGCCGCCTTCTTCTTGGCGGGCTTCTTCTTCACTGCCATCAGCCGTCACCTCCTTTGCCCCACTCCGCGCCCATTCGCAGAGGGGAGTTGGCCGACTCAGATTCCTCCGCCGGACATTCCCGCGATCATCATGCGTGATCGCGGTGCCTTCATCCGGCCAACGGTCGGCGGCCTGGGCCGCCGCGACGGCGAGCAACGCAACGCTCAAGTCGAGAAGGGACTGCTTGCGTACGCAACACACCTGTCATCGCCATATGTAGAAGCAGACTACGTTTGTGTCAAGCGAAAAGTGCAACTCGGTACTCGCGCGACTTGACGAGTCGATATCGCTGCGGAGCAAAAGGAGTTCGCAACGACGCGTTCGTCCGTCGACGTACTCGTCGGTCGCACACTCAAACACGTGTCGCGTGAAGCATGTCGAGCACGGGCGAGCCGCGTGTTGTGCGGGGAGTCGTGTCACTACTCACTGATGCGCGTTGCGCGAAGGCAGGGCGCTGAACCGTTCGACACAACTCGCGTGCGAGCGCCTTCGCGCAGGAGTACTCGAGGGCGTTCGCCCTGTTCTAACCCGGAAGTCAGAAGTCAACGTGTCGAAACTTCACAGGGTGATGGTCTCACCGTCGAAGGGAACGGTCACTCTCGGGAATCCCCGCTCGGTCAGGCGGCGCCCGAAGGCCAGCGACTGTTCCTCGTTGCCGTGAACTACGATCGTCGCCCTGGGCGGGCGCCGGATCCCCTCGGCAAAGGCCAGCAACTCGCCGCTGTCGGCGTGGGCGCTGAACTCATCAAACACCCTGACGCGGGCCCTCACGAGGTAGGGCTTGCCGAAGATCTTGACCCTCTTCTCCCCTTCCGAGATGCGCCTGCCAAGGGTGTGACGCGCCTGATAGCCGACTATCAGCACGCCGTTCCGGCGGTTCCCGATGTTGTTCTTGAGATGGTGCAGAATGCGCCCCGCCTCACACATCCCGGAGGCCGAGATAATCACCATCGGTCCGCTCATGCGGTTGAGCTTCTTCGACTCGGCCGCCTTCTTGACGTACCGAACGCGCGAGAAGCCGAAGGGGTCATCGTCGCGCCGGAGCAGTGCGTTCATTTCCTCGTCGAAGCACTCGGGGTGCCTGCGGAAAATCTCGGTCGCGGAGATCGCGAGCGGACTGTCGACGAAGATGGGCATCTCTCTTACGAGTCCGTCCCGCATGAGCTTGTGCAGTCCGTAGACAACGCGCTGCGTCCTGCCGACGGCAAACGAGGGGATGATGATCTTCCCCTTGCGGCGAGCGACGTCGGACACGAACGACGCGAGGTTCTCTTCGACGTGCTGCACCTGGTTGTGAGAGCGACCGCCGTACGTGCTCTCGGTTATGAGAACGTCCGCGCTCCTCACCTCGTACGGGTCTTTCAGGATGGGCATGTCCGCCCTGCCGAGGTCACCGGTGAAAACGATCCTCGTGCGCCTGCCGGACTCGCGCGCGTCGATCTCGAGGATCGCTGAACCGAGGATGTGTCCCGCGTCGCGGTACGTGACCGTAAGATCCTGCGTGACTCGAATCGGACTATCGTAGTCGACGCCCACGAATCGCGGCAGTACATCCTCGACATCGTCCATGGTGTAGATGGGCTCGAGCGGGACCTCTCCCCTCTTCCTTCGTCTCTTGTTCAGGTACTCCAGATCGTGGCTCTGAATGTACGCCGTGTCTCTGAGGAGTATCTCGCACAGGTCCGCGGTCGCGTGCGTTGCGTAGATGGACCCGCGGAAGCCCTGCTTAACCAGAGTGGGCAGACTGCCGCTGTGGTCAATGTGAGCGTGCGAAAGCAGAACCGCATCTATGGAGGCGGGATCGAACGGAAGCTGCCTGTTGCGCCGCTCGCTCTCGGCCCGGCGCCCCTGATAGAGGCCGCAATCGAGCAGAATGCGCTTCCCGGCCACCTCGAGCAGATGCTTGGAACCCGTGACATTGCGCGCAGCGCCGTAGGCAGTGAGCTTCACATGTTCCCCTTGTTAGCGGTCCCCGCGGTTGACTGACCGGCGAATCTCAAGTAGGGTATACGAAGCGCTCTCCGTGCTCAAGCGTCATTGGTGCGTCCGGACGAGCGGTGCAGATAACATAGGAGTCGTTGGGGGTGGCCCGCCAGGGTCTGAGAATGATACCCCGTGAACCTGAACTGGGCAATGCCAGCGTAGGGAAACGGCCCTTGAAGCGCGTGACCGCGCGGGACTCCTCATGACGACACCACGAGGGGTCCCTTTTTCGTTCGGAGGAGGATGTGATGATCAGCGACGTCATGGTCACACGTGCGATCACCGAGAGGTTCTTCGAGAAGCTGAGCGAGGCAACTGAGCTGGACGTGGCCATCGTGGGCGCGGGGCCGGCCGGGCTGGTTGCCGGAGGGTACCTCGCGCGCGCGGGAAGGAAGGTCGCACTCTTCGAGAGCAAGCTCTCGACCGGCGGCGGCATCTGGGGCGGCGGCATGATGTTCAACGAGATCGTGGTGCAGGACGAAGCGCTCGAGGTGCTCGACGACTTCGGCATCAGACACAGGCCCTACAGTGACGGCTTCCACACCGCCGACTCAGTGCACACGGCCGCGGCCCTCGCGTACGGCGCGACCCGCGAGGGACTTCTCGTCCTCAACGGCTGCCGAGTCGAAGACGTGATGTTCAACGGTGGCAGGGTGGCGGGAGTCGTCGTACTGTGGAGCGCCGTCGACGCCGCCGGACTGCACGTCGACCCCCTCTCGTTCTCGGCTCGAGTAGTCCTGGACGCGACAGGACATGACGCGGATGTGACCCGCGTCACCGTGCGCAAGGAAGGCGTGACCCTGAGGACGGAGACCGGAGGTGTCATGGGTGAGCGCTCGATGTGCGCGGACAGCGGAGAGCGAGCCGTGATCGAGCACACCGGTGAGGTGTACCCCGGCCTCTACGTGGCTGGCATGGCGGCCGGCGCCGTTCACGGCGCACCGCGGATGGGCCCGATATTCGGAGGCATGTTCCTCTCAGGAAGAAAGGTCGCCCAGCTGATTCTGCGCGATCTGGACGGCGAGGCGCCCCACCCAGCCGAGGGAGAGCTCGAGCACGCCGCCGAGGCGACCGCACGCTGATCGGTCCACGCACCGAAACCGGTCGGGCGCGAGCCCGCGGACGCGCCTGGGAACGGACGCACCCGCACCCGCGCAGCCCGGTTCCGGAGAGTGTACGGAGGGATACCGTGAGCACTGTCAGTTCGAAAGAACGTCTCCTCGGCGGAGGCGGATTGTACCTGGTTCTCACCTCCCCGGTAATTCCGCACGTCGAGCTCGCGGCCGGTGCGTGCGAGCGCAGTGTGCCCGCAATACAGTTGCGTGAGAAGAACCTCCCCGACGACGAGCTCCTGAGACTCGCGCGTGAGATAGCGGACGTCACGAGAGGCACGGACACCCTCTTCATCGTCAACGACAGGCCGGACGTCGCCGCCGCCGCGGGCGCCGACGGAGTGCACCTCGGAAGAACCGACGCAGGCATAAAAAGCGCCAGGGAGCTCCTGGGACCTTCGGCCGTCATAGGGCTGTCGACGAGGACGCCGGACGAAGCGGAGGAGGCGCGAATTGCCGGCGCCGACTACATAGGCGTCGGTCCCGTGTTCCCAACCGACACGAAGCCCGACGCACTTGCGCCCATCGGTCTGGACGGACTCAGGTCCGTAGCCGGGCGCGTTCCCGAACTGACGAGGGTAGCCATAGGAGGCATAAGCAAGTCCACATCGACGGACGTCCTCAGGGCGGGTGCGCACTACGTCGCTGTGATATCGGCCGTGTGCCACGCGGACGATCCCTTAGACGCCATCGATGATTTCCAGATCGCATTGGAGAGCGGTCCCGTTGACCGGACGGGACGCCGGGAGGAAGATGGACGACACATATGACATAGACGCGCAGGCGAACTACGAGGGGCTGAAGTTCTGCCCGAGGTGCGCGGCCCGGCTCGAGGAGCGAGAGAGCCGCGGTCACCGGCGTATGGTCTGCACGAGCTGCTCCTACATCTTCTACATGGCGCCGGCGGCGGTGACGTGCGTGCTGGCCGAGCGGGACGGGAAGCTCCTGTTCGTACTGCGCAAGTACGAGCCCGGCAAGGGAAAGTGGTGCCTGCCGGCGGGTTTCCTGGAGGCCGGTGAACAGCCGGACGCGAGCGCGGCAAGAGAGACGAAGGAAGAGACCGGGCTCGACGTCGAGATCACCGGCATCTACGACACATGGGCGACGGACGAAGACCCCAGGACACCCGTCATCAGTATTGCGTTCACTGCCAGGGTGGTTGGCGGAGAACTCGCCGCGGGCGACGACGCGGCCGAGGCGGCGTTCTTCGACATGGACGACCTGCCGCAGCCGATAGCGTTCGCGGATCACAGGAGGATCGTCCGCACCTACATAGAGGAGAGCGGACGCGGCTGAACACGGGACGAAACCGCAGCGGGCTACCGACGCGACCGCGTGCCCCGAGTGTGACGACAAGGGAACGAAAGACAACACCGTTGCAGGGAGGACGCATGCCGCAGGAAAGACTTCCAACACTGGGCAAGGCAACACCACAGTTCTTCGACGAAGTGATCTTCCCGCGCCTCGGGGCGCGCGACGACTCGGTCGTTGTGGGGCCAACCCACGGCGTCGACTTCGGGGCCATCACCATAGGCGACCGGACCGTGGTCCTGTCGACCGACCCGTTCTTCATCGCTCCCTCGCTAGGCTGGGAGCGCGCGGCGTGGTTCGCGCTGCACATTGTCGCGAGTGACGTCGCCGTCAGTGGGATCCCACCTCGGTTTCTCGCCGTCGATCTCAACCTCCCGCCCGAGTTGGAGGAGCAGGCGCTCGTCACCATCTGGCAGACGGTGCACGAGGAGGCGGAACGCCTGGGAATCGCCATTGTCACCGGGCACACGGCCAGGTACGCGGGATGCAACTTCCCAATGGTCGGTGGGGCGACGGTCATCGGGGTCGGCGCGAGCGACGACCTGATCGATCCTCGCAAGGCAGAGGTGGGCGACAGGATCATCATCACGAAGGGGCCGGCGGTCGAGACGACCGGGTTGATGTCGGTCCAATTCCCCGAGTTCATAACCGAGCGCTTCGGCGAGACCACGACCGAGCAGGCTCAGAGCGTCTTCTACCAGATGTCCGTCATCGAGGACGCCGCCATCTGCGCGGGCGTGGGCGGCGTAACCGCCATGCACGACGCCACGGAGTGCGGGATCTGGGGCGCGTTGTTCGAGATAGCGCGAGCGTCCGGGAAGGGGCTCGTGGTCGAGAAGTGCAGCATCGTAACACAGGACGCCGTCATGAAGACCTGTGAGGTCTTCGACATCGACCCCTACAAGAGCATCAGTGAGGGGACTCTCGTGGCTACGGTGAAGCCCGACCGGGCCGAGGACATCCTGGCGGCCCTTGATGGAAAGGGGATACCCGCGTCCGTCGTGGGAGAACTCACCGAGCCCGACGCGGGTGTCGTCGTCATCGACGAGGACGGGCGGCATCCTCTCGAGCACCCCGAGATCGATCCGTTCTGGGGCAAGTTCGAAGAGTACCTCGCGAAGCAGTCCGCGAGGTAGCTACGGCACCGTGGTCGAACGGAGGGCACTGAGACATGTCACCGGAAACGCAGCTGGCCGTCGCCGAGAGCTTCCTCCTTGTGGCAGCGCTGCACCACTTCGCCGTCGCCGTCGTCGCGGTCCTGTTCTGGATCAGACGCACGTCGATGGAGAGGACGGTCGCCGTGTACTTCGCTCTTGCCTTCGCCACCGCGGCGGTGGCGCTCGCCGGCCACCCGTCCGCACGCATTGTGGCAGCGTTCACCACCGGACTGTCCGCGCTCTGGTGTCTCGAGGCAGCGCACCCGAAGAACGTCCTCTCATTCCGCCGCACGCCCCGACTTCGACTCGCAGTGATGGGTATCCTGGGGCTTTTCGCTCTGCTGTATCCGGGGTACTCAGGCGAGCTACCAAGCTTCGTCTTCTCCCCTCTCGGCGTGACGCTGCCTCCTACCCTTCTCCTCGCGCTCGCGACACTGAACTCCATCGCACCGGCGACGAGCCGTCCCCTCCACGGGTCGCTTGCCGCAGTCGGACTCGTCATCGGTGTCAACGGTCTTCTCTCTGAAGGGTGGATACACGTACCGCTTGTCGTGGCGTCCGTCTACGCGGTTCCGCTGCTGTTCGGGAGAGCCGTGCTGAGGGAAGACGACGGTGAGGGCGGCGCGACCAGTGTTCGCGCCGTGCACGAGAGAATGCACAAACGGCGAGTCCTCCTATCGAGGCCTCGCCGCTCGTCCATCCGGAAGCTCAATACCCACAATCGCAAGAAGTAGAAAGCAGGCACACACCAGAGCGCGGACCACCGGCGCTCCGCCCGCTCTAGCTCTCCCCGCGAATCAGACACTCGCCGAACATCGGCGCCATCATCTTCTTGAACTCCTCAAGCCGCTCCGCGTTGTATGGTGTCTCGTTGAGAAAAGCAGGATCCAGCGTGTCACGCGGCACGTAGTTCTGAAGAATGAAACGGCTCGCGCCCCTGATCTGCTCCGCGACCCGCTGGAGATCGCTTGCGCGATGCAGTGCGGGCACGACGGTCATTCGGAATTCGTAGTCGACCCTCCCTTCCATCAGGAGGTCGATGCTGTCTCGCACCTTCTCGAACGTGCGGCGATCGGTGATCCCGGCGCTCTTCGAGTACGCATCGAAGTCGAGCGGCGCCTTGACGTCCATCGCCACGTAGTCGACCAGTTCCTTGTCTATCAGCGACTCGAGCAGATCCGGAAAGGAACCGTTCGTGTCGAGCTTCACTGCTACTCCCACCTCTCGCAGCTGCTTGATCAAGACCCCGATGTTGCTGTGGATGCAGGGCTCGCCGCCAGTGATGACGACGCCGTCGATGAAATCGTTGTGCTCCCTCACGTAATCAAGAATCTCATCGACGGGTATTGACTCGTACTGATCCGGGAACAGAACCAAACCGGAGTTGTGACAGTACGGACAACGGAAATTGCAGCCAGAGGTGTAGAGTGTCGAGGCGACCATGCCGTCCCAATCCACGAGGGACATCTGGTCGAATCCCTTGATCGCATGCTTCACTGACACCCCCTCTCAGGTCACTGCTTATAATACAGTCTTTCGCCGTGCCGCACAACTGATAAGACTCCTCTTTCGACCAACGCGTTCAGCCGCTTCGCGGCAGCGGCCTGACTGACGCCGACGGATCTGGCAACATCGATGGCAGTGACCGGTCTGCGCGCGGCCATCGCGACGATGACATCGGAGGCATCGCGCTCGGACTTCGGCTGCGACGGCCCGGTCGCACTCGCGATTACCACAGCGTTCGGACCGAAGCGTTCCGCTATCTCTTCCAGACGTTCCTGACTGAGCGCGCGTGAGTGTGGCGCCGCCGGGGGTCGCACGACCGTGTTCACGTGGACCTTGTCCGGTTTGACGGCGTCGATAATTCCGGCGATACGCTCAACCTCGTCGGAACTGTCGTTCAGCCCCTCGACAAACAGGACCTCAAGCCAAATCTTCCCGCGGTACTCGCGGGCGAAAGTGACGAGGGCATCGGCAATTACGCCCGGATCGAGCGACTCGTGCGGACGGTTGACCTTCTCGAAGGCGTCGCGGGAGACCGCGTCCAGCGAAGGGGCCACAACGTCGGCACGGGCGAGCGCGGCCCGCACGTCCGGATCGGTGAGCAGTGTCCCGTTGGTGAGAACGGCCACCGGGACATCCGTCATATCCTTGATACCGTCGATTAGCCTGCCCAGACCGGAGTTGAGCGTGGGCTCACCCGACCCGGACAACGTGATGAAATCGAGGTCCGGGTTCTCGGCCAGTCTGGCTCCCAGTTCCTCCAGTATCCCGTCGATGGGAACGTACAGCTGCCGCGTGACGGTCCTGTCCGTCGTGGGACCAAGCTCGCAGTAGACACAGTCGAGCGTGCATGTCTTTGGGATGACCGGATCCACGCCGAGTGAGAACCCGAGTCTTCGCGATGGTACCGGTCCGAACACGTGCTTCACTGCCGTCCTCCATTCGCCCTGGCGCCTGTGCCACGCCTTCGAAGTCATGCCCGAATCTGACTCAGCCCTCGTCCACCGACACGAAGTGATTGACGAACGCGCTGCCGCTACCCATGTCGAGCGCTGCCGCTATGCCCCGCGTCACAAACGACTTGGCTCCAGCTATGGCATCAGTGAGTTCAAGACCCAGCGCCAGTCCTGACGCAATGGCCGCCGACAGCGTGCACCCGGTCCCGTGGATGCTACCGCCCTCTATCCGCTCGGCCGAGAAGCGGGTGATGTTCTCTCCATCGAAGAGCACATCGGTGGCGCTGCCCTCGATGTGCCCGGCCTTCACCAGTACGTTGGCCGCACCGAGCCCGTGTACGGCCCGGGCCGCTTCCTCCATGGTCTCCAGCGAGACGATGCTGACGCCGGAGAGAACTTCCGCCTCGGGGACGTTCGGCGTCACGATATACGCCCGCGGTATCAAGGCCGTCCGGAGCGCACCCAGGCAATCGTCCTCCATCAGAGAAGCGCCGGACGTCGCCACCATCACAGGGTCGACCACGAGGTTCGGGATCCGGTGCCGGCCGACTCTCTCCGCCACGATCTCAATGACAAGGGCGGTCCCGAGCATACCTGTCTTGGCTGCATCGACCCCCACATCCTCCACCACGGCGTCTATCTGACGAGCCACGAGTTCGGCGGAGAGAAACAGGCTCTCTGTCACGCCCAGGGTGTTCTGTGCGGTAACCGCCGTCAGGGCGGTCGTCCCAAAGACACCGAAGGCTGACATCGTCTTGAGGTCGGCCTGGATCCCGGCGCCCCCTGACGAGTCGGAACCGGCGATGGTCAGTACTGTCGGTACGGTCATCATCTCCTCCGCCAGGCTCCGGATCGGGTCCGCCGGAGCTGAGTCCAGCATCTCTCCCGACGCCAACTGAGTTCGGTCAGACACGTGCGGCGAATGGTCGCTCGCGATTCGGGTTGCCCGGACCGGGCAGCGAATGGTATTCTGTCTGGTCGTGGCGCCTCGGGTTCCCGGACGTGTGAGGGATCCCTGCTCCGGGCTCATTCTAGCGGGAAACGCTGCGGTCCTTCAACGTCATTCTCTCAAACGCGCCGTGGGTTCCACGGATCCTGGAAACGCGTTCGACGGGGAGCACCCACATCGTGCGCATCACGGAACACCCGATCCTCAAGTTCGAGAAGGGCCCGCTCGTCGAGTTCGAGCACGACGGCCGGAAACTCAAGGGGCACGAGGGTGAATCCATCGCCGCGGCGCTGCACGCGGCCGGCGTTCGCGTCCTTCGACACAGCATCAAACTCGACCGGCCGAGGGGCTTCTTCTGCGCCATCGGCAGGTGCTCGTCGTGCCTGATGACCGTCGACGGCGTCCCGAACGTAATGACGTGCGTGACCGCGCTGTCGGCGGGCATGCGAATCGAGACACAGACGGGCAAGGGCATCATCCCGGACGTGCACTTCCCCACCCCCCCAACAGATCCCGACTACCCGAGAGACCTGGGCAACGTACCGCTCGCCATCGTAGGCGCCGGACCGGCGGGGCTCTCCGCGGCCATTGCAGCGGGACAGCTCGGGGTCAGATCCGTTGTCATTGACGAGAACCCCGTTCCGGGCGGCCAACTGATCAAGCAGACCCACATGTTCTTCGGGTCGAAGGAACACCATGCCCGGGTGCGCGGCATCGACATCGGCGCGATTCTCGTGAAGGAGATCGAGGATCTGCCGGTCGATTGTCTGACCGGCACCACAGTTCTGGGCCTCTACCCCGGCAGGATGCTCGCGCTTCTTCGGAACGGCAGACTGCACCGTCTGACGGCGGACTCGGTCATCCTGGCCACGGGCGCTTCCGAGAACATGCTGGCGTTTCCCAACAGCGACCTCCCCGGGGTCTACGGCGCCGGGGCCGTCCAGACGCTCATGAACGTCGACGGCGTCGCTCCCGGGAAACGCGTTCTCATGATAGGCGCCGGCAATATCGGGCTCATCGTAAGCTATCAGCTTCTCCAGGCTGGCGTCGAGGTCGCGGCCGTCGTGGAGGGTCTGCCCGAGTTCGGCGGTTACCACGTGCACGCGGCGAAAATCAGACGCGCCGGCGTTCCGATCATGACCTCACACACCGTTCTTCGCGCTCTGGGAACCGACCGCGTGGAGGGCGCAGTCATCTCGAAGATCGACGGTGACTGGCGACCCATCGAGGGCACGGAAGTCGAGCTCGACGTGGACACCATCTGCCTGGCCGTCGGACTCACCCCCAACTGCGAACTGGCATCACAATTCGGGTGCGACGAGGCATACGTCGCCGAGCTGGGCGGCAGGGTGGCAATTCACGACGCGAGCCTCGAGACCACGGTCCCCGGCGTCCACATCGCAGGCGACGCCTCCGGCATTGAGGAAGCATCGACGGCGATGCTCGAGGGACGACTCGCCGGCCTCTCGGCCGCCGCGAAGTTCCTCCACGACCGGGAGATGGGTGAACTGACGCGCCTCAGAAGCGAGGCCGAAGAAGGCCTGCGCGCGCTCAGGGCCGGCCCGTTCGGAAAGCACGCCAGAGCAGGTAAGCGGAAGATGCTCGCACTGGCCAGCGCGCGAGGGGGTGACTCGTGAGTCACCGACAGGACGGCATCCTTGAACGGCGGCAGCTCCTGCCCCTCGTGCCCTCGACGGAGAGGTCGGCCTGCGGGCCCGTCGCCATCATCGAGTGCGTCGAGAACATCCCGTGCGACCCGTGTGTGGAAGCGTGCCCCAAGGGCGCCATCCGCATAGAGGGCGACATGAACGGCACACCGTCGGTCGACTTCGACACCTGCGACGGGTGCGGGCTCTGTGTCAGCGCGTGCCCCGGGCTCGCGATCTTCGTGGTCGACATGAGCCTGGACGCCGGAGCCGCGACGGTCTCGCTTCCCTACGAGTACACCCCCCTCCCCTCCGTCGGCGACACGGTGGTAACGCTGTCGAGGGAAGGCAAGGTTCTCGGCGAGGGAACGGTCAAGCGTGTCCTGCAGGCGTTGGCGCTCGACCGGACCCCAATAGTGACTCTCTCCGTGCCCGCGGACCACGCGATGGACGTGAGGCACTTTCTGGCCAAGGACGTGACTGCATGAATCGTGACGTCATCATATGCAGGTGCGAGGACGTTACCTACGGTGAGATCGTGGACGCGATCGACGAAGGGCTCACGACCACCGAGGAGATCAAGCGGGTCCTCCGCACCGGAATGGGGCCGTGCCAGGGACGCACGTGCTCGAGACTCATCGCGCGGATAATCGCCGAGAAGACCGGAGCGAAGATAGCCGACGTGCCGTACCCGGCCGTCCGCCCGCCGTCGAGGCCCGTCGAGATAGGAACGCTTGCGGAACCCGACGTCATGAACGTCAGCGCCCCGACAGGAACCAATGATGAAGAGTAGGGCCGAGTGCGTGATCATAGGTGGCGGAGTCGTCGGCACTGCCATCGCTTACTACCTGGCGAAGGCCGGGATGACCGACTGTGTTCTCGTCGAGGCCGACTACCTGTCGAGCGGCGCGACGGGTCGCTGCGGCGGGGGAATCCGCCAGCAGTGGAGCACGGAGGCCAACACGCAGCTCGCAATCGAGAGCGTCAGGGAGTTTTCTTCGCTTTCGGAGGAGCTCGACGCCGACATCGAGTTCCTCCAGGGCGGCTATCTGGTCCTCGCCTACACGGACGAGGACGTGGCCCAGTTCGAGAGGAACGTTGCTCTCCAGCAAGGGCTCGGCCTCGATGTTGCGATCCTGACCCCCGACGAGATCACAGACAGAGTCGTGCCGCAGCTGAACACCGACGGCGTCCGGATGGCGACCTACTGCCCCTCGGACGCCAGCGCCAACCCGTTCCTGACGACCAGAGCCTACGCCGACGCGGCGCGCCGCCTGGGGGTCGAGGTCGAGCTCTTCACACCGGTCACGCGGGTCCTCACGAAGCGCGGCCGCGTGACGGGCGTCGAAACGTCCAGAGGGACCATCCGTGCTCCGCTCGTGGTCAACGTCACCGGCAGCCATTCGGTCCCGATCGCGAAGACAGCAGGTGTAGATCTGCCCATCACCCCGTACCGCCGGCAGATCCTGGTCACTGAGCCGCTCGAGCGCTTCTTCGACCCTATGATCATCTCGTTCAGCCTGGGGGTCTACTTCAGACAGGTCAGGCACGGATCGGTGATCGGTGGATTCGGAGACCCGGACGAGCCCGCGGGCTTCAACCAGACGTCGAGCCTCGAGTTCCTCACCACGATGTCGGCGAAGCTGGCGTTCCTCATGCCACGCCTGAGGTCCGTGAAGATCGTCAGGCAGTGGGGCGGCATGTACGATCTCACACCGGACGCGCAGCCCATCCTCGGTGAGACCGACGGCGTGGACGGCTTCTTCCAGGCGAACGGCTTTTCGGGACACGGCTTCATGATCGCGCCGAAGGTGGCCATGCTGGTCGCGCAGGTTGTGGCCGGGCAGAAACCGGACCTCGACATCTCTCGCCTGAACGCGCGCCGCTTCACCGAGGGACCCGTGACGACCGACAGGTCGGTCGTCTGACGGGCATGCCCTCCCCCACGTCCGGAGCAGGACACGCCCGGACCACTGCAGAGAACTCACTTCCGGAGGCAACCATGAGCGGCGAACCCGTCATCAAGGTACGGAATCTCGTCAAACGCTACGGAGAACTGGTCGCCGTGAACGCGGTCAGCTTCGAAGTGGCCAAAGGGGAGATCTTCGGGCTGCTCGGTCCGAACGGCGCGGGCAAGACCACCACCATATCCATCCTCTCGTGCATCACTCCCCCGACGTCCGGGTCGGCAATGGTCTCGGGAATTGACGTCGTCACGGATTCGCTCACGGCCCGCTCGAAGATCGGAGTGGTCCCACAGGAGATCGCGCTCTACCCAACCCTCTCGGCGCGCGACAACCTGATGTTCTGGGGCAGGATGTACGGACTGCCCGACCGGACTCTCACACGGCGCGTGGACGAGCTGCTCAGCATTGTGCAGCTCTCCGATCGCGCGAGTAGTAGGATCGACACGTTCTCGGGCGGAATGAAGAGGCGGATCAACATCGCGGCTGGACTGCTTCACCGACCCGACGTGCTGTTTCTCGACGAGCCGACGGTCGGAATAGACCCCCAGACCCGCAGGAACATCCTGGACCTCATCAAGGAACTCAACGCCGAAGGCCTGACCATCCTCTACACGACACACTACCTGGAGGAGGCCGAATTCCTCTGCGACCGCGTGGGTATCATGGATGAGGGGAAGATGATCGCGGTGGGAACGCGCGACGAGCTCACCGAGTCGATCGGTGCGACCGGCGTCATCGCGGTGCGTGCGGACGGGCTCAACGATGCCCTGATCGACTGGCTGGCCGCCCTCCCGGCAGTCAGTAAGGTAGCGAGAAGCGAGGACGGACTGACACTGAACGTCGTCAGGGGCGCAGATCTTCTGCCGACCGTCGTGGAGAAACTGGCGGGCAGCGGAGTCGACATACACTCGCTGGACGTGACGGTCCCCAACCTCGAGAGCGTGTTCCTGCATCTTACGGGCAGACGACTGGACGAGGAGCACGATGAGAAGAGCTAACGGCTCACACTCAGCGCGCGGCAGGGGCGCCCCGACGAGCGAACCCTTCCCTCGGAGCTCAAGATGAGGGCTCTGTACATAGCGCTCAAAGACCTCAAGATGAGGCTTCGTGACCGGAACACGCTGGTCATGATGCTGCTGCTCCCCGTGGGCATGACGGCCATCATCGGGTTCGCGTTCGGGGGCGAGTCAGGCATATCGACCGTCGAGTTCCTGCTGGTCGCTCCCGAGGAGGGCGGGTTCCTAGCGGAAGCGGCCGCAGGCCTTCTAAGCCATCACGAGCTCTTCGACGTTGAGCGCGCGACTGAAGAGGAGGCGCGGCGGGCCGTCGCGGCCGGCGAGAAATCGGCGGCCGTCGTGATCCCCGAGGGTCTGCTCGACAGCGTCCTCACGGGCGCTCCCGCGGAAGTGCGCGTTCTTCTGGACCCTGCGAGCAACATCAAGGCCGGCATTGTCCAGTCCATGATCGAGCAGTTCATCTCTTACTTATCGGCGGGCAGTGCGGTGGGCCGCGGCGTGTTCGAGACACTGGACCGTGCCGAACCGCTCGGCGACTCGGAGCACCTCGCCCTCTGGGGATGGATGTTCATGTGGATGCGTGACGCGTGGACGGAGCCCCCCGTGTCTCTCGACACGTCCACCACGGACACGGATGACCTCAACGTCCACGCGTACTTCGCCCCCGGCTTCGCGGTGCTCTTCCTACTGTTCACGATGCTCGCCAGCGCAAAGACCATCCACGAGGAACGCGAGTCCGGCACCTACGAACGCCTCATGGCCGCGCCACTCTCGAAGACCTCGATCATCGCAGGTAAGATGACCGGTTCGTACGTGCTCGCGGCAATTCAGATCCTCACGCTGATCGCGCTCGGAGGTCTCCTCTTCGGGATCAAGTGGGGAAGCCACCCGGGCGCCACGATCATCATGGCGCTCGTCACCGCCGCGGGGGCGACGTCACTCGCGATGCTCATCGCGGCGGCGGCCCGCACCGGCAGGCAGACGGACAGCGTGGGGACCGCGATCATTCTCGTGATGTCTCTCATGGGTGGCAGCATGTGGCCGATCGAGCAGGCGCCCGAGGCCTTCCAGCGATTCGGGCGCTTCACGTTCAATTACTGGGCCCACAGCGGGTTCAAGAAGCTGGTCTTCGACGACGCCGGCCTCGCCGGCATCACACAGGAGATCTCCATCATCTGCGCCATGTCGGCCGTGTTCGTCGTGGTGGCCGTGCTTCTGCTGTCCAGGCGGCGGATCTGAGGAAAGGATGCACGTGAGGAGGATCTACTCCATAGCTGCGCTGAACGTGCGGGTGCTTCTTTCGGACCGCACCGCGCTTCTCTGGCTGCTCGCGATGCCCATTGTCTTCACGTTCGTGTCCGGCGTCGCGTTCTCGGGCGGCGGTGGTGGCGGCGACGCTCCCGTGAGGTACGCCCTGACGGTTGCGAACATGGACGAGGGCAGTCGTGGCGGAGAACTGCTCGATGCGATTCTGCGCTCGGACGAGATCGACCTCTTGATGCTCGAGGGCCCTGCGGCCGACGAAGAGGCCCAGCTCCTGGTGGAGGACGGTGACAGGTCGGCGGCCCTCGTCATCCCGCGCGACTACAGCGAGAGGTTGGCCGCGCGGGAATCCGTGACGCTGACGTTCCACAGGAATCCCGAGCGGATGAACCCGCTGGTCACACGTCGGGCCGTCGAGAGAGTTGTTACGAAACTCAACGCAGACGAGCTGGCGGGGCGGGCCGTGGTGAGCGCGCACGAGGCCATCCGTGGCGCACCCTCGGCGGAGGAGGAACTCGAGCTTACTCGAGCGATACGGGCGTTCGTTTCTGCGGAGTTCGCTGGTCCGTCGACGACGGTCGCGGTCGAGAGGCTGGGACGACCCGCGCAGTCAGAGGCGCCGGACATGGGCTTCCAACACTCGTCGCCGGCGATGGCCCTGATGTTCGTCCTTCTGAACGGGCTGATGCTCTCGTCCATGCTGGTCACGGAGAAGCGGGAGAAGACGCTGGCCAGACTCCTTATCGCTCCTGTGCGCAGGAGCGAGATAGTCGCGGCGAACCTCGCGTGGAGGTTCATTGTGGGAACGCTACAGCTCTGGTTCCTCATCGGGTTCGGCGCGCTCGTATTCCGCGTCGACTGGGGCGACAGCATGCTCGCGCTCGCGCTCGTGGGCGCGGCTTACGTCGCGGCCGTCGCGGGCCTGTCGGTCCTCATTGGGAGCCTGTCAGGAAACCCAAGGCGGGCGGAGACTCTCTCGCTGGTTCTTTCACTCGCTATGTGCGCGCTCGGTGGGCTCTGGTGGCCCCTTGAGATCACGCCCGAGGCGTACCAGACGGTCGGACACCTCATACCAACAGGCTGGGCGATGGACGCGATGAACAACCTGCTGAGCCGCGGCTATGCGCTTTCCGGTGTCATACCTCAGGTGCTGGTCCTGCTCGGATTCGCGCTGGGATTCTCGATCGCGGCGGTCGCCGCGTTCAGGTATGAGTGAGCTCTCGGCGGCGCGCGGGACGCCCCTGTTCCGATGCCCGTAGCTCGGTTTGCATCCCGCTTCTGCTACTCCACCACGAAGCGCCGCACCCAGTAGGGACGATTGACCGGACACGACCTCAGAACGCTGGGCCACCCCACCGCGTCCAGTTCCTCGCGGTCCGCCAGTTCCTTTTCGAAGAAGGAGTGGACGGCACCCGCGTAGACGGTCTCGCCCTCACCCAGATCCGCCACAACGTAGATGACATCGGGAGTGCCGACCGCGTTTTGTAAGATTCGACCAGTGTCCAGGTCCTCGTATGCCACGTCCGATACCAGAACACACGCATGCTCGCCGGGCCTGCGCCTCGCCTCGTGACCTGCCAGACGCCCGAGGACCCGCGCGTAGTCGGAGAGCGCGGCCGCCACGTCAGGCGGAGGAGTACCGTCCATGAGGATCCCCTCCGACGCCCGCTCGAGCGACTTCAGGAAATCGATCATCTCGGACATGTGGGCGTCGATAGAATCGTCCAGCAGATAGTGCTCCCACAGGCGATCCCTCAGGTTCTCCAGGAGTTCTCCGAGCCGTGAGTACAGCCCCGGATAGGGCTCCACCAGCACGGGGATGTCCACGGCGGCGGCCGGCGAGCGGTGTGACCTTCGGGAGAGCGCGGCGTCCGCGGCCTGGTACCGAATGCTCGCCCAGGCTGCACTTCCGGTTGACAGCTCCTTGAAGCCCCAAGCCGGACTCGCCACGAACCGAGGAGCCTTGCCCGATGGTGGAAGCTGGAGCTCCGACAGACAGTGAAGCCAGCCCCAGTAGAGGTCGCGCGTCCAGTCCCCGTACGTCATCGTCTCGAGCTCGCGCTCGATCGACTCGTGGGTCCGCCGGTACACGCTGTCGTCGAACACGTCGCTCTCATCGAGAAGCGACCGCGCCGCGGACGACCCCAGAAGGGACATGAAATCCAGCGAGGTAGGGAGCGGTCTGTCCTCGCCTCCCGCGAGAAGTCCGAAGTAGTCGGTCGCCGGAGGGAAATCTCTTGGCAGGAACCGCATACCGCGCAGTTCATGCGTCTGGACATGAGCGGGGGCCATGTCGGAGACCCTGTCAACAAACACAACGAGCAATGACTCGCTCGCGGCGAGGTCCCGCTCGAACTCGCGACCAAACACCTCGTCGGCCAGCTCCATGTAGTCCGCGACGGTTGGGTCTCCCGCCCCACCGTAATAGAAGGTCAGCGGGTAGTTGATGCGCTCCCACAGCTCGAACCACTCCCCTGCTTCCCTCTCCAGAGCGCGAATGACAAGCAGAGCCTGTACGGTCAGCGTGTAGTCCTCGACGGGCCTCTCGGGAAGCGCGAACGCCATCCTGCTGTACCAGGTGAGCGCCCGGTAGTACCGCTCGAGACGCT
Source organism: Candidatus Eiseniibacteriota bacterium (assembly GCA_030595835.1). Taxonomy (GTDB): domain Bacteria; phylum Joyebacterota; class Joyebacteria; order Joyebacterales; family Joyebacteraceae; genus JALGZG01. Next base: position 53,148 of record JAUVLG010000002.1, on the reverse strand, counting down.
CGCTCGAAGCGTAGTGGCCGGTGGGAGCGTAGCACGTGTAGTCCTCACCGGGACCGACCACCTGATCAAGGGGGGTCGGGCCCATGATCGGGGAGCTGACCACCCGGTTGGCGGCCTCGATAAGCTCGAGCTCACGCTCGACCAGGCCCCGGGCGAATTCGGGCGGGAAGTAGTCCGGGTCGAGCAGGCTCAGTCCGACGGCGAAGAACGCGAGGTCACGGCGCGCGGCCTCCTTGACCAGCGCGTCCGTCGAGCGCAGGTAGTCGTCGTCCAGAAGCCGCACCATCTCGCGCGACAACTGCTCCAGCCTGTCATAGAGATAGACTTCCTCGATGGTCCGGAGGATCCTGTCTATCAGGAGGTCCGTGACGCGGAGGACCGAGTCGGACGTAACAAACACGGGCAGGTCACGCTCCGCGAGAGCGGCGTAGGTCTCGGGAAAATCCCCGCTCCCACCCGGCACCACAACGAAGCCGTGTTCCGAGAGTTGCCGACGCGCCTCGGATGACAATCCCAGCTCATCGACCGTCGGACCCGTAGCCCGGCCGGCCGTCGCGGAGATAATGACGGCCGCGAGAACGAGCACCAGAGGTGCTATCACGAGCAGACGGGAATGCGGATTGCGCGGTGGAGCCACGCTCGAACCCCCTTCCGAGGTTTCACCGGTGCAGACGGGCGTCTGGAACCGCCCGCCCGTGCCCCTGTGCAGTGTCGGTTTCGATCGTCCGGCTAGGGAGACAGCAGTCCCTCGGACGCCGTGATCCAGAACGCCTGCGGCGGCTCGTCGCCCATACGTGTGAACTTGTGCGGCGCGCTGCCCTTGAACTGAATGCAGTCGCCCTCCGAGAGCTCGAAGTCCTCGCTCCCGACAGTGACACGGACCTTCCCCGCCGTGACCAGCAGGATCTCCTCGCCCTGATGGAGGGGACCGGTCATCTCTCCTTCAGACAGACCCTTGAATTCGACGACTCGCAGCCGCCCCGCGGGGATACCCTTAGTGAGAAAATCGACGTCGGCGATGCTCTTGTCGCCGTCCAGTATCGCCCGGTGCGGACGCTCGTGCCGGCGCACGACCGACACGGTGGGCAGTTCGTCCTCCTCAACGAAGTAGGTCGCGGACTTGCCGAGTGCTCTGGATATCCTAAGGAGTGCACCGACCGTCGGCGAGGTCCTACCGCGCTCGATCTCCGAGATGTGCGTGGGCGACATGCCCGAGGAGTCCGCCACCTGCTTGAGCGTCATGCTTTTCGCCAGACGCTCGAGTTTGACTCGTCTGCCAAGTTCCGCCTTGTCCAACATGGTTCACCCCTCCTTTACCCAACAACCCGATGCGACCCCGCCCACGCCTGTGCGAGGCGGGTACTCGGATGCGGCCCGGCAAGGCCGGCGCGCTCAACTGATCTCGATCTCGACTCCTTCCTCGCTCTGCTCAGTGGTTGGGACTGGTTCACCGGGACTCGCCGCTCCGCCGTCGACCACGGACTCATAGACGGCGAGGATTCGCCTGGTAACTCGATCCCATGCATACTGACGCACTTCGCTCCCGGCAGATTCGACCAGGCGTCGTCTCAGCTCATCGTCACGAGCCAACCTGACGATGGCATCGGCGATGGAATCCGGGTCGCCCCGACGGACCAGAAGCCCGGTCGCTCCGTCGCTCACGACGTCCCTGTAACCCGCGATGTCGGACGCCACCACCGCGGCGCCGGCGGCCATCGCCTCGATCAGCACTATCCCGAAGCTCTCCCCGCCCATCGCCGGCGAACAGAACACATCGGCGCCCGCGTAGTAGCTCGCCAGGGCCTCGCCGGACACGCGCCCGACGAACACGACACGGTCACCCACGCCATCCGGCAGGTGCGACCGGTAGTAGCCGGACAAGGGGCCACTCCCCACAACGATGAGCCGCGCCTCGGGGACATCCCTGAGGATGCGCGGCATCGCCCTCAATAGAAATTTCGCCCCCTTGCGCGGTTCCAGCCGTCCAACGAAGAGAATGGTGAAGGTCCCGTCACCTGGAGTGGAAGCGGATGCGGCGGTCGAGAACCTCCCGATGTCCACGCCGTTTGGGATGACGGTGTAGTCGCCGCCGAAACACCCGGCGACCGTGCGCAGGGCCGCCGCGGACACGGCTATTCTGGCGTCCAGTTTATCGAGGTAGCTCTTGAGCAGCGAGCCGAACAGCCTGTAGCCGAAAGCACTATCATTGTTCGCGTGGAACGTCCCCACGATGGGCACCTCCGCCTCGGCGAGAACGGAGAGACACAGTGTCGGCATGAGCGGCTCGTGCAGGTGCAGAACGTCGAATCGCTCGGCCACGAGCATCCTGCGCACCTTCGCTCTCATGCGCACGTCGACGGCCACCGGACAGATAGAGCCGTTGGCCGGGATCGGGACCGAGCGTCCGATCCTGATCACCTGCTCCTCGTTCGGCGCCCGGCCCCGACCGAAGTGCGTGGTGATGACGCGGACGTCGTGCCCCATGCGGCCGAACTCGACGCAGGTGTGGTAAACGTGCTCCGGCACGCCGCCGGGATAGGGATGGTAGGTCGGTGTGACGATTCCTATCTTCAAGAGCGCCCTCCCACGCTGCCCCATATAGGCTGCAGCATGCACCACTGCTCCGGGTAACGAGCGATGTACTCCTCAATGATACTGGCCAGCTGCTGAGTGTGTGCCACCTCGTCGCCCCCCCCGTCTCCCTCAACCGCAAGCGTGAGCGGGGCCTCGATATGGCTGACGAAGGTGCCGTCGGGCTGACGAATGCAGAAACCGGGGAGTATCGGAGCACCGAGCTTCGCTGACCAGTACGCCGCGCCTCTGGGAAACAGGGTCTTCTCACCAAAGAAGTCGACCTCGACACCCTCGCCGTTGATCAGACGCTCGCCGACCACAAGGACGACCTCGTTTCGCCTGAGGGCCCGGGCTATCCCCAACGGCCTCCCGAGCGGGATGACCTTTATTCCACGCCTCTCGCGCATGGAGGTCACGGTCTTCTCGGACGCTCTCTGCGTGACAGGCTCCACGATTGCGGAGAGCCCGGGAAACTCGCCGGTCTCCACCAGAGCCGCGCCTCCCATGTCCCAATTGCCCAGATGTGCCGTCACAAGGAGCGCGCCCTTGCCGCCGCGAAGCGCTTCCTTCAGATGCTCGAGCCCCTCGGTACGCACGATCTCGTGCACCTTGCCGCGGGTCCTCCCGTTCAGCCCGAAGAAATCAGCCCAGTAGAGGCCGTAGCTTCGGAACATCCGCCTGACCAGCGCCCTGACCTCCGGGCTCTCCGGGTGCTTCCGAATCACTCGCGATATGTTCTCACTTGCCCCTCTCCGCTTGTCGGACATCACGAGGAAGGCGATGCCGGAGAGTACCGAGGCCAATCGGTAGCTCACCGCGCGCGGCAGACGTGCGGCCAGCCCCGAGCCCGCCCTGAGCAGCGGGTAGACGTTGAGCAGGTTGAGCTTGGACGTGTCCGCAAGGAGAACCAGCGAGAATGCGGAGTACCCGATGGCCGCCGCCCCTAGAACCACCAGGAGGTTCCGTGGACCTATGATGTCGACGACGATGCCAGAGACGATTCCGGCCACCCCGAACGCCGCCTTACTGACCATCTCGCGGAACCCGAAGGCCTTTCCAACGGCCTCAGGCGGCATCTTCTCCTGGAGGATCGTGTCGCAGGTGACCATTGTCGGCGCAATGAGCAGACCCAGCGTGAATATCCACACGCCGAAAACAGGGATGGAACCCACCGTCGAAAGAACCAGAATGACGATGCCGGACAAGAGGAAGCTGACCGTGATGATCGCCCTCCGCTGGGTCTTGTGGAAGAACCTGCCTACCACGAGCGAACCCACGAGCATGCCCACGCCGCCGACGGAGAACAGCATTCCCACGTCGGCCGCACCGAGTCCGAACTCGTTCCGCACGAGCACCGGGCATGCGATAAGCACGAACCCGGCGATCAACATGATGGCGGAGAAAGAGACGGTGGAGTAGACCACCAGTCGGTTGCCCCGCATCTGCGCCACACCGTCCTTGAGATCGGCAATGAGGCGATGGTAGGCGGAACCGATGACCTCGACCTCCTCCTCCAGAGGAGCCGCGATCTCCCGGCCCAGCTTCGCCGCGCCGCCGGCCAGCTCCGAGGGCGAGTGCGACCTCAGGGTCTCCCTGGCCGTCTCGCCGAGCGCGTGCCGCAGTGCCGCGTGCTCCAGCTGACGCGCCTCCTTCACCTCGGACATGCTCTTCAGGGTGATGAAGGTTACGAACGCCGCGGAGATGATGTATGTGCCCGAGTCGGCAAGGAATCCGACGGTGAAACCGAACCGCTCGACGAGCAGTCCGCCACCCCACGGGCCCAACATGATGGCCGCCATCATGGCCACGCTCAGAAGGGAGTTAGCAGCCAGGAGCCGGTCCTTCGTGACGAGTTGAGGAACCGCCGCCGATTTGGCCGACAGGTGGAAGCGGTTGATCGTGAAAACGATGAAGAGGATCACGTAGACATAGGTCATCGAACGGGCGACGAACGGTATGGAAGCAACCAGCAGCGCTCGCAGCACGTCCGAGATTATCATCATCTTCTTGCGGGAGAGCCGGTCCGCGTAGACACCTGAGATCGGACCAAAGATAAGCACGGGAGCACTTGCGAGGAGGAGGATCTTCGAGAACTCAAGGCCCTTGATGGCGCCGGCGCTCATGGAGAAAATGAGAGCCGTAAGGGCCATGAGATTGAGGTGGTCGCCCAGCTGCGAGGCGACCGTACTCGCCCACAGAAGCGAGAAGTCCCTGTTCCTAAAGAGACTCAGGAGGCCTTTTCTGCTGGTGTCTTTCGTCTCGTCCATCCGTTCCCCCGAAGGCCTGCGCCGCTCAGGCTTCACTGCGGTCAGGCCGCTCCCCCAACTGCGCCGGCACTGCTTCCAGCGCCCGCCTCAACCTCGGAATCGTACGAGTCACCTGCACGCGCGCCCGCCAGCATCGCCACCTTGAGAGCGGCAACCAGGCGATCGGTGTCCTCGGCCCCGAGCCCATCCGATGAACACCTCTTCAGCCGCTCGAGGAGAGATTGCAGCAGTGTGACCACCGTGATGTCCTCCCCGGACGCCTTATCCACGACAGTGATGGCCTCGCCACCGATGACCAGCTCGGAGACCCCAAGGAGGGTGACCGCTCCGCGCTCACTGGCGTCATAGAGCCGCCTGTTAGCGTGTTTGATGATGGTTCTCAAGATGGACGCTCCTCAGATTTCCCGCATCGAGCGGTCCGCATGCTAGTGCATTGCACCATTACTCTAGGGGCAACCGACACCTCAGTCAAGCGGATTCAGCACTATAGTGTGCGGCCACTCATGATAGACGCCAGACAGACACGCAACATTCAGGCGCGCCGGCGTCCTGAAACGCGCGAATCGGCACTCCAACAGCCCTGTGCCCGGGACTACTCCCCGCGCCTGTCTCCAGACCAGATGTTCCACACGAGCGTCATGGTCAGAGCTCCGAATGCCACGAGCGCAACGACGCCCGCCCAGCTCCCGGCCCAGCCGTACCCGACGTTGATGAAGTTGTAGAACGTCGCCGTGACCCTGGTCGCGGCGCCGACCGGCTCGCCTGCCGCGAGGAGCTTCTCGCTCTGGAGCGATGAGTTGTATAGCGCCGCCACGATAATGCCCATCACGCCGCCGCCCGCAATGAGACCCGACCCGTACAGCACTCCCCGCTCCCGCAGGCGGTGCCGGATGTCCACGTTCTTGATGCGCTCGGTCATCTGCCTGACAATCCCACCGATCATGATGGGCGTCGAGAGCCTGATCGGAAGATAGAGCCCGACCGAGAACGGCAGCGACGGTATTCCCAAGAGCTCGATGCAGGCGGCGATGAACACACCGATGAAGACCAGCGTCCACGGCAGCGACATCGTCAGAACGCCCTTCACGACCATCGACATCAGGACGGCCTGGGGAGCGGGCAGCTGTTCCGAACCGATCCCGTAGACCCTGTGAAGGAAGAAGACGACCCAGCCGATGACAAGCGCCGAGGACAGAACACCGATGATCTCACCATACTGCTGCCGGCGCGGCGTCGCGCCTACCAGGAACCCGGTCTTGAGATCCTGCGACGTATCACTCGCAATGCAGATGGCGATGCAGACCACCGCCCCGACCGAGATGGCGGCGATCATGCCCGCGGTCCCGGTCCACCCGAGGCCGAGGAAGATCAGGCTCGTCGCCAGGAGCGTACCTATCGTCATTCCCGAGGCCGGGTTCGACGTGCTGCCCACCAACCCCACGATGCTTGAGCTGACCGTGACGAAGAAGAAGCTGAAGACCACTATGAGTATCGCGCCGACCACGTTGACCGGAATCTGAGGGAGAAGCCAGGAAAGGACTCCCAGCGCCAGAGCGCCCGCCATCACGTACTTGACCGGCAGATCCAGTGCCGTGCGCCTGACGGCTCCGCCGCCGCCCGCGCGGTCGCGAGCGGCCTCCCTGACACCCGAGCCGAACGACCGCACCATGGTCGGGATGGCCCTGATAAGCGTCACGAGCCCGCCAAACGCCACTGCTCCGGCCCCGATGTACCTGATGTAGTTGTTCCATATCGCGGCCGGTCCCATGTCCCTGATGAGAACCGTTGCCGGGTAGAGAGGCTCGGAGAGCCCGCTTCCCATCATCTTGATGATGGGGATGAGAACGAGCCACCCGATGGCTCCGCCGGCGAACATGATGCCCGCGATCCTTGGGCCGATGACATAGCCCACACCGAGAAGGGCCGGTGTGATCTCACCACCGATACGCGCGCCCTTGATGCCGCGGATGTCCCACTCCGGCTTGTAGCTCCAGAGCTCCATGCCCTCCATGATGAACTTGTACAGAGCACCGATGCCGACGCCGGCCATGACGCGCTTGACCATCGTCCCGCCGTGATCACCGGCGACGAGCACCTCGGCGCACGCCGTGCCCTCCGGGTACGGGAGCCTGCCGTGCTCGCGGACGATCAGGTGCTTTCTCAGCGGGATCATGAAGAAGACGCCGAGCAGTCCTCCGACCACCGAGAGAATGAAGATCTTCGAGAGCTGCGGCATGAATCCGAGCACGATGAGCGCGGGGACCGTGAAGATGACGCCCGCGGCGAGCGACTCGCCGGCCGAGCCGACCGTCTGGACCATGTTGTTCTCCAGTACGGTCGCACGCCAGAACTTGGAGATCGCGATCGCGATGACGGCGGCCGGGATGGACGCCCCGACGGTGATGCCCACCTTGAGCCCTATGTAGGCGTTTGCCGCCCCGAAAACGACGCCCACCAGAATGCCTACGACAACGGCGCGCAGCGTGAGCTCGCGCATCGTCTCGTCGTGTTTGACGTACGGGCTGTAGCTCTCGCCCGGGACGCCGCCGTATGCTTCCTTTCCGAGCCGCTTCTTCTCGCTCATTGGGACTCTCCCAACATACCTACGGGTGCTCGACCTCAAGCCTCTCCTTCGACTCGACCGCCATTGCGTGTTCGGGATCCAGCCCGATCGCCTCGTCCCCATCAACGGCGCGGTTCCTTTTCACTTTCATTGCTTCTCCATAGACCGAACACCGGTCTCTTCCGGAACCACGTCCGGACCCACCGGTGCCTCTTCGCCCTTCTCCCTCGACGCAAGCGCTACCGCGGCGAGGATCAGGGCGCTGCCCACGAGCGCGACCGGGGAGAGCCGCTCCCCGAGCAACACGGCGGCGAACACCAGCGCGAACACGATCTCAACCAACAACACGACGCTAGACGTGGTCGCCGTAATGCGCTTCAGACCCCACGTCCACAGGTAGAACGGCGCGATCGAACAAAAGACCGCCGTGTACGGCACGGTCCACAACTGGACTGACATCTTGGGGAAGCCGCCTTCCCCGAAGACAAGCGCGACGGGAAGTGCGATCAGCGTGGTCACGACGACCATGGCCGCCGTCAGCGCGTGCACGTCCACGGCGTGGCCGGCGACGATCTGCTTGTTGAGCAGGATGAAGAACGTCCACAGAAAGGCGGCCGTCAGGACCAGCAGGTCGCCGTGCAGAGCGGCGCCCGTCGCCGCGGATGGACGGCCCCCGGTCGTCACCAGGAAAACACCGGCCATTCCCACCAGCACGGCAATCACCTTGAGCGGACCGAATCGCTCGCGGAAAACCACGCGCGACGCCATCGCCACGAAGAGCGTACTTGCATTGATGAGGAGCGCGGCGTTCGCGGCCGTCGTCATCGTCTGCCCCTTGAACTGGAACACGAAACCGGCGGCGTTCGTGATACCCAGCCACAGGACCAGCGGATTCCTGAGGAGCGCGAGGACCCGGCGGGTCCTTCCCGTCAGCACGCTGAACAGAACCACCAGCACCGAGGCGACGGCGAACCGCAAGAAGACGAACCAGAAGGGATCTATCGAACGCAGACCGATCTTGACGACGGCAAACGACGACCCCCACAGCAGTCCAGCAGCGATCGTGGCCAGGACAGCACCCTTTGACCCCTTCAAGGTATCTCCCGCGCGCGATCGCGTGGACAGTGCGCACCAGCTCGATGACCCGCGCCAGTTCGATGATTCGCGCTTCCATCGATGACGCGCCCGTCTATTGGATTAAGCGCCTATCCTACAGGAGCACGATGAGCGCCGCAACGACCATGATGACCGCGCAAGCCGGCAGGAGCATGCGGTAGATACCGCCCCAACTGGCGCCGAAGTACTCCCGAGTGATCACGAGGCAGAGGTGAACAGGAGAGAGCAGGCAGCCCACGAACCCGGAGGCGAAGCCCAGCATGACGAGCTCCATGTTGATGTCCGGGCCGCCCATTAGTGGGATAAGCAGAGGGAAGCTCACGGCAATGAAGGCCAGAGTCACGCCGGTGATGAGTCCGATTATCATCGGTACGACAGCGATGACGACGACCTCCGGAAGACTCATCCTCAGCAGAAGCGGCGGGATCGCGTCCACGACCGAGACCGCATCAAGCAGATGCTGGTACGCCGCCACGCCAACGATCAGCGTCACTATCTGAAACTCCGTCCCGCGCCGGAACGCCCGCCAGATATGCGTGCCGGCGGGGCGCTCCAGGATCACGAGCACTGCGATGACCACCAGGATGACCAGGATCAGCTCGATCTGGAGGACGAGCACGCCAGCGACGACAACGCCGAACGGCCACACGCCGATGAGGATGTTCTTCCACCCGCCCATGACTCCATCTCTCAAACGGTGGTTCCTGCCGGCGTCGACTCTGCGGAGAACGAAGAAGGCGCCGGAGGCGATAGCCGCCAGCGTGATGGGCCAGTTGTAGAGGAAGAAGTCGCTCACGGGTCTGTTGACCAGCGCCGCGCCCACTACCACGCCCGGGTAGAGCGGCCAGATGTATTCCCAGACGTGCCGGAACCAGTAGCTGACGAAGAGCTTCTGTTCCGGTGTGGCGTGCCCGGTGCTGACGGCGCTCTCGACCATCGGAGCCGTCAGCATGGTGCCACCTGGCATCGGGAGCATCCCCCCGAACGCGGGGATAAGCGCGACGACGATGCGGTTGTCGGAGATGAGTGCACGGAGGCCCGATGCGAAGCGGTCCAGATAGCCGAGCTTCCCCGCCAGCGCGCTCAGGGCCATGATCGTGATAATCCGCGCGAGGAGCAGCAGTGTGTCGTGCGCGATCGCGGCGCGCCCCAGCTCGACAAGCGTCCAGAGCGGGGCGCGTCCAGAGCGGGGCGCGTCCAACCACCAGCGCGAGCGTCGCGGCTCCCGCGAGCATGGAAACACCCAGATCCACGCGGAAGCGGACCAGCAGAACGATGAGGACAACGGAGAGGATCAGGGCGAGGATCTCGCGTTCCACGCTAGCTCCTAGGGCCCGCGCCGCTCGCGAGCCTGATGCGCCCCTCGGTCGCGATGGCCACGCCGCCTACTCCAGCTCAGAGAGGTGCAGGTTGGTGCGGACCGCGTCGTCTCTCCACTTGTAGAAGCTCTCGGTGTAGGTGAGTTGCGAGACCCACTGTGCCAGAGTGGTCACTCCCTCGGACTCGATGTGACGCTTGAGCTTCGAGTCCTCCGGAAGGCCCTCCAGCCAGTCCTGGAAGTACTTCTCCTTGTCGGCGAAGTACTCCACGAGTTCCTCATCGGACGGATCGCTGTAGACTTCCCTGTGGACGATGGCCTCAAGCGGGAGCGACGGTGCAAGCTGTGGACGCTCCTCGGGGTGACCAATGATCAGCATGGCGACTGGGAGCACCTGCGGCGGCAGCTGGAAGAAGCCGAGCGTTGTGTAAGGCTGCCAGACTATCTCCTGGATGTACTGCGAACCCAGCCCCAGCGACTCGGCGGCGAGGACCGCATTCTGCGCTGCCGTGTAGACGCCTCTCAGGGCCACCCACAGAACACCTATGCCCTTGAAGTGAGGAGCGCCCCCGCCGAGGGCACACCACCTGTTCATGCGGTGCGTGTCCACGCAGAAGACCAGCGAGACCGGCGCCTTCTCGATGCAGGGCCTTCTGCCCTCGCACAGAAGCTCGTTGAGCTGCGCGCGCCTGGCGCGGTCGCGTACCACTATGATGGAGAACGGCTGGGAACCCCTGTACCCACCCTTCAGCGTTCCGCCCGGTCCGGATGCTCTGAGCGCCGCGTGGAGCACCTTGTCCAGCACGTCGGACGAGACATCGTCGTCCTTGAACTTCAGGATGCTGCGCCTGTCGAGTATGGTATCGAGACAGCTCTTGTCCAAACCTACCTCCCGCTTTCCAGATGATGTTTCGTGAGGATGTCCCTGAGCAGCGCCCTTGCGCGATGCAGGTGCGTCTTCAGGGTTCCCATGGGAATCCCGAGTGTGGCCACTACCTCCTTGTAGCTTCTCTCCTCCAGATAGAAGAGCGTAACAACGACACGGTACTGCTCGGGAAGTTCGAGAACGGCGGCGCGAACCGCACGCCTGAACTCCTCATTCCGGACCAGAAGCTCCGGACTCGCTACCTCGCCGCGGCCGTCGTCGATGACAACGGCCTCCACGTGAGACCCCGACTCGATGTCGACGGTGTCCGCTCGCCTCCGGCGCTTCTTCAGATGTGTGAGCGCGCGGTTGGTCGCGATGCGGTAGAGCCAGCTCGAAAACTTGGAGTCCCCTCTGAACCTGGGAAGCGCGCGGTACGCTCGGACGAACGCTTCCTGAGCGACGTCTTCCGCGTCCTCATCGCTTCCCACGATCCGTACGGCGATCGTGTACACGTAGTCCCGGTACCGGGTGACCAGCGTCCCGTAGGACGCCTCGTCGCCGGCCAGGACTCTCGCGATCAGCTCTTCATCCGTCGGCGTGTACTCACGCGTCAGGTTCGACCCAGCCAAAGGCTCCTCCGCGCCCGCCCACGGGCGGCGGCCAGCTAGGCACTTGCTCGGGCCGCGCGTCCGCGTGCCGACCAGCCAGGTTCAACCCACAATGCTACCAGAAGGACCTCAGAATCCAAGCGCTTTTGCCCACAATGAGGCGTTTCAGACCCGGGAACCCGCAGCCTTTGCCCTGGAATATCCCCGGTCCCGCTCGCGCCCCTGAAACACCCCGATCGGAAGAGGTGTCATAGCGTACGGTAAAGAGAGTGACAATGGGGCTCTGCCGCGGGCCGGACGTTCGGGAACCAACCCTTTCCTTTCGGGACGACCGCGGTGGGAAAAACAACGAGGAGGCGACCGTGCACATGTTCTTCTTCAGTTTCTTGACGGCCCTGGTCTCGATAGCCGGTGGCGTTCTCATGATCATGCTCATCATGAAGGGCATCAACCGCTCCCAGGAGATCAGGCAGCAGACCTACCAGAAAACGCTCGACAAGGGCATCTACGACTACCGGCTGATCGCGGGCAAGAAGAGCTCCGGCACAGCCACACTCGGCTGGGGTATCTTCTTCACGGCCATCGGGATCGCGCTCTTCATCGGCTTCATTGCGCTCGGCGTGCTGAACGACGCCCTGACCGGCGCGCTCGTTCCGTTCTTCGTCGGGCTCGGCCTTATCATCTACTACGCGATCCGCAGGAAGGTCGTGGGAGACGAGAAACAGAACGGCGAGCCCGTGATCTTCAGCCCGCCGACAGGCGGAACCGGTGAATCTGTCAGGGTCGTTTCCGGAGACGACGAGTAGAGCGGTAGACCGGAAATCTGAAGGGGCCCCGTGCGGTTCTCCGCGCGGGGCCTCCGGCGTTACTCGCGCGGGGCCTCTGGCGTCACGCTCGGCGGACCTCTAGTGCCACTCGAAAGCGTTCTGTCTGACGAATCGGAGGGCGCTCAAGCCAAGGAAGAAGACAGCGGCCACGGCCAGCGCAAGCAGGGCACCAACAGCGCCCGGCTCCTGTGACCAGGTCGTCACGAAGTCGGGCGTTCTTGCAAGGGGCTCGGCGAGCGGCGCCAGTACTCCGTTCGCGGCCTCGCCTATCCCACGAACGAACGAGCGCGCGGCCTCCCAGTTCACGACGCGGTGCACGCCGTAGCCTGCCGCGACGGCAGCCACACCACAGGCAACGGGGATGCCGATCGACTCGCTCCGGCGGCGGGCCTCCACGCACCGGACTATCTCAGCAACGACGGACTGCTCGAACCCGGCCGGCGCCCGCTCCAGTGGAACATCGGCGAGCACCCGATCCACCGCGACGAGGACTTCCCATTCGCGACGGCATGAGGAGCACGCGGAGAGATGCGCCTCGAGGGCGCGCGCGTCGTCGGCCGTGATGTTCCCATCCAGCTTCTCGTCCATCAGTCGTCTGTTCGCCGTGCAATCCACCCGTGAGACCTCCGACCTGACCCCGAGAGACCAGAAGTAGCTGCAACTCCACGTACATGTGACTCCGGACGCCCTCCTGGGGTTTCGCGGGACCGGAAAGCCCCGTAGGAAGAGCTACCACGACAACTTCCGCACGACGACGGGATTCCCGGAGCGATCCGCCGCCCGCACTGACACGGCGTGCTCCCCCTCTTCCAGCCCCTCTATCACAAGCCTGAACGACTCGCTGCACGAATCGAACATGCCGTCGTCCGCGAACGCCGGTCTCCAGACGCCGTAGTCGACGGACACGTCGACGAACATCACCTGGCTGGCCGCGTCCGTGACAACTCCACTGACGGTCAGCCCGCCGGCCGACGAGGAGACATCGACGCGCGTGAACTCGGGCGGCGTGTGATCGACAGTGAAGGGCGGGCTTTCTGCCGAAGCCGTAAGCGTGGACTCCTTCGGATTGGACTGCCGGTCTGTCGCCTTCACTTTCAGTCGGTAGACACCGTCGGTCATCGCAGCAGTGTCCCAGGTGTGCAGCGTCCGCCGAAGGACGCTTTCTTCTACTAGCTTCCAGTCCTCCTCGTCGTCCGACTTCAGGTAGATATCAAACGACAGCGCGTCACCGTTCGGATCGAGCGCCTCCCACGACGCCGTTCTCATCCCGCGCAGGAGCACAGGAAGCTCGCGGTCAGGGGACGCAACGGGGTCGAGCGAGTATGTCACCTCGACTCCACCCGGCAGAGTCTGCGAGACGGAGGAATCGTTCGCTCCGCCGGCGGGGCCCGTGACGATGTCGCCGGGCTCGTATACGGTCACGGACGACACGAGAGGCGGGAGGTTCTCGCGCAGGTAGGCGGCCTCCACGCTGAGCAGTTCGGGGCCCGCCCCACTGGAACCTCGGCTCAACACGGCCTTCCATTGGAGGAACCGCGCCGAGGGGCTCACGATCTGCCCGCCCCCTCTCCCTGCGACAGGCGTCCACTCACTCCACGTCTCGTCCGGGTCACCGGTGTTGCCCGACCTCGCGAAGAACTCCACGCCAGCCCCGGCGGGCACATCCGCCTTCCACGCCAGTTCACCCCAGGCAGATGTCGAGCGCGCATCGAACACCTCCGATTCGTACTCACCGGACCGGGCTGTGTCCGGGCCCATCCTGTAGACCGCTCCCGGCGCGCCGGTGGTCACGATCGCGTCTCCGGTACCCCGGATAGAGAGCACCTCCTCCCCCTCCAGCTCCGCGACCAGATCGGCGGTGCCGTCGTGGCCCACGGCGTAGATCCGGCCGCCGGACCCCGTGCCCGCCAGTATCAGGCCGTCCGGCGAAAGCCCGAGTGAGGTAACGGGCGCGCTCCGCGAATGCCATAGCTCGACTGCACCCCCGCCGGGTGTAATCCGAAACACGGCTCCCTCGCCAAAGCCCGAGCCGTAGCCGCTGTCGCCGTTTCCGTTGCCGTCCAGTATGTCCTCGAGCGACACGCTGGTGGCCGCGAAGAAGATGGTACCGTCCGTGCCGCGCACCACACCGGAGATCTCATCGTACCAGGAGTCGCACAACACCCGCAGGTCACTGCCTGGCGTGATGTCCAGCAGGAGCCCGTCGATACTGGTGCCCGCGAGCACCCTGCCGTCCGTGACGGCCAGAGCGGAGACACTCGCATCGCTCGACTCGTAGATGACGACCCCCGATCCGCCGTTGTCAACCGCGTAGACCTTCGCGGCGTCGCCCGTGCCGACGAGAAGCCCGTGATCAGTTGAGAAAGCCATGCTCCAGATGTAGCCCTCGCCCGTCTCGAAGAAGAGCCGGCTCTCGCCGTCGGGCGTGATGATGTAGACCTCGCCGCCCGGCGCCGTCCCGACGAAAACGCTGCCTTCGGGAGAAACCGCCATCGCGGGGAAATCAGCCGTCTCCAAACTGAGAAGCTCGACCGGATCGCCGTCGCCCAATCTGAGCACCCTCCCGGGCGTGCCCGCAACCACCACGACCCCACGTCCCATGCCCTCGCCGGACCACACGTACTGCGCCTCCGGTGTATCCAGCATCTCCAACTCACGTGACAGGACTATCCGCCCGTCGCGCAGAACGGAAACCCCTTCGAGGCGTCCTTCCTCCGCCGTCACGAACGAGTCGGTCTTCCAGAAAGACGTTGAGACGGCGAGCGCGTCCGGCGCGAGTGTGCACAGTATCGCCGCCGAGGACAGCGTCGCCGCGAGCAGTACCGCGCATGTGCGGCGGGTCGTCAGAACTCTCTGCATCGAACCTCCCAGGGGCCCGTTGTGGCCCACTCCGCTGCTATTCCCTGACGTGAATGGTCATCTCGAAGGACCCCACAACCTGGCCCTCAACGGCGAGCTCGCGTTCTCTCAGCACGGAGAACATGGACGGATCGACGGCCCCGCTCGTCGCGCTCGACGCCATCGCGAGGCCCGCCCGACCGGGGATACCGCGCATCTCGTCCCCCGACAGCGACAGGCTCGGGCTGTCGGAGAGCAGCTGGGCGACCACGATGTTCCCGGGCTTGGCGTCCCTGATGAGATTCAGGAGCTGCTCGTAGCTTCGCGGCGCCGCTCCGGCCGCCAGCCGGTCCCGCTCACCCAGATGGAACGACACGGCATCGCCGACTCGCACCGTGAGCGCGCCGGGCGTGATCGAGTTGGGGATCCGCAGGGACAGTTCGCGTTCGAACGGGTCGCCTTGTCGGGGACGCATGAACAGGCGGAGCGTCACGTCGTCGCCGGGCCGGTAGACCTTCCTGTCGGCGTCGACACGAGAGATCACCGTCCAGGAATCTCCCTCCCGAATGGTCACATCGAGCTCGACTCCCCGAAGCTCCCTCTCCTCGAACGCGTTCTCCGCGATGAACGACAGAAGGAGCGACAGCTCGCCACTGCACCTCATCGCGGGCTCGGTCGTGTGAAAGACGTCGCGGTACTCCACCATCTCCTCCCCGGTGTCGATCCGGACGCTCATGTCGACGGTCACGGGACCCGAGGCCTTCACGGCGCTCGATACCGCCCCGCCGAAGGCCAGGCCACTGAAGAGCGCAGTGTAGGGGCGGTTGCTCACCGTCTCGAACTCGAAGAGGCGCTCGCCGCCATTCGCACGTATGTTCACCGTGAACGGGACCATGGGCGGTCCCGGGCCAACGATGCCCGCCACGGCCCTGTTCCTGTCCTCCTTGATGGTCCCGAGGAGTTCTCCCCCGGACGCATACTTGAACGACATGGATTGAATGGGCATGACGGCGTGGACGAAGGCTGCAACCATCGGCATGTCGATGGCTCCCGCGTTGAAGAGCGGGTGGCCGAACGCGACAAGTCGGTCGCCGTCGCGATGTGTGACAGTGCCGATCGCGGTCCAGTTGACGTCCCCTCTCACGAACTGGATCCCCACGGCGGAACCGGGCTCGAGTTCCCCGGCGTTCCATCCCGCTCCCGACGAAGACCCGGGGACAGCCGCGGGGCCGGGCGCGACGCCGGATCCGAGCAGCGGCGCAACTCCGGGCCCGAGTATTCGGGACGCGCGATGGACGTAGTCCGCGTTCGCGCCCGAGACGACCAGAGGGGCCGCTATTGGGGACAGCACACGATCACCGAACGCGACCGCGTTCGATGCGGAGTGCAGGTCGATCCGCCGCTCGAGCATACCCGCCGTATCGCAGATCCGCGCGAGAGACGAAGCAGCCCTCTCGCCCTCGGGCAGCATAGCGAGCCCTGGAAGTTCATCCAGGCCAGGGCGGCCGCTCGCGTGACCCTCTGTGTCCATCAGTTCCAGCGCCGGCAGCATCTCTCCGATCGGGGTGATCCCCGCGATGGGCTCTTTGCTGAACTGCCACGTCGACGAGATCGCGCCGATGAGCCTCCCGTCCTTGTAGACTGGACTGCCGCTCATGCCCTCGAGTATCCCGGTTCTCTCGAGCAGAGCACCTCCCGCCCTGCCGATTATGAGGTCAGTGCCAGGCGCGGCGCCGCGGATCACTCCGAGTATCAGAAGCTCGAATTCCTCGATCTCGGTGCCGACGAAAACGGTCCGCCCGACGCACCTGTCGCCCCGCTTCAGTTCCTCCACGGAAACGAAGTACCCCTCGGGAGTGTCCGCCCGCGCACCGTTCGCCGCGGGTATCGCCAGAAGAACCGTGGCGACAAGCGCGGCGGCACACGCCCGCGCGAGAGGAAACCTGGAGCGCCTGTTGAAACTCATCTGCACCTCGCTCGGGAGAGTGTCGTCAGTCGCCGCGCGCAGTGCGCCCGGACGTCCGCCGAGTCTCGCCCAGCGGACAGGCTCGTGTCAAGGACGGGAGCGTGCCCGCCCGCACGGCCGGCGGGTGTGTGTTCTACGGGGCAGTTCGTGGAGCAGGCAGCGCACGCCGCTTCTTCTCTCTCGAACGAGCCTCTTGGACGCGCTGGAACTCATCGAGGAGGTCGAATTGTATCCGGTAGAACTTGTGGAAGGGAATCGCCCTGCCATCGACGAGATAAGGAGCGAACCTCCACTGCAGCAGCGCGCGCTGCGCCTCGATGTTGCAGTCCCCACTGACCTCGGACTCGACGAGCCGGGCGTTGCGGACCTCGCCCGTCGCATCCACGCTGATCACGAAGACCGCCACGCCCTCGATCTCCCGGTCGATCGCGGACTGCGGGTAGATGGGCTCCACGAGGTGTTCGATCACGATCTCCTGGCCGGCAGGCTGCGGGAGGGATGTATCGCGCAGATTCCGGGGGTCATCCCCCAGTGCCCGATCCAGCTCCTCGACCTCGGACTCGATCGGGGTCTTCCTCGACAGCGCGTGTTCGGCAACGACCAGGTTGACCACCGTGAAACCGGAGCTCCCCAACTCTCTGCCTCTGGCCTGCGCCTCGCTCTCCGTCACGTCCGGCTCCCTCAGAATCGAGATCGCCGGAAGCAGGCGGAACTCTCCCCTGTAGCCACTGCGCATGACGAGATGGGGCCGCTCTCTGAAGGTAGCGATTATCAAAACCAACAGAATGTGGAAGACGACAGCTCCGGCGGTCGACCAGGCGATCGTGCGCCGGTAGCGCCGCTCGCGTCCGCGTCGGATCTTCGTGATGTACTGAGGGCGTTCGGACATGGCTGTTCCGTCCATCACTCCAGGAGGGCATCCGGAACGAGGTTCCATATGTTCTGACAGGCCGCGGGCACAACAAGTTGCGTCCCAACAACACGTTCACTGCAAGTCGATGCTAGAAAGTGAACCCCTTGGGCACGACGACCACGCCACTGTTCGTGATCGTGAATCGCCGCGCGTCTTCCTCGGGATCGTACCCGATCTGGGTCCTGGGGGGGATCTGCACGCCCTTGTCCACAATGACGCGGCGGAGCTTGACGTACCGTCCGACGTCGACGTCCTCCATCAGAATGGACTCGAACGCATAGCTGTAGCTGTTCGTCCGCACTCGCGGGGAGAGCACGCACCTGTGGATCCGGCCGCCGGAGATGATGCAGCCGGTCGATACTATCGAGTCGACCGCGACGCCCATCCTGTCGCCCTCCTGGGCACCGTCGTGGAGGAACTTGGCGGGCGGGAACCTACCCTGGTATGTGTGGATCGGCCATTCCCTGTCATAGAGATTGAGCTCAGGAATCGGACTCACGAGGTCCATGTTGGCCGCCCAATACGCATCAATGGTGCCGACGTCTCGCCAGTAACCCCGCGCTCCGTTCTCACCGAAGACATACGCCCGAAGGTCGTCTTCCCTCTCTGTCATCTCGGGCAGAAGGTCGTGCCCGAAGTCAAACATGCCTCGCTCAGCGGCCTCGCTCAGACGCTCTATCATGAAATCGGTGTTGAAGACGTAGACCCCCATGGAGGCCAGCACGCGGTCGGGCTTCCCAGGAATGGTGTCGGGCCGCTCGGGCTTCTCCTGGAAGCCGCGGACGCGGAATGCGTCGTCCACCTGAAGCACACCGAACTCGGAGGCCTCCTCTACGGGCCTCTCCTGTGCGCACACGGTCGCGCTGCCACCCGAGGCCGCGTGGTACGCGAGGAGACCGTTGTAGTCCATCTGATAAACGTGATCTCCCGAGAGCACCAAGACGTAGCGTGGCTTGGGCTTCAGCTGGTCCAGGAGGTAGACGTTCTGCCAGATGGCATCAGCGGTCCCCCTGTACCAGACCTCGCCGAGCCGCTGCTGCGCGGGCACGTTCTCGATGAACTCCCCGAGGGCATAGCTCAGGTGATCCCATCCGCGCCGAAGGTGTCTGGTCAGCGAGATGGACTTGTACTGTGTGAGGACGAAGATCCGCCTGAGACCCGAGTTCATGGCGTTGGAAAGGCTGAAGTCGACGATCCTATAGATGCCACCGAAGGGCACGGCGGGCTTGGCCCGGTCCCGCGTGAGAGGCCAGAGACGCTCTCCCTTGCCTCCTGCCAGGACTATGACCACGGTGTCTTTGTGCAAACTGCCTCCGTATCTGCGCCCTGCGGCCTGCGCGCGGCAGTTCCGCGCACCATCCGCACACGACCCATCAGTAGACGACGGGTCGCCCTCATCTTATAGGGCCAGTCGGACCCCTCTGTCAAGCAGCACGTTGCCGCCCACCCGCGCCACCTTCGGCGTGAGGCCCCTGAATCCATTCCTCTATATCGCACGTCGTCCGGTGCGCGCCGCTCTTTTTCTGTTGACACCCGAGGACTGGTGCCCCGAGAATGACCTGCGGAGTCCAATGGGACGTGGCCGCGCCCCTGTAGATGTCGGTGCGCGTCCGCGTGGCTCGCTACACTAAGGAGGTGTCCAGTGAAGAGGACGACGATCCTTTTGACGGCGCTCGCGCTCGTGATACTTGCGTGCGGGCAGGTCCAGGCCAGCAAGCTGGTCGCCTCACCCGTCTACGATATCGGATATGAGAGTGAGAGATGGCCTAACATTGAGTTCTCGTTTGACGACATGGAAGGTGACGTCAGCGGGTACTCGACCGCCGACTTCAGCGCCGGCGCGTCCCCGCACTTCCACATTGACACGTATATGGCCTACGAGGGCGCACACTCCTGGTGGTGCGGCAACTTCGACTACGACGCCGACGGTGGCTACGGCAACAGCTGGGACGACAGACTGGTCATCCCGACGCTGGACCTGAGCGGCGCCACGTATCCGATCCTGACATACGCGTTCCGTCACGATTCGGAGACGGGCTACGACTACACGTACGTGCAGGCCGAGAGCCTCGGCGTCTTCGTGGACCTGAACCGTGGCTACGACGGGACGCAGCCGTGGACCGACATTGGTCTCTACGGTTTCATCCTCGCTACATACGACAATCCGCTCAACGCTCGTTTCCGCTTCCTGTCGGACGGCGCCTGGTCCGATCAGGACGCTCTCTATCTGTCCGTCGGTGGTGGTTTCATGTGCGACATGGTCAAGGTCTTTGACTACTTCGGCGGCTATGTGTATTTCTACGACAACGCCGACGACCAGGTCAATCTGATCCCGGCCGTTCCCGGCGCTGCCGGTGACTTCTGGCACCTGATCGACAGGTGCTGCCCGGCCTATAGCGACCCGCACAGCTGGTGGTGTGGTGATGACGCCGACACGAGCTTCGTCCCGCCGATGCTGCAGAATGCCCTCTACTCTCCTCTCGTCAATCTGGTAGGCGCCCTGAGCTGCACGGTCCGGTTCGCCATCCACTTCGCGATCCCGACGGTCGACAACGACTACATAACTTTCAACGGCACATCCAACGGCGCCGACTACTACGGCATCGCGGCGTATTGGGGCGACTTCGGTTCGTGCGACGGCTGGGGTGGCACGGCCTACAACATCGGCTATGACATCACGCAGTTCGACTTCCCCGGTCCCTACACTTGGGGCGGCTTCCTGTGGGTGATGTACACCACAGACAATGGATGCGGGCCTGCCGGTGGTGGTGATGCCGGAGCCATGATCGACGACGTCACATTCCTGGGCAACCACGAGAGCCCGGTGGAGAACACGTCCTGGACACAGATCAAGGCGCTCTACAGGTAACATCGAGCAGCCGGCGTCAGTGCGGTTCTCGAGGAAGTGCACAGGAGGAGCAACGCCGCCCGAACCTGAGCGACTTGGGCGGGGCGGACCTCCGAGCCACTGAGCAGGATGCAGGACGAGAGGCGCGGCTCGCCCTCGGGACCGACCATGGATCCCGAGTGACGGTCGCGCCTCGGCTTTTGCAGTCTCCTCTCAGATCGGTCACACTCGCTGTCACCGGCCCGTCGTGTGCGATTCCCTGCCCCGGCCGCGTTTGTCGCGTGGGGTGTGACTCTTTCCTGAATCAGTATTCCTTGACTAAGACGGTCAAATGAGTTAAAATGAGGTGATTGAACAAGTTAGCCACAGATGATCCCGGAGGAGGAGGATTCCCATGCGCCTGTCCGGTCTTCGGATAGTGCTGTCTACTGTCGCCGCTCTCTGCGCCCTCACGTCTATGGCTCTCGCGTCACAGAGTGCGCTGACGACGACAGTGGAGGTAGCGGAACAGGATCTCTTCGTCGAGCAGGTAGACGGCTTCGATGTCGTCCGCCTTCGAGGCGAACTGACGACGCATGAAGAAGGGTACCCGGAACTACCGCTCATGCTCGTCAGGTTCGCTCTCCCAGACGGGGCAGTGGCGGTGAGTGCGGAGGCGACGGTCCTGTCGCGGGGCGAACGTCCCGGCTCATTCCTGGTGCGGCCACGCCAGCCAGAGGTACCGCTCTCGACACTCGAGGCGGCTGCCTGGGTCGACGCGGATGCCGAGGCATACGCATCGTCGCGTCCCTACCCCGAGCGAAGCTGCGTCCTCCTGGGCTCGGGCTCAGCCTCCGGCCAGGGGATCGCGACCGTTGCGTTCTACCCTGTCCAGTATGTGGCCTCCGAGCGGAAGCTTTACGTCAATGAGACCACTGAGATATCTCTCAAGATCGAGTTCGCGCCGAATACGGCCCGGGTCCCGGGTCCGCTCTCCGCAAGGTCGGCCAGCGCCGCCGCGGAGCGTTCGCGCTCGCTCGTCGTCAATCCGGAAGACGTGATCGATCGATCGGCAGGTCCCAGAGCCGGCCGCGGCGAGGTCGACTACCTGATCATCGCTCCTTCCGCTTACGAATCGACATTCCAGACACTGGCTGACTGGAAGGCGCAGAAGGGGCTGACGACCGAGGTAGTGACCACGACGTGGATCTACTCCAACTACACGGGTGTCGACGAGCAGGACCAGATCCGGAACTGCATCATCGACTACTACGAGAACAAAGGCACGATGTGGGTGCTTCTTGGAGGCGACACCGGCGTCGTCCCGGCCCGCACGGTCTACGCAATGACATCCGGCGTCGGCGGCGCACCGGACGAAGACCAGATCCGCTGCGACCTGTACTACGGCGACCTCGATGGCACGTGGGACGCGAACGGCAACGGCACGTATGGCCAGATCTCGCTCGACGAGATCGATATGTATGCCGACGTGTTCGTCGGGCGCGCTCCGGTCGACAACACGACCGAGGCCGCGCGCTTCGTCAACAAGGTCCTGACCTACGAGGGAGCGCCGGGAGGCGACCCGCTGCCGACGGACTATCTGGAGAATATACTCTTCATGGCCGAGGTTCTCTGGACCAACCCCTGGACCGATCACGCCATCTGCAAGAACATGATCGACGACGAGTCGGTGCCGGAGCTATACGATCCCATCACGAAGCTCTATGAGACGAGCGGTAACCTGTCGCGTTCGAGCGCCGTCGCCGCGATGAACACCGGCTACAACATCATCAACCACAACGGTCACGCCAACACGACGGTCCTGTGCATCGGAAGCGGAGCGCTCTACCGCTCGGACTTCGACGGTCTGACCAACGCTCCCCGCTACGGCCTGTTCTACTCAATGGGCTGCTGGTCCGCGGCAATAGACAGGGACTGCATAGCGGAACACTGGCTCAACTCACCGGGCGGCGGCGGGATAGCCTACGTCGGCAACAGCCGGTATGGATGGGGCTCGCCCGGCAACCCCGGCAATGGAACCGGCGACGAGTTCGACAGGGAGTTCTTCAGCAAGCTCTTCAACGAGGGACTGGAGCACGCGGGAGTCGCCCACGCGGCCCACAAGGACGCGTTCGTCGAACTGGCGAGATCCGAACGCTACACGCGCTACACTCTCTACGAACTCAACCTGCTCGGCGATCCCGAGACTCGCATATGGACCAGGAATCCGGTTACGTCCACTGTCGCGCACGCCGGCGAGATACCGTTGGGTGAGCACGAGCTGCTCGTGGCCGTGTCGCGAGACGGCGAGGCGATCGACGGCGCCACCGTGTTCCTGTCCTGCAGCGAGCTGTCGGTCGTCGCGACGACCGGACCCGACGGCGTGGCGACGTTGTCTCCGGCGCCGACCGTCGAGGGAACGATGACGATCGTGGTCACTGGCCAGGGCATCCTTCCCTACGAGGGCAGCATGTCCATCGTCGACCAGCCCCCGGACACAGACGCCCCGGCGGCCGTCGATAACCTGATACCCGCCGATCCGTTCGACGTAGGTGGAGCCATCCTTCTGGACTGGGCGGGCTACGCACCTCCGTCCGACTTCGCGCACTACCGGGTCTACCGCGACACCGAGCGCTTCTCGGATGTCACCGAGATGACGCCCATAGCAACGGACCTGCTGGACGCGGCCATGACAGACTGGACCGACGTCACTGCGGAGAACAAGCAGCACTACTACTACGCGCTCACCGCCGTCGACCTCTCGGGTAACGAGCGGACGGAAGTGTGGTCCAAGGGGCCGATCGCTGCCAGCGTGAACTCCAGCATCCTGTTGTGGGATGCCGATGACGGCGATAAGCCGTTCGACGGGATCGGGGACGATTACACCACGGCCGACGGCAGCGAGATACCGTGGATCGAGGCCCTCGAGTCGGTCGGTGAGCTGTACTCCGTCTCCGAGACGCTCCCCGCCGACCTCTCCCCCTTCGAACTCATCATCTACCTCGGTGGCGTCGTCAACTTCGGAGAACCGGGCGCCAACGTGCAGATGACCGACGACGAGGCGGCCGCGCTCACGAGCTTTCTTGACGCCGGCGGTGACGTCTACGTCGAGGAGCCGATGTTCGGCGGCTCCTACTACATCAACGGCAGCCCGACGGCGCTCGACCTCTGGAACAGATTCCACGCAACGTACGTCACCGGGCTCGGCAAGGGAGACGGAAACGTCGAGTCCGTGGCCGGGCAATCGGGAGAGCCGACGCAGGATTTGTCGTTCGACTACGACTACCAGGGATGGAGCGATCAGTTCGTGGGTGAGGTGGGACCGAACGGTGACGCGGGCACTGAGCTCGTTTGGCTCGACCAGGCCGGGCTGGAACGCGGCGCGCTCTACGTCGACGCTGCTACGGGCGGCCGCCGCTACATGGTGCCAGTCCTGCTGGGCGGAATGACCGACGGCTCTCATCCATCCACACGCCTCGAGTACGTCACGCGCATACTGGACGGCTCTGACCTGATAGGCACGACCGGCGTTGATGACGTCGGAATCGGCCGAGCCAACCGGCTCTCGCAGAACTCGCCCAATCCCTTCAATCCGTCGACGTCGATCCGATACTCGGTGGCGAACGACGGAGCCAGAGTGCGGATGCACATCTACGACGTCGCGGGCAGGCGCATCGCCACGGTGCTGGACGAGACGGGGCACGCCGGCAACCACGTTGCCAGCTGGGACGGACGGAACGACCACGGGGAATCCGTGGCCTCCGGCGTCTACTTCTGCCGCCTGTCGGTGGACACCTGGAACGCGACCAGGAAGATGGTGATGCTCAAGTAGCTCGGAACGGGTGAGCCCGACCGTTCCATGTGGTCTGGTCGGATCGTCCGGAAAGACCTGCCAAGCGGGGCTTCTCCAGAGTAGCACCACGCGACGACAGGCAAACTCAGACAAGCTGCGGGGGGTCAGGGACTGGGAACATCCTTGACCCCCGTGGCTTTTTGTGGTAAAATCCTTCTATAATCCCTCAAAACGTAAGCTCAGGTCGGGAAGCCGACGGGGCAACGGGAGCACTGCTAAGACAACACTGCTACTGCTTCTCAGTGCAACAGCGAAGCCGGAATAGCGACGGGGCAACACCTTGTGATTCCGCCCTGCAGCGCCGGCGCAGTGTTCATCGCCTTGTCGTTCCTGGCAATGCCAGGATCGGGAGTCGTCGTGAGAAGACCTCGGTCCTGTAACTATCTGTGGTGGACGTCACGGTCCCACCTGGTGAGAGAGGAGAACAACGATGGCCCCGAGATACCTCGCACACTGGCTGCTCATCGCCGTCGTGTGCATGGCGCTGCCGGCATGGGCCGCAGGGCCCGCGACCGACACATCTTTTAGCAGTGAAGCGGTTTCGGTGGCACCCGCGGGTGAGTTCTCGAAAGTCACCGTGCAGGGATGCCGGTCTCTCTCTGATGTCGGGATGCCCGAGCTGCCCGTGAGGGTGCTGCGCTTCGTGGTGCCGTCTGACATGCGTGTGGAGGGCGTGACCATCTCCCACCTCATCGAGGAGGAACTCCCGGGAGTCCACAGAGTTCTCCCCGCTCAGCCGGAGGTGCCGATCGGTGAGACGGCCGTGTGGGCCGATCCCGACCGCTCCGTCTATGAGAGCGACGAGCTTTATCCCCGCAACCGTATCGAGTACCTCGGAGAGGGCTACATGGGCGGCTACCGCATCGCGAGCGTGGCGGTCTACCCATTGCAGTACTCGCCCGGGAGTGGACGGCTGATCCTGGCCAGCGACGTATCCGTCGCACTCGAGCTTACGCCGGCCACGAACCGCGCGCACCCGAGAATACGGGTGACGGCAAGCTCCGAGAAACTGTATAGAGAACTGGTCGAGGGCCTGGTGGAAAATCCGTGGGACGTAGCAGGGAAGCTCCAGAACCTCGACGTTGTCGATGGAGTAGGTGTGGATGGGTTCATGCCCCGCTACACTCCGTCACTCGAGGGCAGCCCGGTCGAGTACGTCATCATCACGAGCGACGAGTTCGCGCCGTACTTCCAGGACCTGGTGGACTGGAAGATGAAGAAGGGCATCCCGACAGTCATTCGGACGGTGTCCTGGATCGATGCCAACTACTCTGGCGGGACCGACCTGACCGAGCGCATTCGCTTCTTCATCCAGGACGCGTATGAGTCCTGGGGAACGACCTTCATCCTGCTCGGCGGCGAAACGAACATCGTGCCCATCAGGGACGCCTGGTCCGCTTACTACGGGGGCTGGGAGGTGACGAACGACCTCTACTACTCGGACCTGGACGACAACTGGAACCTGGACGGCGACAGCAAGTTCGGCGAGGGGTACGCGGGCGTAACGTCTCCCGGCGACAGCGTTGACCTGTACCCCGACATCTTCGTCGGCAGAGCGCCTACAGCCAACACTCTCGAGGTCGAGACGTTCGTTACGAAGACGCTGACCTACGAGAAGATGCCCGACGGCCTCTTCGCGGCTCGAAATCTGTATTTGGCGGAAGTGCTGTTTCCCTACGACTGGGAAGAGGGACAGCTCATCAGCACCGACGGCGCCGAGCACGTAGTCGAGCCGGTCCTGCCGCTTCTCCCGCCCGAGGTACACCCGGCGCTCGTGTACCAGAACTACCAGCCGTTCCCCGAGTCGTTCGAGCTGACGGCACAGGCGGCCCTGGACTCGCTGAACGTCGGCCACAACATCACATCGCACGTGGGACACGGCAACAAGGACATCCTGCGGTGTAGCAAGAACGAGTACATCACGGTCCAGGACGTCGATGCACTCACGAATGGGGTCGAGAGATGCGGTTTCCTCTGGATGCTGAACTGCACGTCAACGAAGACGGAGGAAGACTGCATCGCCGAGCATTTCATGAACAACCCGAACGGCGGTTCAACGTTCGTCTTCGGCCCAACGCGATTCTGCTTCCCCACGACGGCCAAAGACTACTACTACACGTGGCACGAGCTGCTCTACGACGGAGTCGACAGAACCGGTGTTGTGTCCGCGATGTGCAAGATCCCCTACGTGCCGGAGTCGTCCTACGACAACACGGATCGCTGGACTCAGATGAGCTACGTGTTCCTGGGCGACCCGGAGTCACGCCTCTGGACTAAGAGGCCCGTAGCGCTGTCGGCCATCCACGACTCGAGCGTGCCGCTCGGCGCAACCGACCTGACAGTCACCGTGGTCGACCCGGCCGCGGTAGACAGCGCGCTTGTCTGTCTGGTCAAGGACGATGAGGTCTACGCGACTGGCTACACCAACGCGTCCGGCCAGGTGGTACTGTCGTTCACGCCCCAGACGACGGGCTCAATGACCATCACCGTTACCGCGAAGAACCACTACCCCTACGAAGATTCAGTCGGCGTGACGTCGTCCACGGGCGCACACCTCACACTGCGCTCCACCACGGTCGATGACGATGCCGTGGGCGGAAGCGACGGCAACGCCAACGGCAGCGCCGAAGCCGGCGAGACGGTCGAACTCGGCATCACGGTCGGAAACGGTGGCCTGACGGCTGCGACCGGCGTCACTGCAACGCTCTCCACTACCGACCCGTACGCGGCGCTCGTAGACGGTACGGAGTCGCTGGGGACCATCGGAGCAACGAGCCAGGTGGCCTACCCGGCCGCTTTCTCGGTCGACATTGCGGACTCGTGCCCGAACGACTACGACATCGAGTTCACGCTCCAGTTCGACGAGCCGGCACGCGGCAGTTGGACGGACACGTACACCCTCAGGGTGCTCCGTCCGATCCTGACGCAGCTCCGCAACAACTACGATGACGGCAACGACGGCGTCCCGCACGTCGGAGAGACGGTCACTCTGACGATCGACATCCTGAACGAGGGCAACGGCGAGGCCGACGTCGTGAGCGCCGAGCTGAACTACCCGTCAGCGGAGGTGTCCATATCCGACAGCCTGGACACGTGGGGTGACATCGCAGCAGGCGCGGCCGCCTCCGGCCAGACCGGCTTTGTCTTCACGGTCAATTCCGCCATCACGCAGGAGTTTGAACTGGTGCTGACGGATGAGGACGGGAAGACGTGGGTCAAGAACTTCGATGTCGTGGCACCTCCCATACCCACGGGGCTCGACGGCCGGGTCAAGGCCACGACCATCTACCTCACGTGGGATCCCGACGTCACGGAGGACCTCTGGGGCTACGACATCTACAGGACCGACCATCCCTTCGGGACGTTCGAGCAGGTCAACTCCGCCGTCATCGAGCGGATCTCCTGCTACGAGGACGCGGGGCTCGCCGAGAATCAGAGGTACTACTACTACGTGAGCGCCATCGACTCATCAGGCAACGAGGGAGTTCACTCTGACACGCTTGAGATCAACACGAACCCGCCGGCACAGGCAGGATGGCCCCTGATGGGCGGCGAGGCCATGTACGGCTCCCCCCTCGCGGTGGACGTGGACCTGGACGGTGACTTAGAGGTGCTCGTGGGGTCGGGCGAGATCTACGGTTGGCATCACGACGGCACCGAGATCATTGATGGTGACGGCGACCCGAGGACGGAGGGCGTGCTCGCTGAGGAAGGCACGGGCGGCTACAGGTCCTCCATCGCCGTCGGACAGCTCGACAGTGACCCGTATCTGGAGCTCGTGGGGGCCGCCTTCGGCGACGTGGGACCCGAGGGGCATCCCGCCTACGAGATCTGGGCCTGGAACGCCGAGGACGGAACGGTACTCCCGGGTAATTGGCCTGTCTTGTTGAACAAGCTCTGCTGGGCCACTCCCACCCTCTCCGATCTGGACCACGACGGCATCGATGAGATCATCCTTCCATGCGCGGACGGCTATCTCTACGTGTGGAACGCTGACGGCTCCGGGTTCCTGAATCCAAACGGCACCTTCGCCTCGCTGGACGCCAGCTGGGCCTTCGGCTCCGTGGCCGTGGTCGACATCGACCACGACTACGATCTGGAGATCGTCGTTCCATCCCGTTCGGACAGCATCTACTGCTTCAACCCCGATGGATCAATGGTGCAGGGATGGCCCGTCAACGTCGGCGGTGACGCCAGAGGTTCCGTCGCAGTCGGCGACGTGAACAACAACGGCATGATAGAGGTCGTCGCCTCATCGAACAGCAACGAGGTCTGGCTCTTCTCCAGCGACGGATCGGTCTTCCCAAACTGGCCCCAGCCGTGCGTGCAGAACGACGACTTCGCGTCATCGCCAACGCTTGCCGACCTGGACGGAGATGGTGACCTCGAGATCCTGATAACGAGTACGGACGCGAAGATCCACGTCTGGACCTGGGAGGGCGCCGTCTACCCCGGGTGGCCGCAGACAATGGTCGGCGGCGACTTCAATGACAAGCGCGGCAGCGTGTCGGTGGGGAACATCGACAACGACCCGGACGTCGAGATAGTGGTGGGCTCCAACAACGGGAAGGTCTACGGATACGACACCGACGGCTCCCCGCTGGCCGGATGGCCCATCCAGACAGACGGTGAGGTCATCTCGTCGCCGGCCCTGGCCGATCTCGATCTCGATGGCGACGTTGAGGTCATCGTCTCCGGCATGGACGGATTGGTCTACGTCTGGGATACCGAGGGCTCATACGACGACGGAGACGGCGTCGAGTGGGGCAGCTGGCGCCACAACAGCAGGCGCACGGGCTTCTACAACTACGAACTCGAGGTCGGCGTGCCCGGGGACGAATCCTGGTCGGTGTCCGGGGCAAGGCTTGATCAGAACGTACCCAACCCGTTCAACCCCGTCACGATGATCGCCTACGCCGTTCCGGACGGCGGCGCCGACATCGACCTGGCGGTCTTCAACATCGCCGGTGCGCGTGTGACAACACTTGCCAGCGGCAGAGTGGCCGGCGGGCGGAGCTCTGTTACCTGGGACGGCACGGACAGTCACGGTGTGCCCGTTGCATCGGGTATCTACTTCGTTCGTCTGACGGCAGAAGACACCGCGCTGACCAGGAAGGTCGTCCTTATGAAGTAGCGGCAGCGCCGGGGCTAGGGGAACCCCGTGGCAAACGGGCAGGGCACGCAACGACGACGCAGATTAGGGGGCTCTTCAGAGCCTCATGTGCTCCCCATGAACAGCCGGACACGGAGCCGTACGTCCGGTGGTGTAGGAAGACGGGGCCGCGAGGCCCCGCCCTACCCGATCTCCTTTGGTCGTCCGGCTACTGGTCAGCCGCCCACTGCTTCGCCACGGCCCACTGCGTCCAGGCCCGTCCTTGCCTCGGCCCTCTTTCCGATCGGGCTGGGCCCAAGCTCGATGATCTTCTCGACGAACCCGTTGATGACCTCGCGGAACCTGCTTCCCTCGCCGGCCGACACCCACTCGAGCGCCAGTCTGTCCGGCTCGAGTCCCAGGTCCGAGACGAGCTTCTTCAGGAAGGCCATGCGCCGCATGGTCTTGTAGTTGCCTTCCATATAGTGGCAGTCGCCAGGGTGGCACCCCGCGACCATGACCCCGTCCGCGCCCTCTGCGAAGGCCTCAAGAATGAGCTCGGGATCCACGCGGCCCGAGCACATGGTTCTGATAACCCGGAAATGTGGAGTTATCTTGAGTCTGGACACGCCTGCCAGGTCTGCGCCGGCGTACGCGCACCAGTTGCAGCAGAAGACCAGAACACGTGGTTTGAAGCCGCCTGCAACTGTCTTGCTCATCCGGTTCTCCTCCGAGTGCCGTCCCTGTACGGACCTCACACAGGTGTTGTTACGCTGTACCCACGCTCTTTGCGCGTCCGCATAGGCTAGCATCAGCGGGCAAGGCAGGGCAAGCGGAAAAGACTGCACAGCGCGTGTTTTCGGGCTGTCAGGGGGTGCCGGCGTGGCTGGGGGAGCGTCGTCCGGGCTGTTTTTGCGTTGCCGACCCCCCAGCCTCAGACTATAATATATGGTTCTACTGAACCCGGACCGGAGGCAGTATCTTGGCCATCGCCGACAACGTCAGGGAGGTTCGTGACCGGATCGAGGCCGCGGCGGCCCGGGCGTTGCGAGACCCCGGTGACGTCACGCTGGTCGGCATTACGAAGACGGTGGAGCCGGCCCTCATCATCGAGGCAATTGAGGCGGGGGTCACCTGCATCGGGGAGAACAGGGTGCAGGAGGCCGAGCGGAAGTTCAAAGGAGAGCTGCCGCCCGTCGAGAAGCACCTGGTGGGGCACCTTCAGACCAACAAGGTCAGGAAGGCTCTCCCGCTCTTCGATATGATCCAGTCGGTGGACAGTGTCCGCCTGGCTCGTGAGATCTCGATCGCGTGCGAATCCACGGGTGTCGACATCGATGTGCTGGTCGAGGTGAACACTTCCGGCGAGGAGACGAAGTTCGGGCTGGAGCCCGATGAGACGGTGGCGGCCCTCGAGGAGATGGCCGATCTGCCGCGGCTCAAGATCCTGGGGCTCATGACCATCGGGGCATTCCTGCCGGACCCCGAGGATGTCCGCCCGTGCTTCAGACGACTTCGGGAGCTCAGAAGTGCTATAGAGGAGAGGGTCATCCCCGGCGTCTCAATGGAACACCTGTCGATGGGCATGACCAACGACTACGAGGTGGCCATCGAGGAGGGCGCCACGATCGTGCGGGTAGGCAGAGCAATCTTCGGGGAGCGAGGGTAGAGACCGTGTTCGCAGTGGGCAATCTCGTAGGCGCCATCGCCACCATCATCGACATCGCGCTGCTTCTCTATATGATAGCGCTCTTCACCATAGTGATCGTTTCGTGGTTCGCCCCACGGTCCGTGCATCCGGCGGTGATGTTCCTCAGGCAGATAACGCACCCGCTCCTGGCCTGGATCAGGAGGAAGCTGCCGTTCACTGTTCAGGG
Source organism: Candidatus Eiseniibacteriota bacterium (assembly GCA_030595835.1). GTDB lineage: Bacteria > Joyebacterota > Joyebacteria > Joyebacterales > Joyebacteraceae > JALGZG01. The sequence goes on along the minus strand of JAUVLG010000002.1, from coordinate 21,641 downwards.
AGGGTTTGACCTTTCGCCGATGTTGGCGTTCTTCGCTATCTACTTCATTCAGAGGTTCCTGGTGGCGACACTCTACCAGTTGGCAGCCCGTCTCGAGTAGATGCGGGCAGCGAGCAACGAAACCGATACCGGAGGATCGAACGTACCATGGCAGACACACTGAAGCTGACACAGAAGATAGACGAGGCAGTCGCGTTCATCCGCGAGCAGTCTGCGGTCGTGCCTGAGATCGCCGTTGTCCTGGGCAGCGGTCTGGGCAATCTCTCCAGCCGCATGGAAGTGGATGCGACGATCCCGTTCGGTGATATCCCGCACTTCCCGAAGTCGGGTGTTCAGGGCCACGCAGGCGAGCTGGTGCTCGGGACCGTGAGCGGCAAGCCCGTGGCGCTTATGAACGGGCGCGTTCACTACTACGAAGGCTACACGATGCAGGAGGTGACCTTCCCGACCCGCGTGCTGCGCGCGCTGGGCGCCGGGAAGCTCATTCTCACGTGCGCCGCCGGGGGTATGAACCCCCTCTACGACAAGGGCGACATCGTGGCCATCGTCGACCAGATCAACCTGACGGGCGACAACCCGCTCATCGGTCCCAACGACGAGACCCTGGGACCGCGCTTCCCCGACATGTCGCAGCCGTACGACCGCGAGTTCGTGCGCCTCGCTGAGGACATCGCGCTCGATGAGAAGATACGCCTGAGGAAGGGCGTCTTCGTGGGCGTGGCCGGGCCGAACCTCGAGACGGCGGCGGAGTACCGTTACCTGACCACCATCGGGGCGGACGTAGTCAGCATGTCGATGGTGGCCGAGAACATCGTGGCCATTCACGGCGGCATGCGAGTTGTGGGGCTGGCGATAATCACCGACGTATGTCTGGCGGACGCCCTCCAGCCCGCAAGTCACGAGGAGATCCTCAAGGTCGCCGCCGGCGCCGAGCCGAAGCTGACCCAGCTGGTCTTCCGTCTCGTCAAGGAGATGTAAAGCACCAGGCGGGCCGCGTTGACGCACAACGTGTCGAGACGAGGGCGCGTGGGAGCCGTACCTAAGGAGCGCATGAGCTTCAAGGAACTACATAAGAAGCAGTCGCTGCCGGATATCGAGAAGGAAGTGCTCGAGTTCTGGGATAGCGACGATACCTTCCGCCGGAGCACGGACGAGCGTGCGGAGGCCCCGAGATTCGTTTTCTTCGAGGGTCCTCCGACAGCGAACGGCCATCCGGGAACGCATCACGTGCTGGCGCGCACCGTGAAGGACGCCATCTGTCGCTACAAGACGATGAAGGGTTTCCTGGTTGAGCGGAAGGCCGGGTGGGACACGCACGGGCTGCCGGTCGAGATCGAGGTCGAGAAGCAGCTCGATCTCGAGAGCAAGGAAGACATCGAGAAGTACGGCGTCGCCGAGTTCGCCGAGAAGTGCCTCCACAGTGTGTTCACGTACAAGGACGAGTGGGACGAACTGACCCGCCGCATGGGGTACTGGCTCGACCTGTCCGATCCGTATGTCACGTGCACCAACGACTACGTCGAGTCGGTCTGGCACATCCTCAAGCTGATGTGGGACCGTGACCTCATCTACAAGGGCCACAAGATCCTGCCCTACTGCCCGCGCTGCGGGACGCCGTTGTCGAGCCACGAGGTCGCGCAAGGCTACAGGGACGCCGTCGACCCGTCGGTCTTCATCAGAATGAGGCTCAAGGAAGACCCCGATACGTCCTTCCTCGTATGGACGACGACGCCGTGGACACTGATATCCAACGTCGCGCTGGCCGTCGCGCCCACCGAGAGCTACGTCAAGGTGAAATCGGGAGGCGAGAATCTCATACTGGCCGAGGCCCTTCTGTCCGTGCTGGATGAAGAGTACGAGATTCTGGAGAAGTACTTAGGGCTAGATCTCATCGGCAAGGAGTACGAGCCCCTCTACACGTTTGTGCACGTCGACAAGAAGGCCTGGTATGTGATCGGCGCGGACTTCGTCACGCTCGAGGATGGCACCGGTATCGTCCACACGGCGCCGGCTTTCGGCGAGGACGACTACCGCGTGGGCGTCGAGCACGACCTGCCGTTCGTCCAGCCTGTCGATGACACGGGTAGCTTCACATCCGAGGTGAAGCCGTGGGCCGGTATGTTCATCAAGGACGCTGACCCGCTCATCGCCGAAGATCTGGACAAGCGTGGTTCCCTCTATAAGAGCGATACCGTCACGCACACCTACCCCTTCTGCTGGCGGTGCGATTCGCCGCTCGTCTACTACGCTCGGCACTCGTGGTACGTGCGGACGACGCAGTTCAAGAGCGAGATGATCGCGAACAACGCCAAGATCAAGTGGCACCCCAAGGAGATCGGCGCCAACAGGCTCGGTGACTGGCTCGAGAACAACGTCGACTGGGCCGTTTCGCGTGACCGCTACTGGGGCACGCCGCTGAACATCTGGATCTGCGAGAAGTGCGAGCGGCGGGACTGCATCGGCAGTATCGCCGAACTCCGCGAGCGGGGCGGGGACACCGTACCGTCCGGCGTCGACCTCCACAAGCCCGCGGTCGACGGCGTGAAGCTCACCTGCTCTGAGTGCGGTGGCGTGATGACGCGCACACCGGAGGTCATAGACTGCTGGTTCGATACCGGCAGCATGCCGTATGCGCAGTGGCACTGGCCCTTCGAGAACAAGGAGCAGTTCGAGAGAAGCTTCCCGGCGGACTTCATCGCCGAGGGCGTCGACCAGACCAGGGGGTGGTTCTACTCGCTGCTGGCGATCTCGACCATCGTATCAGGGACATCGTCGTTCAAGCGCTGCGTCGTCAACGACATGGTCCTGGACGAGCACGGCAAGAAGATGAGCAAGTCGGTCGGCAACGCCGTCGACAGCTTCGGGATAATGGCGGAACAGGGCGCGGACGCGCTCCGCTGGTATCTGATGTCGACGAGCCCGCCCTGGATCCCGACCAGGTTCGACGTGAACGGCGTCAAGGAAGTCGCGAGCAAGGTGCTCGATACGCTGAGGAACACATACGGTTTCTTCTCGCTCTACGCGAACATAGACGGCTACGACCCGGACGAGCACTTCGTGGGTCTCGGGGACAGATCGACCATTGACAAGTGGATAGTCTCGCGCTGCCACTCGACGATCGCCGCGGTCACCGCCGACCTGGACGAGTACGACATCACGAAGGCCGTGAGGAAACTGCAGCACTTCGTTCTCGAGGACCTGTCCAACTGGTACGTGCGTCTGTCGCGCGCCAGGTTCTGGAAGGGCGACATGGACGCGGACAAGATGGCCGCCTACTCGACGCTCCGCGAGGTGTTGCTGGCGACGACGAAGGCCATGGCGCCGGTCGCACCCTTCCTGTCCGAGGCCATCTACGGACGGCTGCACGGCGGGAGTGATGACGATGCGCCTTCCAGCGTGCACCTGTGCGCGTTCCCCGAGGCCGCGCTTCCGGCGATCGACCGGAAGCTTGAGTCCGCGATGGGAATCGCGCGCTCGGTCGTGGTGCTGGGCCGCGCCGCCCGGAACGCGTCGAGCATCAAGATCCGTCAGCCACTGGCAAGGCTCCTCGTGGCCGGGGTCGCGGAGGCCGAGCGGGACGGCGTGACCGCGCTCGAACAACTCATCCTGGCAGAGCTGAACGTCAAGGAAATGGAATGGGCCGGGGCGGAGGAGCTGACGAGGCCGACGGCTTCGCCGATCTTCCCCGCGCTCGGGCCGAAGCACGGCAAGAACGTCAACCAGGTCGCGGAGGCGATCCGCGCGATGTCGGCGGATGACGTGGCCAGACTGAACGCGGGGGAGAACGTCAGCGTCAGCGTCGGTGACAGTGCGGCAGTGGTTGAGCCTGCTGACGTTGAGATAGGTACGGAGGGACGCGAGGGGTTCGCGGTGCAGAGCGACGGAGAGCTGTCGGCCGCGCTCGACACAACACTCACGGACGAGCTGGTGGACGAGGGATTCGCCCGCGAGATGATCAACAAGATCCAGTTCATGCGTAAGGAAGCGGGCTTTGACGTGATCGACCGGATCAAGGTCACGTACGAGGTCGGCGACAGGCTGAAGGTCGCAATGGAGCGCTTCGCATCCCGCGTTGCCGCGGAGACACTTGCCGCGAGCATCACAGAGGGAGCGGGAGCGGGCGAGCTCGAGAAGGAATGGGATGTGAACGGCGAGTGGGCGAGGATTGCCGTCGAGCGAGTCGAACGTGGAAGCTCGGGGTGATCCCGGAGCTCGTATGTCGGAGGTGACAGTTGAACAAGAAGGATTCCCAGCACTTTGAACAGAGGTTGATCGAAGAGCGCATGAAGCTCCTGAAGGAACTCGGCTACTTCGAGGACAAGATGTTCAGTAGCTCCCAGCGCGACGCAGCGGGTGATCTGTCTGCCTACTCCGTCCACATGGCGGACCAGGCCAGTGACGCGCAGGAGCGGGAGAAGGCGTACCACATGGCCTCGTCCGAGGGCAGGCTGCTCTACCACATCGATGAGGCACTGGCGCGTCTCAAGGAAGGTACGTACGGCATCTGCTGCGCCTGCGGGACGAAGGTCAAGAAGGCCCGCCTCGAGGTTGTGCCGCACGCGCGTCTGTGCATTGAATGCAAAAAGGCTGAGGAGAATGGGTCCCTCGGACAATAATCGGGAAGTGCTGTCCCGGGCTCAGTTCTGGCTCTTCTCGACCGCCCTCGTCATCACGGCTCTGGATCAGGTGGTGAAGAGGGTGGTTGTGAATGCTATGGAGATGGGCCAGTCGATAGACGTCGTAGGCTCGTTCGTTCGGCTGTCGAGAACGTCCAACACCGGTGGCGCCTTCGGCATGCTCCGCGGACGCGGCAACTGGTTCATTGCGGTCTCGATCGTTGCCGTGCTGGCGATAGCGGTGCTCTCTCGGCAGATCGTCCGCGGGGGGCGGAGAGTCGAGCGACTCGCCTTCGGCCTGATCCTGGGTGGGGCGGCGGGGAACCTGATCGACCGCGTCCGCCTCGGAGCGGTCATTGACTTCCTGGATATCGGCGGCAGCGGCTACAGGTGGCCGGCCTTCAACGTCGCCGACAGTGCGATCACCATCGGTGTGATCCTGCTGGCTATCAGCATCGTCTTCTTCGGCGGCGCGGCCGTCGACCGTGAGTCCGAGCCCGGTGTGGGAGACGGTCGATGAGCAGACACATTATCCTGGTCGTGTCCGAGGACGACTCGTCGGACCGACTGGACCACTACCTGGGTACGCACGCCCCCGAACTCTCACGGACACGAGCGAAGGAGATCATTGCCGAGGGCCTGGTGACGCTGAACGGCGAGCACGTCAAGCCGTCCACGAAGGTCGCCTCCGGCGATGTCATCGAAGCGGACGTGGCGGAGCCGCGGGCTCCGGACGCCGCGCCGGAGGACATCCCGCTTGAGGTTGTCTACGAGGACGATGACGTCCTGGTGATCGACAAGCCCGCTGGCATGGTTGTCCACCCGGCGCCGGGTTCGTTGACGGGCACCCTCGTGAACGCCCTTCTGGGCCGGGGAGGCGGACTGTCGACCGTCGGTGGGCACGAGAGGCCGGGTATCGTTCACCGGTTGGACCGGAACACCACCGGCCTCATCGTCGTTGCCAGGAACGATGTCGCGCACAGGGCACTGAGCGAGGCGTTCCAGGCGCGGCAGGTCAAGAAGGTCTATCTGGCGCTTGTGTGGGGCATCTTCCGCGAGGCGGAGGGGATCATCGACGAGCCCATCGGGCGCAGGGTCACCGACAGGAAGCGGATGGCGGTCGTCGCGTCGGGCCGGCCTGCGGTTACATCCTGGCGTGTCAGAGAGGGGTTCCCGTTCGCGAGCCTTCTGGAGGTCGGGCTCGAGACGGGGCGCACTCACCAGATACGCGTACACATGAGCCACATCCGCAGGTCCGTTCTGGGAGACAGTGACTACGGCGGAGCCAAGACCGTTTTCGGTGACGTCCCTCCGCACTACAGGCGTCAGGCGAAGAGGGTCAGCGCGCTTGCATCACGGCAGGCGCTCCACGCGCGAGAGATACGCTTCCCGCATCCGTCGGGGAAGGGTGAGGTCAAGGTGTGCTCACCAATGCCGCCGGACTTCGCCGCACTGCTGTCGGTCTTGAGGTACCCGGACGGAGAGACGGGACGCATACTGGGTGTCGATCCGGGGGAGGTGAGGGTGGGTGTGGCGGTCAGCGATGAAGGCAGGCTGCTGGCGCGGCCGCTGGACACGCTGACGGGCCTCGATGACAAGGGAGTCGCCGCCGCAGTAGCCCGGCTGTGTGATGAGATGGACGTCCGCGTCGTCGTTGTGGGTCATCCGATCAGAATGGACGGCACGACCGGCGCGAGGGCGGTGAGATCCAGGGAACTCGCCGTCGCCATCGAAGATGCGACCCGGGCCCGCGTCGTTCTTCGAGACGAGCGGCTGTCCAGCGTGGAGGCAACGCGGATCATGCATGAGCGAGGTGAGACGGCCCGGAACCGGAAGGGCAGGGTCGACGAACTGGCGGCCTGCGTGATACTCCAGGGACATCTGGACTCCCTGGGACGGGGGATGGATACGTAGCATGAAGGGTAAGTTCGTTGAGGCAACTCCGCGGACACCGCGGTACAGGTCACTGTGGAGCCGCATACGGGCCAAGTGGTTCGTGCGTGACCTCGTCATTGTGTCGGTCATCGCACTCACCGTGTTTGGTATGCTGACGCAGGTCTTCTGGTTCCTGGCCGCTCGCGAGCTGGACGGGCGCTTGCTGATCGAGATTCCGGAGGGGGCGAGCGTCAGGGGCATCGCCACAATTCTCGAGGAGAACGGACTCGTCCGCGACACGGAGAAGTTTGTTCTCGCGACGCGCCTCCTGGGACAGACGCAGAGCCTGCAGGCGGGAACCTACGAGTTCGGTCCCGAGTTCTCTGAGCTGGAGGTGCTCCTCGCCCTCAAGTACGGTGACGTGGCCGGGAGACACCTTACTGTCCCTGAGGGCTACCGCGCGTCTCAGATCGCCGCGCTACTCGAGAGTGCGCTCGACATCGACCCCGCTGAGTTCATGGATCTCGTCCACGACCCGGATCTCATGGCAGAGCTCGGAGTGTCCGCTCCATCGCTTGAGGGTTTCCTTCATCCGGATACCTACAGGTTCAGAATCGGCACGACGGCGCGCTGGGCCATCGTGATGATGGTCAGCGAGAGCAGACGCGTCTTCGACCAGCGCAGAATGGCGTGGGCAGACAGCATCGACATGAGCGTGCTCGAGGTTCTGACGCTCGCGTCCATCGTAGAGTCCGAGGCCATGGTCGACCGGGAGCGTCCCCGGATCGCCGCCGTGTACCACAACAGACTCGAGCACGGATGGCGGCTCGAGGCCGACCCGACCGTGAGATACGCGCTCGGTAACTACCGCCGGAAGCTCTACTACAGCGACCTCGATGCCGACTCGCCTTACAACACCTACAGGAACAGAGGATTGCCCCCCGGCCCCATCTGCAGCCCCGGTGTGGCGGCGATCGACGCCGTTCTGAAACCGCTTCCCGGGACTCAGGATTTCTTCTTCGTCTCAAACGGCGACGGGACGCATACCTTCAGTCGAACCTTCGACGAGCACATAAGGGCGCGCAACAGGGTGTCCCGTGCTCGGGAAGGGCCTGTAGACGGGGAGTTTTCGCTTGACACTGCTGGGGGCCAGTGATAGCGTCCAGCCTCGGGTGGGTATCGGGGACCGAAATACGTCGGTTGCCGAGGCAGCGGGTTTATTTTGCCTGTGAGGGACCGTGTCGGGAGTCAAGAACCTGATCGTCATCGCGTGTGGTCTGGCGCTCATCGCATTCGGCTTCGTGTCTCTGGCGGCCGGGTCGATAACGCTGGCTCCCATTCTCCTCGTCGCGGGTTACTGCGTGGTCATCCCGGTTGGGATCATGGTAGGGGTGAAGAGACGCGGTCGGCCCACGCAAGACAGCGGTGAGACACGGGCGAATAGCTCAGTTGGTTAGAGCACCTGCCTTACACGCAGGGGGTCACAGGTTCGAGCCCTGTTTCGCCCACCACAATTAACAAGATCGACCGGACACAGCACTTGAGGATGAGGGCGCCGAAGCAGGATGCGCCAAGGAGGTGAGGCGAAGACCGTCCTACTGAGAACGCTGAGCACGAACAGCAATCTTGTGCCACGGATCTTGAGGTTTGTACCCAAGGAAGGGAGAACGAGAATGAAATATGTTCTGATAGCGCTCGCGCTCGCCGCGATGTGCGTGCCCGCGTCCGCCGCCGGCAACCCCGATGTCAACGTCTACGTCAGCTTCGATGACACCGGCGCCGGTGGCCTGGTGCATCAGTATGACATGACGGTGTACACCGCCTTCAACGCCTACTTCTGCTTCGGCGGGCTGGACATGGGTCTCACGGTCGTGTCGTTCATGATCAACGACCCGATGACTGAGTACCCAGGTCTCTTCGCGAATCAGAGCTTCACGAACCTGCTGGACATCATCGTCGGCGATCCCTACGAGGGTATGTCGCTGGCCTCGACGACGTGCCGGACCGGCGACGTCGTGGTGGTCGGTTACCTGAACCTGTTCCCGATCGAGGTGGGCCCGTGCTGTGTCCGGATCCTCGATGACCCCCAGTTCCCGCGCTGGGTGGTTGACTGCACGCTGCCGAACGGTGAGGTCGACTTCTACGCCTTCCTGGCGAACGGCGCGATCGATGGAGCCGATTGCCCCGACACTCCTGTTGAAGCTTCCACCTGGGGTAGCATCAAAGCCCTGTATCGGTAGCTCTGATCAAACGCGGTTTCGGTGGTTGCAGCACCGGAGAGCGATTCCAAGGGGTCCGTTCCTGGAGGAACGGGCCCCTTTCGCATGTAGTTGCCGTGGGTTCCGGGGCGCCTGATGTCCGGAATACGGCCGTGGTGGCCCCAATGCTTGCCGTTCCCCGCGACTTCCTCCTTGCCCGCGGCGGTTCAGTGTGGTATAATACGACTACCGGATGAGAGATCGGACTCGCCCCCGGGTGGGTCCGGTCTGCTACACTGTGGGGGGTTCTCGGGCGCGGTTCTTGCACGCGCAGGGCCCTTGGTACTGCGAATGCGGCAAGAACCGTGTGAGGTGGGCCTCGCCTGCCATGCGATAGTGAAGTTCCCCGTTCTTGCTCGGATTGGGGGAGATTCCGGGGCTGCTGGCCATCTGGAGGGGTTCCTCCAAAATGCGCTTGCAAAGAAGTCCAAGCTGTGCTAAGATTGTTTCTAGTGTCAAGGTGGTAACTGACGTTATCAACCGTGGGCAGGACTATCTCGAAAGGAGGTGGATAACGCCTCAGATGGTTTGTTTGTCGGTCTGTCATTGATAGACCTTGAAGTACGTGCAATCCCAGCGCGTTTTGCGGTTCGAAGGAGGTATGGAAATGTCAAGAACACTGGCGGGAGTTCTGGCGGGTTGCCTGGTCTTGGCCATGGCGACAGTTGCTGGAGCTGGTATTCCCAGCGCGGGCGATTCGTACATCACGATGTCCGCGGGCGGTAAGGGACTGACGACTTGCCCGGCCGGCGATGGAGGAGCTTACTCCTACATCACGGTCACTGCGCTTCGCGCAGATCTGACTCCGATCCAGGGAATTCCGGCGAGCAGTTTCTTCTTCACGGTCGCCGGCAGCGGGAGCGGGAACGTCTCGCTCAGCGCCTTTGATACCGAGACGGACGTCAGCGGGCAGATCAGGTTCCAGGCGGACGGGACAGGTACCATCGCTTACGGTTCACTCACTGTCTCCGTGCAGATCTACACGGTCGTCCTTACGTCGACGCCCGGCACGTTGTGGTGCAACACCTACGACCTCGACGGCACCGGCGCGGTGACTCCGATCGACCTTGGCAACTTCGCGGGCAAGTACGGCACGGTCAGCGAAGATTGCGATTACGACTGGGGCGGCGGAGTTGTGAACCCGATCGACTTGGGCAAGTTCGCGCAGCACTACGGTCACTAGAACGACAGAACGGCGAAGGTGGATTGCACGGGTTACGTGGAGAGGTTGATGTGCACGCATTGAGGCTTTCGTTCTATTTCCCGACTCAAACTTGAGATAGAGCGTGTGTTCAATGCAGAATATCGAGAGGAGTAACACCCAGATTCAACACTACAGATTACTGTACCAGTGTTGATCAGACATCATGCTTGGAGCAAAGGAGCAGATACACATGAGGACTATTCTGGCTCTTCTGATGGTTGCCGCGCTCTGCGTGCCGGCGTTCGCCGGTGGCAACCCAAACGTCAAGGCGTACGTCAGCTTTGATCAGACCGGTGCTGGCGACTTGGTGCATCAGTATGACATGTCGATGTACGTCGGCTTCAACGCCTACTTCTGCTTCACCGATCTGGACATGGGCCTCACGGTCGTGTCGTTCATGATCAACAGCCCGCAGGCTGAGAATCCGGCTCTGTTCGCGAGTCAGAGCTTCACGAACCTGCTGGACATCATCGTCGGCGATCCCTTCACGGGTATGTCGCTGGCCTCGACGACGTGCCGTCCTGGCCCAGTCGAGGTGGTCGGTTACCTGAACCTGTTCCCGGTCGGCGTGGGTGATGCCTGCGTTCTGATCATGGACGACCCCGACTTCCCGCGCTGGGTAGTTGACTGCACGACGCCGAACGGCGAGGTCGACTTCTACTGTGTGCTCGAGAACGGCACGATCGGCGCAGCCGAGTGCGTGCCGGGCGACTGCGGTAGCCCTGTCGAGGACTCGACATGGGGCGGCATCAAGGCCCTGTACAGGTAGTCCAGTTGCAAGGTTCCGAAAGCTAGTGAGTGGCGGGGTTTTTTCAACCCCGCCACTCTTTTATGTACGCCGTTCTTCCGGCGAGCGCGCTCAGATCTGTTGAAGGCGTGGGCCTGGTGGCTCGTGAGGCGCAACTCCGGTGTTGCCTCTTGACCGGATGGCTGCATTGGTATATACTACGGTTGGATTGGACTTCTGAGGCACCAATGACGGTGCGCGGGTAGTCCTAGTTCAATGCTGGCTACAGCAGCCAGGTGGCGGAGGGAGGTGGTGTGCCCATCTGATTGAGATGGCTGTCAAGATGTGCATTCGGTTTCTTTACGCGTACCTGGTCAACAAGGAGAGTAAGAAATGAAGTACATTGGCATTGCTATTCTGACTCTGGCCCTGAGCGTCTCGGCTTTCGCCGGCGGCAACCCCAGTGTTCAGTGCTACGTCAGCTTCGATCAGAGCGGCGCCGGCGCCGCTGTGCATGACTATGACATGACGCAGTACATCGGTTTCAACGCCTACTTCGTTTTCCACGAGCTGGAGATGGGCCTCACGGTCGTGTCGTTCATGATCAACAACCCGCAGGTCGAGTACCCAGGTCTCTTCGCGAGTCAGAGCTTCACGAACCTGATGGACATCATCGTCGGCGATCCCTACACGGGCATGTCGCTGGCCTCGACGACGTGCCGTCCTGGCCCGGTCGAGGTGGTGGGTTACCTGAACCTGTTCCCGATCGCGGAGGGCGCGGCCTGCGTCAACATCCTCGATGACCCCGACTTCCCGCGCTGGGTAGTTGACTGCACGACGCCGAACGGCGAGGTCGACTACTATTGCGTGCTGCAGAACGGCGCCATCGGCGGAGCCGAGTGCGTGGGGGGCGACTGCTGGAACCCGGTCGAGGACGCGACGTGGAGCGGTATCAAGGCCCTGTACAGGTAGCGGACGAGACGACAGATCTTTGCAGTGGGTGGACGGAGGCGCTTTGTCGCCTCCGTCCGCGCGTACGGGTGCCCCAATCCCGGGCGAGCCTGTCAGCCCGAGCTGCGTGGAGGCAAGCGCGCATTGCGACTGACGATGGCTCAGCTATGATGCGCCGGCTCCTCGTGGGAGCTCTCCCCTCTGGGCGAGACCCGGGGGTGCGGACAAGAATGCTCTTGAAGACTGTTGCTTGATGTAGTACAATGGTTGTGAGGGATTGGATGTGATCCATGTGTTGTCGTGCGCTCCGTGCAGCGGCGCCAGCAAGAGTGGAAATCGACTGTACGCTCCGGCCTGAGGACCGGGGAACCCGAGCGCCGGAGAACGTCCGGGAGGAGGTGGCAACTCGAACCTGTGCGAGAGGAGCGGCGGAAGCCGCACTTGGTTTCTTGGGAGAGCAGATCACTCTTTAGCGGAGGAGAGAGACAGATGAAGCGTCTACTTATTGTTGGTATGGTTCTCGCGATGGCCAGCCTGGCTTTCGCCGGTGGCAACCCGAACGTCAAGGCCTACGTCAGCTTTGATCAGACCGGTGGCGGCGCCGAGATACATCAGTGTGACATGACGATGTACGTTGGCTTCAACGCCTACTTCTGCTTCAGCGATCTGGACATGGGCCTCACGGTCGTGTCGTTCATGATCAACAACCCGATGGTTGAGTGCCCTGGCCTCTTCGCGAGCCAGAGCTTCACGAACCTGATGGACATCATCGTCGGCGATCCCTTCACGGGTATGTCGCTGGCCTCGACGACGTGCCGTCCTGGCCCGGTTGAGGTGGTCGGTTACCTGAACCTGTTCCCGATCGCGGTGGGCGACTGCTGCGTTGTGATTCTCGATGACCCCGATTTCCCGCGCTGGGTAGTTGACTGCACGACGCCGAACGGCGAGGTCGACTTCTACGGCGTGCTGTCGAACGGCACGATCGGCGCAGCCGATTGCCCGCCGGGTGACGTTGTTCCCGTCGAGGACGCGACATGGGGCGGCATCAAGGCCCTGTACAGGTAGTCTAGCGGAACATAAACACAGGTTACGAAAAGCGGTGGGCCCTTGTGGGCCCGCCGCTTTCGTACGGCGAGGCTGCGGGAGGGGTCCCAGCGTTGTGGGGCCTTACGGTGAAATCCCCTTGCGCAGCGTTACTTGCTATGCTACAATGATTATGAAGTGAGGGTGCGTCACGGGTCCTCCAGCATAGTGGTGATGGGATCGACAACGTCAGATGAGTCACTTGTGACCGAGGCAGCCCGGTCTGAGCGCAGTCTATCCGCGGGGCTTGGTTCCGAGACTGCGACGACCGGGGAGGAGGTGATAACTCGAACTTGTGTGAGAGGGGCGGCGCAGGCCGCGCGTTGTTTCTGGGAGAGCAGTTCAGGGAGAGCAGTTCAACCTCTAGCGGAGGAGAGAGACACATGAAGCGTCTACTCATTGTTGGTATGGTCCTCGCGATGGCCAGCCTGGCGTTCGCCGGTGGCAACCCGAACGTCAAGGCGTACGTCAGCTTTGATCAGACAGGTGATGGTGGCCTGATGCATCAGTATGACATGACGATGTACGTTGGCTTCGACGCCTACTTCTGCTTCACCGATCTGGACATGGGCCTCACGGTCGTGTCGTTCATGATCAACAGCCCGCAGGCTGAGAACCCGGCTCTGTTCGCGAGTCAGGCTTTCACGAACCTGCTGGACATCATCGTCGGCGATCCCTTCACGGGTATGTCGCTGGCCTCGACGACGTGCCGTCCTGGCCCAGTCGAGGTGGTCGGTTTGCTGAACCTGTTCCCGGTCGGCGTGGGCGACGCCTGCGTTCTGATCCTGGACGACCCCGACTTCCCGCGCTGGGTAGTTGACTGCACGACGCCGAACGGCGAGGTCGACTTCTACTGCGTGGAGTCGAACGGCACGATCGGCGCAGCCGATTGCCCGCCGGGCGACTGCGGTGCGTCACCGGTCGAGGACGCGACATGGGGCGGCATCAAGGCCCTGTATAGGTAGTTGCAACAGCACGTAGAAAACGATGCTCAGTGGGACCCCGTGGACTACCATGGGGTCCCTTCGTTTTCAGCGAGAGGTCGCGGAAAGCCCGACGGATAGCTGTCTTGCGCCGCCCTGAAGACCGTGTTATACTATTTCATCTATACGCAAGCTGAATGTGAACTTCCTCAGACGTCCGCCAATCAAGGCTTCAGGAGGCAGCAGTGTTTCTCAAGAGATATCTTCTCCTCGTGGTGCTCCTGGTCATGCTCGCCGCAGGCTGCGCTGTCATCCAGCGAGCCGAGCGGCCCGAGGGACCGTTCGAGATCGCCATCCTTGCGGTCACGGATACTCGTGGTGAACTGGAGCCGTGTGGGTGACACGGGGGCCAGAAAGGCGGGCTGGTCCGGAGGGCCGGCTACATCAACCAGACAGCGCAGGAGACCCCATACATACTCCATCTGGACGGAGGCAGTTTCATCACCCGCAGGTCGTATGAATCGCAGCTCATCGACGCGATGAGTGCGAAGGGCATGATGGAGATGGGGTGTGCGGCGACGACCGTCGGAGCTTTCGATTTCTTCAGGGGCAGCGAGTACCTGAAGGGGTTGATCACCGACTACGGCCTGCCGGTCGTGTCGGTCAACGTCTACGATGAATTGACCGGCGACCTCTTCGTCGAACCGTACGTGATCGTGGAGCGCGCCGGCGTGAAGTTCGGCATCACAGGGGTGATCGATCCCGGCGCGGACATCAGGACGCACAACGACGTGGAGCAGCTAGGTGTGATCATCGGTGAGCCGATGGAGACCCTCCCGGCAGTGCTGGAGGAACTTCACAGGAAGGCAGACTACGTCATCCTTCTGAGCCAGCTGGGGCTCGAGCAATCGAAGCTCCTGGCCGAAGAACTGCAGGGCATCGACTTCATGCTGATGGGGGTCGCGGCTCAGTATGCCGCGGAGGCCTTTGAGGTCGGACATACAGTTGTTGTGCAGCCGGGATACAAGGGGCAGCGCATGTCCGACTACCGCCTCCAGTTCAGCGAGGAGAGCGCCTACCTTGGATACTCCGGCCGGGCGTTCGATCTCGGAGACAAGATCCCGTCGGATGCGTCGATGGCGCTTCTTTTGAAAGAGCACAAGATCGCGATAGAGGAGGCGAACAAGCTCCGCGCGGCCGCGAGGAAGCCCGCCGCCCAGACGGCGTCTCCGTCCTACACCGAGGAGTGTCTTGGTGCGGAGGCGACGTGCGCGAGGTGTCACCAGCCCCAGATGGACCAGTGGGTCGGGACCGCTCACGCGAACGCGTTCGCATCGCTCGAGCGTGAGGACCAGTCCGCCAATCCGGAGTGTTTGAGGTGTCACACGACCTGCTACCTCGACATTCCGCTCGACGGATCCGTAAGTGTGCAGAACAGTCTCAGGAACGTCCAGTGTGAGGTGTGTCACGGGAAGGCCACTGACCACGCCCGGGACGACTCCTACGGGAAGGTAACGGTCGCGACGTGTCTGAGCTGTCACGACGAGAAGAACAGCCCGGACTTCGACTACGCCGAGTACCTGCCGCAGATTACTCACTAGGCGCGAAAGAGCGCGCTTGCTGCGCCGTCGCTCAGACGAGCTTGCGAACCCGACGTGGATGGCGAGGGGGGGCGTACTGATGGGGGGTTCAGGACGATGCTCCACAAGTCTGCCTGGGTGGCCGTGGCGGTTGTCGCTCTAGCGGCGATGCCCGCCGCTTCAATGAATGAGGCGCGCGTTCTCGACTCTGAGGACAACGAGATACTGATAGAACTCGCCACCGATGACTTCTCCCTCGAGGAGATAGTGGTCGGTGGCGAGTCCTTTGTACGCGTTGGTGCCCCGCGGTACGACCACACCGACGCCGCCGGGCTGCCGGCGCTTCCCAGGAAGGCTGTTCTCATAGGAATACCATTCGGCGCCCGGCTAGACCTGGAGGTCATCTCGGCCGAGACGGAGAATTTGGGATCTCATCGTGTCGAGCCGCTTCCCACCGAGGAAATACTCGGGGACGGCGACTTCGCTACACCGGTACAGCGGTTCACCATCGACGAGGCGTACTATAGCCGGGGAGGGACGTACCCCGCATCGGTCGCGGAGCTCGGCGCCCAGGGCACGCTCCGACACCAGCGTGTCGTGCGCGTCGTCCTCAATCCCTTCCAGTACTCCGCGCGCACCGGCGCGCTCACGCTTCACCGAAGGATCGTGGTTCGGATCTCCATCGTCGAGGAAAGGCGTCCCTCGGGTCTCACGGAAGCGGTCAGGCTCGAGCCGGAGTGGGAGAGGACCTACTCGAGGACGATCCTGAACCACTGGCAGGCGGCGAAGTGGCGCATGCGGAGTGAGCCCGGGCGGGCGGCGATGAGGACCAGACGGGACCACGACGCGTACAGGATTCTGACCACGGAGTCCGGGATGCATCGTCTCGACTTCGCGGAGCTCTCGGCGGAGGGACTGGGCGCGTCCGTGCCGGTCGACGAGGTAGCCGTCTACCAGCGGTCCTACGACGCCGGCGAGCCCGACCCGTTTGTCGAGACGCCGCTTGCGATAGGCGTTGTCGATGCCGACGAGAACGGGTTCTTCGACGATGCGGACTACGTCCTCTTCCACGCGCTGAGCTTCGAGCAGCAGCACATGCCCATCGGCTACGAGGACCGCTACGGCTCCGAGAACGCCTACTGGTTCGCTCACGACGCGGAGCTTTCCGTTCGCATGGATACGAGACCCGCGTGGCTCGATGAGACGGGCCTCGAGGCGCCGCCCAGTTTTCGCGACACGGTGAGGTTCGAAGAGGACAACTACTTCTATCGCGAGCCCAAGGACGATAGTCTGGACCTCTACCACTGGACGATGTACGTGTATCTGGGTGACGACTACCGTCTCCCGTTCACGCTCTATGACGTGTATGCCGCGGGCGATGCGCGCATGCGCGCGAGATACCAGGGCATGACCAGCGTCCTCCACCACATCGATTTCCGCATCTCCTACGGCGACACCGCGGACAACTACGTCGGCCAGTTCTCGTTCAGCGGTATCAGCACGACCATGGACGAGCACATGTATCAGAGCGGTCCGATTCCGACCTGGTACTTCACGGACGGGAGTCACACGTTCCGCGCGACGGGCAGTCGGGGCTCCGGCGCCAATCTCGACTGGTTCGAGTTCGGCTACGACAGGGAGTTCACAGCTCGTGGCGGGAGGCTGGGTTTCACGAATGCGGGCGAGACCGGCGCGTCGCAGTTTCCGATCGAGAGCTTCGGTTCAGACCAGATTCGCCTCTTCGACGTGACGGACCCGCTGGCGACAACGGAGCTGATCCTGGGTCCCGAGAACATCGACGGCGGGGGCGGCGACTACACGCTGACATTCCAGGACGACGTGTCCGGTTTCACTCGCTACGAGTCTGCGGAAGCGGGAGGGTATCACTCGGTCACGGAAGTTGAACGGCGTGAGCCTCGGAACCTGTTCACGGACGAGGCCGACCTCATCGTTGTCTCTCACGACGGCTTCGCCAGCGGTGTCGAGCCTCTGATATCGCATCGCGAGTCCGAGGGCTGGGTCGTGGCGCACGCGCGGGCAAGTGAGGTGTATGACGAGTTCGGCGGCGGCCTCAAATCTCTCGAAGCTCTCCGGAACTACTTCGACTACGCGTTCCGCGAGTGGGAGAGGACACCCCAGTTCGTCATGCTGGTCGGTGACGCCACCTCGGATACCAGGGGGACCGAGTCCGCGAGCCAGCCGGACTTCATCCCCACTGCCCTCGGGCACGGGAGTCCCCACTACCCACAGATGACGGCCAGCGACCAGTGGTTCATCTCTTCGGACGAGTGGCCGCTCTACCTCCCGCAGATGTTCATCGGTCGCTTGTCGGTCGGCAGTGACACGGAGCTGGACAACCTCATCTCGAAGATACTCGCGTACGAAGACTACTCACCGAACGAGCGGTGGCGCAACAACGTCTACTTCATTGCTGACGACGAGTGGCACTACGGGACGTGGGGGGGGGCCTACTCGTGGTCGTCGAGTTGGAGCGATTTCACAGACACCTGTGTCGGACTCTCGGAGATGGTGGCCGCGTCCCCCGCGGGCATCGACACGACTCTCTTCATGCTCAGGCGCTTCACGGATGAGTTCCACGAGTCCAACGGCGTAGATCCGGGACAAGGATCGCAGCCGTGGGATTACTTCTTCTATGAAGTTCTGCCATACGTCCGGACCACTCTGACACCCGATCTGCTGGACGGGCTCAGCGACGGAGCGGTGATCGTCAATTACCAGGGGCACGGGAACCGCTGTCTGATGACTCATGAGCAAGTGATCGAGGCAATCGGGACGACCCAGAACGATATCGGCGACATCGGCAACGAGGGCATGCCGTTCATCTTCCTCGGTTTCTCCTGTCATCTGGCTGAGTTTTACCATTATCAGGAGGGGGCGGCCAACGGCTACGAATCGATCGCCGAGCAGATGCTCTTCCTCCCGTCCGGTCGCGGCGCCGTGGCCGCCTTCGCGTGCGCGGGCGCGGCCCAGCTCGGCCCCAACGCCGCCTACAACAGGAGCATCTTCGAGGCGTTCTTCGAGGCCGAGACCCCCGCTGGACCGCCGTCGGACTACTTCTGGCCGAGGTGGACGCTTGGCTCGATCCTGGGGACGGGCACCGTGAACTACATTGCGTCCAGGGGAAGTTCCGTATACACGAGGAACTACGTTCTTCTCGGTGACCCGCTCCTGCATCTGGAAACAAGTCCGCCTACCATGCAGGTCACGATTGACGGCACGCCCATACTGAGCGGCGAGTATTTCGAAGCGACCGACGAGCAGGTCGTGACGTTCGTTGCCGACATCATCGACGAGGTGGAGATCGACCCATCGAGCATCGTGGTGGAGGACGGCGACGGTGTCGTCGACAGTGACCTCTATACGGTCGAGGCCGTCGGCGACACGCTGGGCGAGCTTGGCAGGTGGCACCGGCTCACCTACGAGACGACGATCGTGGATGAATCGTACGACATCAGGATATCCGCTACCGACGTCAATGGCCAGACGGGCGTCTTCGTCGTCCATGTTGTCGGTTATGGGACGATGCTGACTCTCAAGAGGGTCAGCAACCACCCGAATCCCTTCTACGACACTACGAGAATCTTCTACACGCTGAACCAGAGCGGCGTCGAGGTGAGCATCGACATATACACGGTGGGCGGGCGCCTCATCAAGACCATCGACTACGCTCCTGGGAACATCAACTACAACGAGGCTTGGTGGGACGGGGTTGATGCGGACGGCGACCTTGTGGCGAACGGTCTCTACCTGTACGTGGTTGAGGCTCGCGGCGAGGACGGCACGATCGTCACCAGCGATGTTGGCCGGATGGTCGTGGCCAGAGGACCCAGGGAACCTTTCTCCGGTAAGTAGTGCGGGCGGTCCATCACGGGTGCTCGTGGCGCCCGGAGAGACGCATGCGGGACAGACTCACAGCCATCGGCGTTGAGATAAGGGACGAGGCGGGCAGGGCGATAGCTCTGCCCGCAAGCGCGCGGGAAGTCGCGGCGATCGTCGATCTAGCCCGGGACGAGGGCTGGGTCGTGACGCCGCACCGGGCGGAGCCGGGCGGTCGCGGCCCCGTGCTTCATCTCTCTCCGGAGCGGCTGTGCGAGATCGAAGAGGTCGCACCCGCGGACCTCATGGCCGTGGTCGGATCCGGCGTCACCGTCGCGGCGCTCGAGGAGCGCGTTGCCGCGGACGGGATGTGCTGGCCTCCTTCCTCTCTCTGTGCTCCCGACGACATGCTGGGCGACATCATCGCGCGTCTCCCCGGCGGCTGGACGATGGAGGGCAACCTCGCGCGGCGGTATCTGCTCGCGCTTGAGGCTGTGCTCGCCGACGGGTCTCTGCTTCAAGCCGGCGCCAGGACGGTCAAGTGCGTGACCGGATACGACCTCAAGCAGCTCTTGGTCGGCTCGTGGGGGACCCTCGGGGTCCTGACCTCGCTGACACTGCGTCTGGAGGCGGCGCCCAATCGCGAGTCGGTTCTTGAGCGCTACCGGCGCGACTTCGAGGGGATGGCGCCCGTGGCCGGCTCGGGTCAGTCCGTGCCGGCAGATCCCAGCGGCGACACGGACGGCGCGCTGCTCCTGCTCGAGCGCCTCAAGAGAGAGCTCGACCCCGACGGCGTGTTCCCCGATGTGACTGATCTCATGCCGGGGGAGGTGCGGTCGTGATAGGGCCTGGCACGGAACTCAGCCTTCGGCGGGACATCGCCGACAAGTGCCGGAGCTGCGGCAGCTGTCGGGCTGTATGCCCCATCTTCGCGGAAATCGGGCGGGAGGACTCCGTCGCGCGTGGCAAGGTCGCACTGATTCGTGCCGTGCTCGATGGGGAGCTCGGTCTCACCGAGATCTTTGACGATCGGATACAGCTCTGCCTCAACTGCAAGGCGTGCGTTGATGCGTGCCCCAACGACGTGCGCGTCGATGACCTTATCTTGTCGGCTAGAAGCGGCCTCGTCGAGGCCGGACGGCTCCCGTTCGTCAAGCGCTTCGTGTTCCGCCGACTGCTTCGCCGCGGCCGTCTACTGCCTCCGGTGGGGAAGACGGCAGGGTTCTTCCAGCGATTCGTGCTGAGAGGGCTGCCGAAGAACAGCCCGTTCCGGCTGCTGCTGCCGGCCGTGGGCATAGATCGCGACAGGGTATTCCCCCAGTTCGCGCGCGCCACGTTCCTGGAGACGGTTCCCGAGGTTGTTTCGGCGAACAACACCGTCGCGGCGTCCGACGGCCGCCCGCGCGTCGCCTACTTCGTGGGGTGCGCCGCTAATCTCATCTACCCGGAGAGCGCCCGCGCCGCCGTCGAGGCGCTGAACCGCGCTGGAGTCGACGTTGTCGTTCCGAAGTCACAGGGTTGCTGCGGGACGCCGGTCTTCAACGCGGGCGATTTCGTGACGGCGAGAGAGATGGCCGCGCGCAACATCGAGGCCCTGCGCGGGAGCGGTGCCGATGCAGTCGTGACCGCGTGCGCGTCGTGCGGCCTCACGCTCAAGCGCGAGTATGCGGAGTTGCTCGGGTTCGAGGACGGGGTGGGTATGCCCGTCTACGATCTCACGGAGTACCTGGTGCTCAGGGGAGGGGCGGCGGTGTCTGCGGTTCCGGCCGCGGGTCAGGACGGCACTCACGTTGCCGCGGAAGCCGAGAGGCCGAAGGTTCGCGTGACCTACCACGACCCGTGTCATCTCGTGCGGGGGCAGGGGGTCTACGAGGAACCACGGGAGATCCTGCGTTCCATGCCCGGGGTGGAGTTCGTGGAGATGCGGGACGCGGATCGCTGCTGCGGTGGGGGCGGGTCCTTCTCGCTGTCGCACTACGATCTTTCGAAGGCGGTCGGGCGACGGAAGGTGGAGGCCATTCGTGACGCCCATGTGGATGTTGTGGCCACCGAGTGCCCGGCGTGCGTGATGCAGCTCACCGACATGCTCGCGCAGGCCGGAATGGACGTGGCCGTGGTCAGTGTCGCGGAGCTGGCGGTGCGGTGGGGAGCTGGGGACAGCAGCTAGGCTGGCGTCTTGACCGGCGCCAATCGGAGGGAGCGAGGGGCGGCGGTCGGTCCGGCGGCGAAGCCGGGTGGTGGCGCGCTACGGCCGGCGCCCAGGCCTGAGCCGATTCGGTTTGACAGCGGGTCTTCTCGTTGCTAGAATCTGTCCTTGGACGGGCGCGGGATTCGGGACGCAGCGGTTCCGGGCCGCGCCTTCTTGAACACAGTTCAATATACTCCTCGGTAGCTCAATGGTAGAGCATCCGGCTGTTAACCGGAGGGTTGTAGGTTCAAGTCCTACCCGAGGAGCCAGCACACAAGGGGTCCCGGTCTGTCAAGGCCGGGGCCCTGTCTTCCTTCCCCCAAAGCCACACAGCAGCCTCCCCACCGAATCGGGGCATGAATCAGAGATGGCCGCACACAAGAGAGCGTTAGATGGTAC
>JAUVLG010000092.1 GCA_030595835.1 Candidatus Eiseniibacteriota bacterium | reverse complement strand
CGAGCTGCCGGACTGGGCCAATCATCTAGTGGCCTACGACTCCACCGGTACACCCGGTGTCCGGATCTTCTCGACGTTCGATCACACGCTCCGTTTCTCTCACTACCTGACGATCGGGTTCGGTCTCTCGCTGGGCATGGCCCTCTCTGTAGTCAGGAGAACCGCGAAGGTCGCACTGCTGATCGTGGGTGCGGCGTCCGCCTACTGCAACATGCTCACGTCCTCAATCGGCGGCGCGGTGGGCATGCTCTCGGTGTTTGGGGCGACGCTCGTTCTCGGACGGCGCCGGGTCGTCTTGTTCGTGCCGTTCTTGATAGTGTTCCTGCTCCTTTTCTCTCCGGCCAATCTCATCGACAAGGCCGACCGCGTTCTCTCCGGTGAGGCGATCACCGTCGCGGCGCGCGTGGTGACCTACAAGCAGGGCGTTGCCGCGCTCAAGGCACACCCGTTCCTGGGCGTGGGTTGGGGAGGCATCCGCAGGTTCATGGAGCACGACTACAGAATCACGCGCGCGTCCAGCGTGGCGTTCGGAACGGAGAACTACTTCCTTCAGCGAGGAGTTGCACTTGGCGTTCCCGGTCTGGCCCTCTATCTTGCGCTATGCGTGCTCTTTTTCAGGAACCTGAGCCGGACGCGCGGTTCGCCGGCGGCCGCTTCGTGGCCCTGGGCCGCGATCTTCATTGGAGGTGTCGCTTTCTACGTGCAGGCGCAGAGCATCCCCAGCACGTGCGCGACGACCAACTCCATTCTCTGGCTGCTGTTCGCGCTCGCCGCCCGTATGGCGGAGGACGTCGGGCGACCGGCACTCGCCTCCGCGACCGCGCAGGTGAGTGCGGAGGTATCGGCCGAGCCGGAGATGGTGGGGAGACCCCATGAACCGGAGGCGAGCTTGTGAGCAGCCCGGGTAAGGTCGCTTACGTCTTCCACAAGAGCCTGACCGAGCCGATCCCGAGGCTGCACGGCCTCGATCAGATCCGCGCGATGTCAGGCGGCCGTCGCTTCGTGGTTCTCTCTTTCGAGCCCCGAAGGCGCGGTCGCACGCCCGAAGCGTGCCGACTCTACGACGAGACACGGGCGTGGCTGACGGCGGCCGGTGTAGAGCATGTTCCTCTTCCCATCGTTGGTAGTCGGTGGCTCGAGATCCCCATGGGGGCGGCGGCGCTCCTGTTCCTGGTCCTCTTCCGCGGCGTCCGCACGATCCACTGCCGCAGTTACATCCCGGCGTTCATGGGACTGCTCGTCCGTGCGGTCACCCCAACGCGCCTGCTCTTCGACATGCGCGGGCTCTTCGTGGACGAGTACCTGCTCGAGGGCGCCTTCGAGGAGGGTACGGCGCGACTGGCCTTCGCGCGCTGGCTGGAGCGGCGTTTGCTGTTCGTGTCGGACTCGATCGTTGTTGTTTCCGAGTCATTCCGGCGGCACCTCCTGGCCAGACCGGACCTCACGGAGAGGCTCAGGTCCGAACGGATCCGCGTGATTCCCAACAGGGTGGATCTCACGCGCTTCGCGCTCGACAGGGACGGCAGACGCCGGGTGAGGGACGAGCGGGGATGGAGCGAGGCGACGGTGGGGATCTTTGTCGGCTCGGCGTCGTCGTGGCACAGGATGGATCGAACAATGGACATAGCAGCGAGCGTCATGTCCGAACTCGACGACGTGCGCTTCGTCGCGGTCGTCTACCCGACGACGGAGCACGCCGAGCGGATCGCGTCCGAGATCGGCTTGCCTCTCGACAGGGTGGAGTTTGTGACGGCTGGCGTGGCCGAGATGCCACCGCTCCTTGCGGGCGCCGATTTCGGTTTCATGCTGATCGAACGACACGTTTCGAAGGAGGTCTGCGCACCCATCAAGTTCAGCGAATACATGGCCGCCGGGTTGCCGACCGTGGCCAGCGAAGCGATCGGGGACGTGACCGGGTGGATCGAGGATCGAGGACTCGGTGTGACGATCGATCATGATGACGTGGAGGGCGCCGCCAGGTCCGTCGTGAAGTTCCTGTCCTCGGACGATTTCCGCGGCGGGACCGCTCGCGCGAGGTGTCTCGAATTCGCGGCTGGAGAGATGGACATGTCGAGGACCGTTGAGGACTACGGGGCGATCTACGAGGACCTGGATACGCGATGAACGCAAGTGTGGTCATGATCAACTACAACGGCGGAGAGAGCGCCGCGGAGAACGCGCGCCTCGTTGCGGGGCAGGCCGCGGATGAGAGCATGGAGTTCCTGGTCGTTGACAACAACTCGTCCGACGGGAGCGATGGCCTCATCCGGACGGCGGTTCCCGGTGTGAACCTCGTCAGTGAGCCGGAGAACCGGGGCTACGCCGCTGCGGTGAACCGAGGATTCGGGGAGGCCGTCGGAGAGGTTGTGATAGTCCTGAACGCGGACCTGGTTCCGCAACCCGGAGCGCTCAGGTCTCTCGCGGAGGCGACACTGGACGATGAGTTCGCCATTCTCGGAGGTGTTCTCATCGACGGTTTGGGGAAGCGTTCGAACAGCACGGCTCGTTTGCTGCCTCGCCCGGCGGACATACTCCGGGAGGGTTTCTTCCTCCGTCCGCGCTCTCCGCGGCCGGACGTTACGGACCCGCGCGGAAACGCGGGCGGAGGCACGGCCACGGTGGCGGTCCCCGTCGTGTCGGGCGCGATCATGGCTGTACGCAGGAGCGTCCATTCGAAGCTCGGGCCGATGGACGAGGACTTCTTCCTCTACAGGGAGGACATCGAGTGGTGCCGGCGCGCACGCGCGCTCGGGCTCAAGGTGGGTGTCGCGACCGCTGCGAGATTTGCGCACGAGGGCGGCGCCTCAACTCGCCAGGACGAGGGACCCGCGTTCGCGGCTCGCGTGCTGTCGGACTTCCACTACTTCTGCGATATCGAGGGTGTGCCGGAGCCGGCCATCCGCAGGCGCTGGCTCGTGAGACTGGCGTTCCGCTCACTGCTCTACCGTGTCGACGCTTCGCTCGGCGTACTGGGCGGGCGCCCGGATTCCCGCGGGAGGAGCGCAGTCTACCGGATCCTCTACGAGAACCTCCGCAGGTTCTCGTGGTCGCCGTCCGACGGTCAGAAGTGCCACCCGTCCCGACTTGCCGTGTTCCCGAGCCGCGTGCCGCGGGAGGCGGGGGACGAACGACCCACGGTGCTCTTTGTGGTGCCGGACCTCGACTACGGGGGAGTCCAGCGCAGAGTGGAGTTCGTGACCGGAGGGCCTCTCAGTCGCCGCTACCGCTTCGAGGTGCTGTGTCTGCGACGGTCGGGGCCGATAGGGGAGCGCATCTCGAACCGCGTCGCCGTCCACGAGGTGGGCATCGACCGCTGGACCAGCCTGGCCACCTGGCGCCGCGTGCGGGACTACTGCGCGCTCATCGAGCCGGATTTGGTGCACTCGGGCACACTACCCGCCGACGTTGCCGCACTTGTCGGGTTCGGCAGGCGTGTTCCCAGGCTGGTGACCAAGGTGAGCGTCGACCGGTGGATGTCGCCGCTTGTGAGGTTGTTGGACAAGGTGGTCCTCCGCGGAGCCAGGCTCATCTACTGCGTCGGGGACGAGGTGGCACGGGTGACGTCGTACCTCGGCCGAGCCGGGATGCTCCCGGCCGTCATCCCCAACCCGCCCATGATCCCCATCGACGAGGCCACACCCGCGCCCTTCCCGGAGAGCTCGCCCGTGCGGATCGTCTGCATGGGGCGACTGGCATCGGTCAAGCGCGTTGACGTCTTCCTGCGGGTGGCCCGCGCCCTCGAGGACTCCCATCCCGGGCGGTTCGAGTTCCGGGTTCTCGGTGACGGGCGCGAGCGTGCGTCGCTTGAGGCACTCGCGCGCGATCTGGGCATGAGCGACCGCGTCGAGTTCGCGGGCTCCATCGCGGATGTTCCAGGTGCCATGGCGACCGCGGACATTGTCCCGCTGTTCTCGAGCGGAGAGGGCAGCCCTTCGACCGTGATGGAGACCATAGCAAGAGGGCGCGTGCCCGTCGTACTGCGGGCGGGAGGTTCCATCAACGTGCTTCCCCCAGAGCTCGAGGAGTGCTACGTCGACCGGCCCGACGTGGGAGTCTACGTGGAGAAGATCCTGGATATCGTCGCGAGGTCCGGGCACTACCTTGAGCGCGTTCACGTTGCGAAGGAGCACCTGCGCGCGCGTGTGCGCTTCCACGACGCTACACTGGACGGATTCTACGGAGAGGCCATGGGACGCGACGAGGGGCACGGCCGCACGAAGGTGCTGCACATCATCACACGGCTCATAGTCGGCGGGGCGCAGGAGAACACCATTGCCTCCGTGGAGCGCGTGAACCCCGAGAGGTACGATTCACACCTCTGGATCGGTCCCCAGACCAGTTCCGAGGGCTCACTCCTGGCGGACGCGCGGTCAAGGGGGATCGTCGTCCGCGTGCTGCCGAACCTTGTCCGCGAGATCAACCCCAGGCGGGACGCCCTGGCGCTCGTCCAACTGGTGAGACTGCTCCGACGGGAGCGATTCGATGTCGTCCACACACACAGTTCCAAGGCCGGTATTCTCGGCCGCATCGCCGCGAAGATAGCCGGCGTGCCCCACATCGTGCACACGGTCCACGGCTGGGGTTTTCACGACCGGATGAACCCGGTTCTCAAGAACGCCTACGCGACCCTCGAGAAGCTGCTGCAGCCGTGGACGCGCCCGCTCGTTTCGGTTTCGAACAAGACCACGAGGGTCGGTCTCGACGAGGGCATCGGTCGGCCCGATGCCTACCGCCTTATCCGGAGTGGCATACCGCTCACAAGGTTCTTCCCCGACCCCGAGTGCGGTGCCGGGGTTCGGGAGAGACTGGGGCTTCAGGCCGATGACATCGTAGTAGGTTCCGTCGGCCGGCTGTCGCCCCAGAAGAACCCTCATGATTTCGTTCGCGTGGCGGAACTCCTTCTGCGCGATCGTGAGAACCTCAGGTTCGTCTACGTTGGTGATGGTCCCATGAGAGCGGAGATCGAACACGAGCTCGATTCGAGGGGGCTTTCGGACCGCGTCCTTCTTCTTGGCATCCGCGACGACGTCCCCGATCTCCTGCGCGCCATGGACATCTTCATACTGACGTCTCTCTGGGAGGGGCTGCCGCGAGTCGTTCTTCAGGCTCTCGCGACCGGCCTGCCCGTCGTGGCCTACGACACGGCGGGGATCGGTGAGGCGGTGAAGGAAGGGCGGAACGGCCACCTGGTGGAGCCCGGGGCCGTCGGTGAGATGGTCGAGCTTCTGGACCGCCTCGTCGCCGACGCGTCACTGCGCGCCGCGATGGGCAAGGCCGCCGTCGAGGAACTCGGCGCGGCCTTCACCGAGGATGGGATGATCCGCGACCTGGAGGACCTCTACGACGAGCTCACGAAGGGCGACGGCGGCGGAGTGAGATCCGCCGGGAAACGCCCGGGGGAGAGTCGGTCGGGTCTTGAGGGGGGCGACCGTGGCGCTTCTTGAGGTCACTCCCGATGCGATCGGACGCATCGAGGTCCCTGCCGGTTGGGGCTCCCTCGTCGCGGCTACGACGGATGGACTGGCGCTCAAGGGTGACGATACCGGTAGCCGGATCATCTACCTGGCGGTATCGGAGGACAGAGTTCTCATCGGACTGGAGATGTCGGTCCTTCTCGACGGGCTGAGGACTCGCGGGGTCCGCCCGTCCATCTCCGCGGGATCGCTCAGCTTCTTCCTCCACAACGGCCAGGTGCCCTTTCCTCAAACCCTCTACAACGGCGTGTTCGCGCTGACCATCGGCGACCGAGGCCTCGTGAAGGTGGAAGGCGGCTCTCTCGAGGTGACCTTCTCGCTGGAGTTCCCGTACTTCTCGGCACTCTCGCGGGAGGACCAGGAGCCGGACCCGGATAGGCTTCTGGCCGTGCTCGCTCAAGCCACGGAGGAGATGCTCGCCGGAGAGGAGAACGCGCTGCTGTTGTTGTCGGCCGGCAAGGACTCGACCGCGTTGGCGCTGGCGCTCGCCGAAGCGGGCAGGACCGACGTGACCTGCGTTACGTATGCCGGCGAGGGAGACGACGAGTACGTCTTCGCGGCGGACGTGTGCCGGCGCCTCGGGCTTCCTCACCGGACCGTTTCCATGGACACGCCGGGGGTCGATGTTCGTGCCGTCCTCAAGCGGTTCTTCACCGAGTCACCGCTACCGGCCGGCGATCTGGCTCAGATTCCAACGGTCCTGGCGATGCTGGGAGAGTCCGGCGATGTCGGGGCGGTAGTGGAAGGCACCGGCAATGACGTGACCTTCGGTTACGTACCCCGCGCGAAGGACCGTCTCGCGGCACGCTTCGCCCTCGGGCGTTGGAGTTGCGCGGACGGACTCAAGGCCCTGCTGTCTCCGGGGTCGCAGCTCAACTACCTGCTGCGCGACCCCGTGGAGATCAACTGGCCGGGTCTCCGGGTGAGATTCCGGGAGACGCGCGGGCTGTTCGACGACGCGCTCAACACCTCGCGCCACTGGAGAGCGGTGCGCCGCCGACTCCGGGCGGCCGACTTCGTGGACGCTCGCGGGCTTCTCCGAGGCCGCCACTTCGAGATCGGAAGCCAGAAGGACAAGATAGGTCTGGCGGCCCGCGCATTCGGGGGGCGAGCCGTCCATCCATACCAGGACCCGCGCGTCATCGATTACTACTTCAACCTGCCGCAGGAGAGCCGATACGACCGAGAGCACCTGGTTAACAAGGTGCTTCTTCGGGAACTGCTCAGAGCGAAATTGGGCTACGACGAGCGCGCCGTAGGGGCGAGGGGATTCACGTTCGATGGGGCCGCTTTCGTTCGCCGGAACAGGGAGTTCATCAGAGACGAGCTGTTCTCGTGCACGCTCTTCGACCGGGCGGCGGTCGAGAAGCTGGCGCGCGGCATCGAGGACGTGGGGCGAGGCCCCTACGTGTGGCATCACATAGTCGGGATCTTCCAGTTCGCCGCGTGGTACAACCATTCGCGCTACCTGAGGAGCTAGCCTCCGGCGCCCATCTCTCACCGCTCTGCCACAGGATCAGGCGGCCCCATCCTGTCAGCATTCTCGCGCGTTCCGTTGCGCCGGGGACGCGCTTCGCACCCATGGTGCCGTGCTCGCGGCCCCCACGGCACGTGCTCCCCACAGCACGTGCCCGGAAACGGGTTGCTGACGGTTCTCTCCGTGTGTATACTGTATCCTTAGAAAGTGAAGGATTCGGGGCAGACCAGCGTCTCATGTGTCTGAACGTCAGGTTCAAGGGGGGACAACCGCTCAATGAAAATGCTCGTCACCGGCGGCGCCGGCTTCATCGGTTCTCATCTGGTCGAAGCACTTCTCGGAAGAGGTGACAAGGTATCGATCATTGACGACCTGTCAACCGGGCGTTTCGAGAACATCGCACATCTCGAGGGCAATCCCGACTTCGATTACGTCATCGATACGATCCTGGATGAGCGGATCGTCGCCGACATGACGGCCAAGGTCGATGTTGTCTTTCACCTGGCGGCGGCCGTCGGCGTGGCCTACATCATCGACAATCCCCTGAAGTCACTCGAGACGAACATCAAGGGCACGGAGAACGTGCTCAAGCAGGCCAACGACGGCAAGAAGATGGTCGTTCTGTTCTCGACCTCCGAGATTTACGGCAAGGCGAACTCGCAGCCGTGCAAGGAAGAGGACGACAGGGTGCTTGGGACCACGACGATCACGCGCTGGGGCTACTCATCCTCGAAGGCCATCGACGAGTTCTTGGCGCTTGCATACCACAGGGAGAAGAAGCTGCCGATCCGGATCGTGCGTTGCTTCAACACGTGCGGTCCCAGGCAGACCGGACAGTACGGCATGGTCATACCCCGCTTCGTCCAGCGGGCGCTCCTGGACCACCCGATCACGGTCCACGGTGACGGCAAGCAGACGCGGTGCTTCTGTGACGTGTCGGATGCGGTCCGCGGAGTGCTCGGTCTGGTGGACGATCCCGCGGCGAACGGTGAGGTGTTCAACCTGGGGAGCGACGAAGAGACGACGATCGACGACCTCGCGGTGATGGTCAAGGAGCTGACGGCGAGCAAGTCGATCATAGAGCATATTCCATACGAGCGCGCGTACGAGGAGGGATTCGAGGACATGCGCAGGCGTGTTCCCGACCTGACGAAGATCCGCGAGGCCATCGGTTACGAGCCCCGCGTGTCTCTGACCCAGCTCCTCGAGCGTGTGGTCGCGGATTTCGAGAAGTAGCGCGCTGCACCCGC
>JAUVLG010000049.1 GCA_030595835.1 Candidatus Eiseniibacteriota bacterium | reverse complement strand
CATCTAAATTGAAATATAATCATCCTTTGGTAAAAAGCGCTATGGCAATAATGGAAAAGCTTGGCATACAACCGGTAAACGACACAAGTGAATCGGCGCGGTCGAGTGCTCGGAGGCCAGGGCGTTGCCCTCTGCGTCGGTGACATCCTCAGTGACAATGAGCTGATGAGGTGTATTGATGGCATAGAGCGTGTCCGGCGTGAAGCTGGCCGTGCGCGTCGCCTCGTCGTAGTCGATGTACCCCGTAGCCGAGCGACCGGCAACCACCAGAGACGTCTCAGTTATCGTCGCCTCGTCCATGGGCTCCGAGAAGGTCACCCGGAGCTGCTCGACAAGGCCGACGCCGGTGGCCCCGTCTGCGATGCTCACCTGCGAGATCTCAGGCGGAGTCGTATCGGGCCCCGAACCGCCGCTGTCGGAGTCACCACACGACGACAAGGACACAAGTGCGAGCACCAGTATCATAGCTGCGAGCTTCCTTGGCATTGGATCTCTCCTTCCGATAGCTACAGTAGCCCTCTCACCGCTCCGCCGTCCACCTGGACCGTGACGCCTGTGATGTAGTCCGCCGCGTCAGACGCGAGGAATGCGACCATGCGCGCGATGTCCACGGGCTTCCCGAACGTCTTGAGCGGTACGGAAGCGTAGAAGCCGCTGGCGATCTCGTCGAGGCTCTTCCCCTCGCGCTCCGCGCGCGCGGTCATGAGCTCCGTCATCCTGTCCGTGGCGGTGTAGCCCGGGCAGACGACGTTGACGCGGATCCCGTCCGGCCCGAGTTCGTTGGCGAGCGTCTTCGACAGTCCGACCACCCCGGCGCGGATCGAGTTCGAGAGCACGAGTCCCTTGATGGGTTCCTTGACGGAGATCGACGTCAGGTTGACGATGGCCCCGCCGCCGGCCTCGCGCATCATCGTGATGGCCGCGCGGTTGAGCCTGACAACGCTCATGAGGTTCAGCGAGACGGCCTTCATCCAGGCCTTGTCGTCGAAGTCCATGAACTGCCCCGAGGGTGGGCCTCCGGCATTCGTCACCAGAACGTCCAGGCCACCGAGCTCCGCGCGGGTCCGTTCCATCAGCTCCGCGATCTGCGCTCCGAACGACAGATCGGTGGTGACGGCGACGACCTTGCGGCCCGTCTCGTCTGCGATCTCGTGGCGCGCGGCGGCCAGCGCGTCCGTGCCCCTGGCGCAGATGACCACGTCTGCGCCCTCACGCGCGAGTTCGAGCGCGCAAGCCTTCCCGATGCCTCTGGACGACGCCGTGACCAGCGCGCGTTTCCCGTTGAGTCCCAGTTCCATGCCATCTCCTCTGCCGGCAGTCGCGAGGGGTCCTTCCGCCTGGGGGAGGGCCGCTCATCTGCCGCCGGTTTCCCTACAGCACGGGCAGGTCCTTCTCCATTTCGTACGGCGTGACGATGCTCCTGTACTCGTTCCACTCGGCCGTCTTGTTTCTCAGGAGCTTCTCGAAGGTCTCCTCACCAAGTGTCTCCTTGAGGAGCGTGCTCTTCTTCGCTACGGCGATGGCCTCGGACAGGTTCCCTGGTAGCATCCTTATCCCGCGTTCGTCCCGCTCCTCGGGCGTCATCGCGAAGATGTTTTCCTCGACATGACCGCGGAGCGTCAGTTTCTCGTCGATACCCTTGAGCCCCGCGGCTAGGGTCACGGCGAACACCAGATAGGGATTGCACGCCGGGTCCGGACAGCGAAGCTCGATTCGAGTCGACATCTCGTGGCCCGGGCGGTAGCGCGGAACGCGGATGAGCGTGGAGCGGTTCATCCGTGCCCAGGAGATGTAGACGGGCGCCTCGTAGCCTGGGACGAGGCGCTTGTAGGAATTGACCCACTGGTCTGTGAGCAGCGTGATCTCTCTCGCGTGCTGCAGTAGCCCCTCGGCATACGACTTCGCGGTGTCGGAGAGGTGAGATTCGTCATTTCGGTTGTAGAAGACGTTCTTGCCGTCAGCGGTGAGTGATTGGTGAACGTGCATGCCACTACCGTTCTCGCCGTAGATGGGCTTCGGCATGAAGGTGGCGTGCACACCCGCCTGCAGGGCGATCTCCTTGATGACCAGCTTAGAGAGCATCACATTGTCGGCCGCCTTAAGAGCGTCGCAGTACTTGAGATCTATCTCGTGCTGGCTCGGAGCGACCTCGTGGTGTGAACACTCCACGTGAATGCCCAGCGAGTCGAGCGCAATGATGGTCTTCTTGCGGAGAGCCTCACCCAGGTCCGGAGGTGTGAGGTCGAAGTAGCCCGCGCTGTCCAGCGGGCGTGGATCCTCGGCGTTCGTGAAGTAGAAGTACTCAAGCTCCGGGCCGATGTTGAACATCCAGCCGCGCTTCTCCACCAGTCCCAGCACGCGCTTGAGTATCGACCGTGGGTCGCCCGAGTACGGAGTTCCGTCAGGCTCCAGCACGTCGCAGAAGAGCAGCGCTTCCTCACCACCGTCGTTCCAGGGAAGCACCTTGAACGTCGAGGGATCGGGCATCGCTATCATGTCGCTCTCGTAGATCCTGGTGAACCCCTCGATCGACGAGCCGTCGAAGCCCTTCCCGTGGTCCAGAGAATCCTCGAGCTCGTCGCTCGTGATCGTGACGCACTTCGGGAACCCTACGATGTCGCAGAAGAGCAGGCGAATAAAGCGGATGCCGCGCTTCGCGACGGTCGCGAGCACTTCGTCTCTGGTCATCTCTGTCTCCTTGGCCGGCGATTGCCTGGGTGGGATAGATGGGCGCAATGATAATGCGAGTGGGGTTCATGTTCAAGGGATTTGCGGTCGTGGCGCCGCTCGTGTCTTGCGTCCTCCGACCTGCTCGTTTACTATGCGTTAGAGAGAACCGACAGGGGAGAACCGACCGTACGCAATCTGGAGGCCAGGCATGCTGTCATGCATCTCGGCGATGATACTCGCGTGGATACAGATCCCTTGGCTTGAAAGCGATGACCTGCCGTTCAGGGCCGCGGAGACCGCGACGACCGTCGCGTTCATTACGGTTCCTCTTGGTGTTCTGCTGCTGCTCGTGGCACGCGTCTTCTGGCAGGGCAAGTATCTTGGCCTCGTGGCCGGATACAAGAACTACGGCGTCGCTGATCCAAGGCGGATGGGGCGCTTCGTGGGGATGCTGGTCGGTATCCTCGGCGTGTACCAGATCGTCTTCCCGATAACCGTACGGTTCTGGGCGCAGGGCGCGTTCATCGCTTACATCTTCGTCATCGTGGGGATAGGTCTCGTCCTGCTCATCGGCGGGGGGTACTTCGAACGCGGCTAGCGCCAGGAGTGCTTCACCGCGCCTACGCGACGTCTTCCAGGCGCTTCCCATACTGCTTCTCGTAGTACTCCCGGAACTCACCTGACTTGATCGGCTGCCACCAGCCCGGGTTTTCCACGTACCACCTGACGGCGGAAAGCACCGCTCCCTCGGCGTCGAACGACGGTTTCCAACCCAGCGCCCTGAGCTTCGTCGAGTCGATCGCGTAGCGGAAGTCGTGCCCCAATCGGTCCTCCACGTGCACGATGAGCTCCTCAGGCTTGCCCAGTTCCCTCAGGATCAGCCTGGCCATGTCGATGTTCTTCATGTGGTTCCCGGCGCCGATGTTGTAGGTCGCGCCCGGCTCGCCATTATCCATCACCGATTCGATCCCCGTGCAGTGGTCCAGGACGTGCGTGTAGTCACGCTCCTGCTCTCCACTGCCGTAGAGGGGGAGGGGCTTGTCCTCGATGGCGTTGGTGGTGAAGAGCGGGATGACCTTCTCCGGGTACTGGTTGGGGCCGACGTTGTTCGCGCCGCGGGTGATCATGACCGGGAAGCCGTAGGTTGTGAAGTACGAGTGCGCGAGAAGCTCTCCGCCCGCCTTGCTCGCCGAGTACGGATTGCGCGGGTTCATCGGGGCGTCCTCCGTGAACGGCTCACCGGTCGCCACTCCGTAGACCTCGTCGGTGCTTATCTGAACGAATCGCTCGACGCCGTTCTCCCGCGCCGCCTCCAGCAGCACGTGGACGCCGAAGATGTCGGTTCGCAAAAACCCCGATGGGTCGCCGATCGATCGGTCGACGTGCGTCTCCGCCGCGAAGTTCACGACTGCCCCAACACCCTGCATGACCTCTCCGACGATGTCGCTGTCGCAGATGTCGCCCTTGACAAAGCTGTAGCGCGGGTCGCTCTCGACGTCCCGCAGGTTCTCGAGATTGCCCGCGTAGGTGAGCTTGTCGAGGTTGACGATCTCGCAGTCGGGGTGACGTTCCAGATACAGGCGGATGAAGTTGCTTCCTATGAAGCCGGCGCCGCCCGTGACCAGGATTCTCATGTGGCCTCCAGTGGAGTTTGGAGCGTTCTGACTCTCCTTTGGCATTCTACGTCTGCGGGCGGTCCGTCGCCAGCCAAAACCGTGGCCCTCCGGGCTGGAAGCGGACGACCGCGGGAAGTCGGGTGAGGTCACGCGAGGCGGCGTGAGACCGCGCAGAGAGGCCCAGCTGGTACAGAGGCCCAGCTGGTGCTTGAATCGGACCTGATGTGTTGTTATCATATTTGGTCTGCCACCATTCGACAACCACAAGGAACCTCTATTCAAGGAGCACGGCATGAGACCGGAATTCACGAACTGTGAGGTCTACACATTCGCTGACGAAGCGCAGAGGAAGGCAATGACCGAGGCTATTGCCAAGGTCGAGAACGAGGCGGGGAAGGAGTATGACCTCGTCATCAACGGTGAGCGAGTCAAGGGCGGCGGTCTTCTCAAGACGATCAACCCGTCCGACAAGGACATGGTGCTTGGTGTCTTCCAGAAGGGCACACCCGAGCTTGCCGAGAAGGCGATCCGGGCGGCCGACACGGCCTTCGAGCACTGGCAGCACGTTCCCGCGGAAGAGCGCGCGGAGTACCTCTTCAAGGCCGCGGAGATCATGAAGCGCCGCAGGATCGAGCTGGGCGCGACGATGGTGCTCGAGGAAGGCAAGAACTGGATCGAGGCCGACGCCGACGTTTGCGAGGCGATCGATTTCCTGGAGTTCTACGCGCGCGAGATGCTTCGCTACGCTGAGCCGCAGGGGCTGACGCCCTTCCCCGGTGAGCAGAACGAGTACTTCTACATCCCGCTGGGCGTGGGCGTCGTCATCCCGCCGTGGAACTTCCCGCTGGCGATCCTGGTCGGAATGACGTCCGCCGCGATCGTCGCCGGCAACACGGTCGTCCTCAAGCCTTCCAGCGACTCTCCGCTCATCGGCTACAAGTTCATGGAGATCATGGAGGAGGCCAAGCTCCCTGCGGGTGTCCTCAACTTCTTCGTAGGCAGCGGCGGCGTCGTCGGCGACACGCTGGTGGCCCATCCGCGGACCAGGTTCATCTCTTTCACGGGCTCACGTGCGGTAGGGCTCGGCATCGTCGAACTCGCGGCGAAGACCCAGCCGGGGCAGATCTGGATTAAGCGTGTGATCGCGGAGATGGGCGGCAAGGACGCGACGGTCGTCGACTCCGAGGCCGATATCGACGCTGCGGCCAAGGGTACGGCGATCGCCTCCTTCGGTTTCCAGGGCCAGAAGTGTTCGGCGTGCTCTCGTGCGATCGTCGTCGACAGTGTATACGACGAGTTCCTCGCGAAGCTGGTCACGGAGACGAAGAAGATCACCGTGGGGCCTGTCAAGGACCAGGGCAACTATATGGGGCCCGTCATCAACCAGAAGGCGATGGACTCGATTCTTAACTACGTCGAGGTCGCCCAGAAGGAAGGTGGAAGGCTGATGCTGGGCGGCGGCCCCGCCAAGGACGCCGGCAACGGCTTCTACGTTGAGCCGACGATCATCGCGGACGTGCGTTCGAGAGACACCATCGGGCAGGAGGAGATCTTCGGCCCGGTCTGCGCTGTCATCAAGGCGCAGGATTTCGATGACGCGCTCCGGATCGCCAACGACACCGAGTACGGCCTGACCGGCGCGCTCTTCAGCAGCAATGTTGAGAAGCTCGCCAGGGCCAGGAACGAGTTCCACGTCGGGAACCTCTATCTGAACCGGAAGTGCACCGGCGCACTCGTCGACGTGCACCCGTTCGGTGGGTTCAACATGTCAGGAACCGACTCCAAGGCGGGCAGCCGCGACTACCTGCTGCTCTTCATGCAGGGCAAGTCGGTGTCGAAGAAGGTGTAGCTGACAGGCGGGGGCGGCTGGAGCCGGAACCTCGACGGAGCACAGCTCCGCTTCGGCGGCGAGACACATCGTTGTGAGTGACAAGAGGGGGAAGGCGTGATGCCTTCCCCCTTCGCGTTTGCGGGTCCAGGCGCACCGCGCCACCGGCCGCGCGCGGGCGTTGCTGCACTGTCTCGCGCCGCGTCCTCAGCGCACCTCAATCTTCCAGCACAGTGAACGCCGCCGTCTTCGTCACTTCCCGCTTCGACCGCACGTCCTTCACCGTGATCTTGAGGTCGTAGTTGTCCTGCTCGAGCGTCGAGAGCTCCAGCGAGAACCAGAAGGCCGTGTCGGGCAGGGGGCCGGTGCCGATGATCCGCGTCGAGATAGAGAACGGCTTCTCCGGCACGAGCCTGGAGAGGAACCGGGAGATCCATCCTTCATCGGGTCTGTACTGGCCCGATGTGATCTCGGTCGTAACGGTGAAGCGTCCGATGTCGGGCAGGTCCTCGGTCAGGCCGTAGAGTTCGAAGTAGATGACCATCTCCTCATCCTGATGGAACGCGTGGACGGGGTTGGGCACGACGGCACCGCCCATCCTGATGAAACGGTTACCGGGCCCGACGCTCGTCGCCAGCTGTATATCGCTCATGGAGAGACCCGCCTCGGGGTACTCGGGCACCGTGATCAGGCTTCTCCCGGAAGCCGTCCGTCCGGACAACGTGTCCTCCACCGCGAACCCGACGATGTAGACGCCGGGCTTCACGTTGAAGCGCCACTCGTCTGTGAGAAGGTCGTCCTCCGCAACCTCGATTCCCGGGTCGACAAGAACGATCAGCGCCCGTGCCTTCCACGCGAGTACGTCGTACTCCCCGCTCATCACACGGAGCCTCTTGGCCAGGCCGGCCACAACACGCTCTCCGTCCGGCTCGAACGTGAGTGCCGTTCTTGGGATCTGGTAGTTGATCGCCATGTCGGTCTTGCCGTCTTTTCCCCGGGCCGTCACGATCTCGTAGAAGAGCGGGAGGGGACTGGTGACAGGGGAGTACCCGAAGCTCACTGGCACGTTGGCGAGCGCCTGCTGGCCCCTTGCCTGCTGCGACTTCCGCTCCGCGATGGCGTGCATCAGCCCTATGGGAGCGGGAATCAGGGGCGGCTCCGGCGGGCCGGCCGACGGATTGCGGTCGTCATTATGCACTTCGGGCCTGCCGCGGGCCGTCGTGTACTTGATGTCGTAGCCGAGGTGATACCGCTCATCGAGATTGGGGTCGATGAATGAGACGATCATGTTCTCGTCGGCGTAGCTCCATTCCTCGGAGGGAGGTATGAGGCCCCGTGCACCGGGTACCCGGGAGATGTCAGCGGCCATCTGAACCCTGTGCGAAGGCAGCCCGAACCTCAGTGCCACGTCGCCCCGCTCGTCCCAGTTCATGTCGTTTGCCGGGCAGAAGTGCTCAAGCGCGTAGGTGAGGCGACGCAGGTGTTCCTCCAGAAACTCGTTGACGTCGGTCGCCGGCGTGGGGTCGTACCGTGTCCAGAGGCGCTTGCGGTAGAGGAAGCGCCCGAAGTCGTCCTCGGCCGCGTAGACGGCCAGCTGGCTGTCGGCCAGGATGATCTCGAAGGAGCGGGAGAGAACGTCCTCAAACGCGGGGTCTGCGACCAGGTTCTCGAGGGCAAGCAGGCCATCGCCGGAAGACGACGCCGCTGCGAGAGCCGGCGATTCCACGGGAAGGAAGCAGACCGAGAGCAGAACCAGTATGGCGAGCGCTGCGCGGATCGCGGGAGATGAAATTCGATGGGTGACCAGAAACAAAAACACCCCCTTAGAGTGCGCGGGGGTGAGCACCTTCATCTATCATGCTAGCACGACGCCCGAGCGGCGTCAAGCTGTCGCTCGGGCGTGAGTTCAAGGGGTGCCTCGACCTGTCGTTTCCGCTTCGCCCGCGGGTTCGAACGCGCGGCGCTACACGTTCTCCAGCCTCACCTCGAGCGGCATGCCGCGCGCGAGGATCTCCTCGATGAATCTGTCGCCGTCGATGGCGAGTTCCTGCGGAGTCGCGCCGGGCGCCGTCTCGCCGCGTGCCATCATCAGACAGATGATCGACGCGGGCAGCGCCGTGCCGCGCATCATCGCTGTGAGACCCGTGCGCTCATCCCTGTAGTCGATCATCTCGTAGACGGCGCGCGCCTTCTTCCCGTCCTTCTTCCCCTCGACGGTCACGCGCACCAGGACGGTGTCGTCGCTACCCTTCGGGACGTTCCTGCTGATGACACGCTCCAGGACGCTTCGAGGCGGCACCATCAGTCCGCCCGCGTCCACTGGTGTGCTGTCCATCAGTCCCAGCTCGAGGATGGTCCGCATCTTGTCCGCGTGTCCCGGGTAACGGATGGTCTTGTAGTCCAGCTCCCTCACGAGACCCAGCAGCGTGTGGGGGAGAGTCGAGGTGCCGCCGGACGTGTTGAACGCCTCGAGCTTCCCAAAGGGCGGCGGGAACTCGATCTCCTCGACGTCCACCAGCGGCTCGACGTTCTCAACAATCCTACCGTCGCGGATGGCCACACATGGCTCGACGTACTCGTTGATGAGCCCCTCGACCGAGAAAACCAGCATGTAGTTCAGTGGCGGGCGTGGTTTCTGGGGCAGCCCTCCGACCCGGATGCGCACGCTCTCGGCCACGTCCATCTTCCTGACACCGTGCATCGCGAGCGGGCAGACCATGCCCGGGGCCAACCCGGTGTCCGGAATTATCGAGATGCCCGCGGCCTTCGCCCTTTCGTCGAGCTTGAGCTGCTCGGCGACGACCGTGTTGTTCCCGCCCATGTCGTTGAAGTGGACGCCCGCCTCGATAGCGAGCTCGGACAGTTCGAGGTTGACCGTGTAGCTCACAGCGCCGAGCACCGCGTCCACCTCCTTCATGGCCGCGAGCATGTCGTCCTTCTTCTTGACGTCGAGCTCCACGTGCTTGACGCAGTCGCGCCGCGCGAACTCGGCGGCCTCCTTCGCCCTCGCTCCGTCGACATCCGCGATCGTGACTTCCCCGACGTCGGGTTGTCTGCACATGTCCCACGCGGCGGCGCGCCCCATGAGGCCTCCGCCAAGCACCAGCATCCGCATGCGCTACCTCCGTTGCTAATCGTCTATGTCCACCTCGGCCGGCGGTTTCGTCAGCAGGCTCACGACAACAACCGCCACGAGGGCGAAAATGAAGGCGGGGACGAGCTCGTACACAAGACCTTTCAACGCCGGCACGTTGTGCCAGACGACCGTTGTCACCGAGCCAACGATCATGCCCCAGAACACACCCCACTTGGTCGTCCGCTTCCACCAGAGCGAGAGTACTATGCCCGGTCCGAACGCGGCGCCCAGGCCCGACCAGGCGTATAGCACGAACCAGAAGACGCGCTCCTTCACGCCCAGGGCCAGGACGAAGGCTATCACTCCTATGAGCACGGTGCCGATTCTGCTGATCGCAAGCAACCGCTTCTGAGGAGCGTCCTTGTTGATGAGCTGGTGGTAGATGTCTTCCGAGAGCGCGGACGTGGCGACGAGAAGCTGCGAGTCCGCCGTCGACATCATCGCGGCGATGGCCGCCGAAATGACGATGCCCGCGATCCCTGCCGGCAGGAAGAGAGTCGCCATTTGCGGCATGACGTGCTCGGGGTCGGACAGCCCATCGACACCGAAGTGGGCCAGACCCGCGATGCCAACGAGCACCGCGCCCCAGAACGCGACGATGACCCAGGACATTGCGATCATCGTGCCCTTCCGGATGTCGTTCGGGTTCTTGATGGCCATGAATCTTGTGAGAAGGTGAGGCTGCCCGACGTAGCCCAGGCCGATGCCGAGGCTCCCGATTATGAGGCCCATGATGAGCGGGCGGCCGGTCTGCCCGCCCGTGGCCAGGAGGAGGTTGGGGTCGATGTCACCGATCCTCTCCGCTATGCTCGCGACGCCGCCCAGCTCGACCCACGCGACGACCGGCAGCAGTATCATCGCGCCGGCCATAAGGATGCCCTGCACGAGGTCCGTCCATGCGACGGCGTAGAAGCCGCCCATGATGGTGTAGAAGAGGATTATGACCGCGCCTATCAGCATGCCGTGGGTGGGTGCTAAGCCGAACGTCGCGTTGAGCACCTTGCCCGCCGCGAGGAACTGCGCGGACACGTAGAACGTGAAGAAGAAGACAATGACGGCCATCGATACGATGCGCAGGAGATGAGACGCGTCCTTGAAGCGTGCCTCGAAGTAGTCGGGGAGAGTGAGCGCCCCCAGCTTCTCGGTCTGAACACGCAGCCTGCGCGCGACGAGCGTCCAGGACGCGAATATGCCGACGGCGCAGCCGATCGCGGACCAGATGGCGGAGAAGCCGCTCACGAGGGCCAGTCCCGGCAGGCCTATCAGGAGCCATGCGCTCTCGCCGCTCGCCCGCTCGCTGAAGGCGATGACCCACGCGCCGAGCCTTCGACCGGCGAGCAGGTAATCGGCCAGAGTCCTCGTCATCCGGAACGTGATGAAGCCGACGACGATGACCACGAGAAGGTAGCCGATGAATCCGGCAAGGATGGGGTCCATTGCTAGCTCCTTTCCCTGGCCCGAATGAAGAAGAT
Source organism: Candidatus Eiseniibacteriota bacterium (assembly GCA_030595835.1). Classification (GTDB taxonomy): domain Bacteria; phylum Joyebacterota; class Joyebacteria; order Joyebacterales; family Joyebacteraceae; genus JALGZG01. The sequence goes on along the minus strand of JAUVLG010000049.1, from coordinate 6,190 downwards.
GACGGTGAGCACGATGATGACGACGGGGGGGACGACAACCCAGAAGACGGTCGATGGCGGCACGTGCGCCTCCTCTCAGTGGGTCGCGGAATAGAGAGCCCGGCGGCCCGTCTGCGGGCCGACACCGAGCCGTCGCTCCGCGCGATGCTGCAGCCCGGAACTATCTGACGACGATCAGCTTCCTTGTGCGCGTTTCGTCACCCGCCTCGAGGCGGTAGAAGTAGACGCCTGACGCGACGGCGTTGCCCGCATCGTCGGTGAGATCCCACTTAGACCTATGTTCGCCTCGCGTCATCGGGCCGTCCTCGAGAGAAGCGACTCTCCTGCCGGTCACGTCGAAGATGTCGAGTGCTACTTCCGTGGGGGATGCTAGCACAAACTGGATGGTCGTGCCAGTACGGGCAGGGTTGGGCCGGTTCTGCTTCAGGAGCGCAATGGTGCCGTCCGGCACGCCCGTCGTCGGGCTGATTGCGACGGTGGTCGTCTCGCCACTCTCCATATTCAGCCTGACGTAGCACGTTGCGACGTCGCCATCGGTCATCGTCTGAAGGAGTTCCCCGTTGTCGACCGCGTAAGGGATCGAATCCGCGCGCACGTGGAACTTGACCAGTCCGTGCTCGAAGCTCTCGCTGAGCCCGTTCGTCACGATCGCGGTGACGGTGGATTCCGTGCCGTCGTTGGGGGCGTCGAACGCGGCGTGGAGGTTTTGTCCCGTCCCGCCTGACTGGAAGGTCTGGCATGGAGTCACGACGCCATCCGAGACGCGCAGGAGCCGCATGCTCCTCGCGCCGTCACAGACGTTGTCGGTTGCGAGGTTGAACGGTGTTTCGGTGATGGAGCCTTTGTTCCTGTGGATGTGTCCGTAGAGGGCGCCGTCGATGCCGTAGTAGTCGAGCGCAAGCTCGTCGCCGAAGTCGTAGTGATGGAAGGCGATAACCGGTGTTGGGGGTTCGACGATCGCGACGTCGTCAATGAGCCATGCCATCTGACGGCTCGTGAAGCTCTCCCGGCCGTATAACCAGTAGCGCCAGTTGTCGTAGTTGTCGTAGGCTTCCAACCCTATGAAATGCACACCGCCGTAGTCAAACGAGTAGTTCTGCGTGTAGATGGCCTCGCCGGGCGGCGGATCATTGAGCCAGCGCCAGCCGAAGAACTTCCACCAGTTGCGCCTGGCAGTCCCGTCCGGCGGAGGCGTCGATTCCCAGCCCCCCAGATCGTGATTCCCGCCGGTGATGTAGACGGGCACGTCGAGTTCGCGCATGATGCGCTTGGCCCTCGTGAAGGACCGCCAGTTGAGGTACTCCTCCAGTTCCCCCTCGTTCACGACGTCGCCCGTCAGCAACACGAACGCCGGATTGATGAGGTTGATGTCGTCGATCACGGCGCGCATGTCGTCCATCTCGGTGGAGTCGGATTCCGCGCCCTGCTCGTAGTGGTACGCGTGCGTGGGAAGATGCGGGTCGGTGACGTGGATGAAGTAGAAGTCGTCCGGGTTCTCCTGCTTCACAGAGACCGCGTGCCGCACCTCGTCGTGGATGCTGTCCGACGCGCTCACGACGAGGTCGTACAGCTCCGGCTGCGTCCCGCCCGGTACGGTGGCCGTGAGGAACCAGCGCTGGCGGTCCGTCTCGAACTCGGCGCTGGTCACGGACAGCGGGACCTCGATGCTGCCCCGGCGCAGCATCGCCGCCCAATCGGTGGTTGTCTCAGGAGCCATCGCGTCGATCGCAAGCGCATCGCCCGCGGTGAGCATCGTGGGGACGGACAGGATGGGCCGCATCACGACCGTGAGTGTGTCGGCGTTTGCTGGGATCCAGTCACCGGGCGCGAGCTCGAAGTCGACCGTCGTCGTCTGTGATACCGTGATGGATGCGTCCTCCTGCGCGGGCAGGTAGGACGGAACGGACGCCTTGAACGTATAGCTGCCCGCGTAGAGCGTCGCGCTGTAGCTACCGTCCACATCGGAGCGAGCCTGTGTGTAGGTTGAGGTTTCCCCAACGTCGCAGCTGACGGTTACACCGGCGACGGGCAGGCCGGTGTCGGCGTCCGTGATGGAGCCGGCGACGGTACCGACCGACGTGCCGCGTATCTCGTGGGCGGCATCGGAGACGGACGCCAGGCCGTGGCCCCCTGCGATGAAATAGCGCGTGAAGGTCTGCGATGCGCCCGCGGAGATGTTGCCTGCGAAGACAACAGGATCGGACCAGAGGTTCCCGTGCGTGCACGTCACCGTGCCGGAATCGATGGTGTACCCGTAGCAGGTGCTCGCGCCCGTGGCGCCGATCCACGCCGAGTACGTCGTCATTCCGGTGACGTCGAAGCCGTATCCGGGTACGAAGTGGGTTCCGCCGCCCCACCAATTCAGCGCGTCTCCGGCTGAGTAGCCGGAGATGGACCCGCCGTGGTTGAGGATCGTCGTCTCTACCTCGATGTAGCGGACGCCGGCGGTGAGGCGGTAGCGCGTCGTTACCTCGAGGTCCGGGTTGTCGGAATCGGCACCGCGCGCGACTATGACAGCCTCGCCGCCGCTGCCGTCGCTCTCAATGTAGACGGTGTCATAGAGTGCCTGGCGTGGGTACTCCTCCAGGAGCGTGAGATGGCTGGCCAACTCGTCGGCCCAGTAGGGAGGGGCGGCCGCATCGACGATGTTCCCGCCGGAGAGGCCGTCGCCGTGGAGGTGGTCGATGTCCTCGATGATGATGGCGACGTCCCCGTTCGTGAGCAGGAAGTCGTCGAGTTCACCCTCAGCGGCGTAGCCACCCAGGAGGTCGGCGGGGTCGGTGATGCGCCGGGCGAGGGGAGCGTCTCTGCCCATGCCTGCGTTGGAGGCGGGCGTGTTAGCGTCGCCGGTTCCAACAGCCTCCGTGATCGCGTATGCGTCCGTCGCGATCGCGGGGGAGGCTGTGAGCAGCATGGCTGCTGCAAGTGTCGCAGTCAGGACAAAGGTGCGGTCGCTTCTCACGGTGGTCCTCCGGTCGTGGTGTTGTTCGTCGCCGTTTCGCCTGTCCAGGGCACGCGGCGGGGCACCCGATGCGGGATCGGGGAGCCGCCTGCCAGGTACCAGTATACAGCGGGGGACAGGGGGCCACAAACGTGAGTCGGAGGCGGTGCGGCTCCCCATAATACCTATGTAGTAGCAGGAAAACCTTGACCAGCAGTCGCCTAGGCGCGTACACTCGCGGACGCCTATGTGAGGGAAGTAGCGAAACTGCCGGCCACGGCGTGGCCCGGCAGAGCAAACAGTGTACGGGTGGTGGTGGCGCAGTTGGGGGACGCCAATTAGGAGTTCGCCTTCTTCGCTTCCGTAACGGGGGAGAACACCGTTACCCTCCGGTGGGTCGTGTCGTCGGTCGAGGGCATTCTCGGATTCAACATCCAGCGTTCGACTGAGTCAGACACCGGATTCGCCGTCATCAACCCCGAGCTGCTCCCTCCGGAGTCTCCTGGCCAGTACGAAGACACCACAGTGGAGGGCGGAACACAGTACTGGTACCACCTATTCGCGCTCATGGAAACTGGGGAGGAACAACAGCTCACCTCCGAACCGATCACCGTGACGACCTAGGGCAATCCGGTGTGTGAAGTGAGCTGGGGTTGCGTCAAGGCGCAGTATCGCTGATATGGAACAGCTGGTGTCAAGCCGGTTCTCTGGGGCCGGTTCTCTGGGGCCCCGTGCGACTGCACCGCGGGCTGACGCCCGCGCCACACCCGCCGCGCGGGCCTTGACGCCCGCGGCTGATGCGCGGTTCGTTGAGCAGGGCACGCCCGTCGTCGAATAGAGGAGGAGAAGAGATGCTGAGACACCCAGTGCTTCTCGCTGTGCTTGTGGGAGCGGCGGCGATCGCAGGATGCAGCAGCTCCACGGGTCCAACTGGCGTTGAGACGCTCGATGACTACTGGATTCAGGGCTACTACTGCTACTACCCACCGGAGCAGCGTGAGCTGGGCTGGCAGAGCTGCGCCATATTCGTGCGTTCTGGTGGCGCGGACGGCGATGCCGTGTCGGGTCTTAGCGTGACATGCAACGATCAAGCTCTCTCGTTCCAGCAGGTTGGCTACTACGCCGACATAGGTGACATTGAGCCCGGCGATGACGTTACGTTCCGGGTGTCTGACAGCACGGGCTCAGCCACGCTGACTCTCGAGGTTCCGGGTGCTCCCACTGATCTGGCTTTGCAGGAGGGCTCCTGGGACTTCTCGAACCCGTCCGGGACTCACACTCTGACCTGGGGCAATCCCGCGGTGGTGGCGGACTCCGTCCTTGTGTCAGTAATAGGTCTGGGCGCTCACCCCACGATCGTATTCGCTCACACCGAGCAGCTGGAGGGCGCCGCGACACAAGTGACGTTGAGCAACGGGGACATGGACGGTTTCAGTAGCGTGGATGACATCTCGTGCGCGGTCACTCAGGGCGTGCGTGGAGCATTCCCCGGCCATTCTGGTGGCAGCGAGATGTGGGCGCGCGCCGGTGTGATTGGCGATTGGACAAGGTAGGCCGTCCGTCGCGCCACCCTTGACGCTGGCGGCTGATACGCGGTCAGGTGAGTGTCTGGAAGGAAGCGATGAGATGACGAGCGTCGTCCGCATATCGGCAAAGGCAGTGATTGTCGCAGACGGCCGTGTTCTACTCCTCAAGCACCGGGACTCCGTCGGCGACTGGTACGGCCTCCCAGGAGGCGGCCAGAAGCACGGGGAGACTCTAGAGGAAGCTGTTCGACGAGAGTGCCTTGAGGAGACCGGTCTGCGAGTGCGGATGGGACGTCTTCTGTTTGTTCGTGACTACATTGCGCGACACCACGAGTTCGCAAACGAGGACAAGGGGGCTCACCAAGTTGAGTTGATGTTCGAGTGCCAGCTAGTGGATGGGGCGACTGCAGTTCTCGGTGTGGCACCGGACGAGATGCAGATTGGAGTTGAGTGGTTGCCGCTTTCGGATCTAGCTGACTGCCGGATGTATCCGAAGGCGGTTGCCCTGATTCTGGCAAGAGGTGTTCCCTCTGTGGGAGCGGTGTATCTCGGCGACGTCAACTGAGGCGGAGGAGCATCTGGGGCCGGACGCCTGACTGGCGTATGAACCCGACGGGCGCGGCTGTCCCGCCGACCGCACGGTACGCCGTCACGCGCGCCGCACGACCCAATCGTTCAGTTAATCCGAGGTTACGAGGTCTCTGCAGTTGTACTGAAGAGGAGGGCACGCATCATGAAGCGCGTCTCGGCAGTTCTGGGTCTGGTCTGCTTCGGCATGTTCGTTCTCGGCGCGGGTGTCGTGCACGGGCAGTCGACCGGGTTCATCGTGGGATGGGGCTGTCAGGTCGTTGTGGAGCCCTCGGCGCTTGACGGTCTCGTGGAGATCGCGGCAGGTGCGTTTCACAGCCTGGGTATCAAGCCCGACGGGACGGTCGTGGCCTGGGGATACAACTGGGGAGGCGAGTGCGACGTCCCTGCGCCGAACGCCGACTTCGTTGCGGTCGCGGGGGGTTCTTATCACAGTCTGGGCATCAAATCCGGCGGGACGGTCGTGGCCTGGGGAGACAACTACCACGGCCAGTGCGACGTCCCCGCACAGAACACCGACTTCGTTGCGGTCGCAGCGGGCAATGCACACAGTCTGGGACTCAAGTCCGACGGTACGATCGTGGCCTGGGGGAGCAACTACTGGGACCAGTGCGAGATCCCCGCGCCGAACGCCGGCTTCGTGGCGGTCGCAGCGGGCCCGTTGTACGGCCTGGGTCTCAAGTCCGACGGGACGATCGTGGCTTGGGGGTACAATGACGCCGGCCAGTGCGATGTCCCCGTACCGAACGCCGACTTCGCGGCGATCGTGGCGGGCAGGAGTCACAGTCTGGGCGTCAAGGCCGACTCGACGGTCGTGACCTGGGGGCACAATAGCTATGGCCAGTGCGACGTCCCCGCGACGAACGCTGGCTTCGTGGCGGTCGTGGCGGGTTCTTATCACCATCTGGGTCTCAAGTCCGACGGGACAATCGTGGCCTGGGGGCACAATAGCTATGGCCAGTGTGACATCCCCGCGTCGAACGCCGACTTCCCGACGGCTGTGGTGGGGTGGTTTCACAGATTGGGTCTCAAGTCCGACGGGACGATCGTGGTCTGGGGAGAGAATACCTACGGCGAGTGCGACGTCCCCGCGCCGAACGCCGACTTCGTTGCGGTCGCGGCGGGCTCTTATCAC
>JAUVLG010000198.1 GCA_030595835.1 Candidatus Eiseniibacteriota bacterium | reverse complement strand
TCCGTATCCTCGATTCGGCCGCCCGTCACGCAGTTGATCGGTCCGAGCCACAGCCTTCCGGTGAAGAGACCGGAGTCCAGCGAGCCCTCGAACTCCAGTGCCATCCCGTCAAGCTCGGCTAAGGCCTCTCTAGTTCGGGCCAGGAACCCGCTGGCCATATCGGGAGGGCTCTCCGGAGTGGAGATCCTGTCAACCTCGTTGAGAAAGGCACAGGACACACCTCCGCGGCTGGACGCACTGATCCTACAGTGGACCTCGACCATGCCCATGTCCCGCAGTCCGTGCGTGGAGGCGTTCATCATGAGTTCAGCGAGAATCCCGCGTATGATCTTCGCGCTGAGGTAGCGGGAGGGGATTTTCCACTGGCCGCCTGTCTCACCGTCCGGGCCCGTGACCGTGATGCTCAGATCGATCGGTGCGTAACGCCCACCCGGCGCGTTCTTCCAGTTGTCCGCAAAGAGGAGGGCCTCGTCCACGAGCTCGCCGAGATCGGATTCCTCCCCATTCTGGAACTTCTTCCGCACGACGCCCTGCCAGTACCGTGTCTCCGCGAAAGCCAGCAGCGCGGCCGCCGTGTCCTCGGCCAGCATGGATCTCCTGAGGGCGACCGCCACGGCGCTGAGGCGTGCGAGACGGCTTGCCTCGTCGTGGGTTGTCATGGTGATCGCGAGGTCGTCGACGCTCTTCGGAAACTTCAGTCCGGGCTTGCAGAGCAGCTGCCCTAGCTCCGCAGTGTTGATCGATCGTATCGCGTTCGTCGTGCCATGTATCAGCTTGCCCACCAGCTGCTGACGCCGAAGCGTCACGTCGACGGACGAGTAGGACTCGTTGACGGACCCGGCGGCAAGAAGCCACGCGAGGTCCCGGGCGATGTCGTCGACGCCGCTCGGTCGTTCCGTGGGGACGAGGAAGACGAGCACCGCGCCGCCGGGGGAGGCCTGCAGGCGGTTTCGGTGCGTGCCACCGTCGCTCAGCGGCGCGTCACCGGTCGTCGCCGGCTCGTAGTGCGGCCGGACGAAAGGCAGAATCAGGAGCTTCGCGCCCTTGAGCAGCATGCTCGTGTGCAGCATGTGCTTTCTCGCCGACACCTCGGAGAGGAAGCGGTCCGCAAACTGCGTGACCTGCTCGAGGAGGGGACGCTGCGGAGCGGTGATCAGCTTGAACCGATAACGGTATGCCTCGCGCCGCCGGGGCTGCTGCGCGATGGCCGCCAGATCAAGTTGCGCACTCGGAGCGTTACCCAACTCCACGACCATGAGCGCGTTCTCGGGGTTGTATAGCTCGGGATGGGGGATGATGGGCTCGCCGCCCTCTCCCGGCGTCGGACGGTAGGTCCTCGCGGTGATGTAGCTGTCGGCGACTTCGTCCGCGTCGGGGGAGAAGACACTGACGAAGCTGACAAAGTACGGCTCCGCCTTGATGGGCAGGAAGCGCCGATCGGCAATGATGGCAAGTTCCGTCAGAAGAGGGATGTGTCCGTGGTATCGGCAGAGATCGTGGATCGGGTCCAGCTGCTCCCAGGTTTCTTTCCTTATGTCGTCGGGCAGCTCACGCGTCATTCCCACACGCAGCCTGCGGCCAATGGAGAGAAGGCGCTCCAGAGAGGGGAGATTGTCGTAGCTGATCCCCCGGAAGAGCTCGCGATGTGACAGCACAGCCGCTTTCACAGCTCTCTCGCCTCCCGACGGCTCCCGATCGAAGGGCGCCGCTCACGGTCGTCGTGGCCACTCAGCGCACGTCAGTGCATACCACCCGGACGCCATCATACACTTCTTCCGGGTGCTGTGTTACGGGAATTCTCGGGCGCGGGAATCCGCCGGGGTGCGCGTGGGGTTGTCTCCTCACCGTCGACTTCGCAGGACGCCACTCGAATCCCCGCGCCGCGTCTGCTATAATGGTCCCTGACAGTTGACACACCTCTGACTCGGCCGCGCCCTCGCGCGGTTTCGCACTCCAGACGGGACCGCGCATGCACCGTCTCAAGTCCCTTCGCTGGCTCGCCTTTCTGCTAGGCTTTGGCGTCGCGCTCGCGATCGCCGGGGCTGGCGTGCGTCCGGGTCGCCGCCTCGAGATCGTGGGCGGCTGGAGCACCGACGGCACGTGCTCGTGGGACGAGCCCAATCCGCCCGCCGGCGACGGGTACGAGTTCGAGCTGGTCGACGTCTTCCCCGGGTGCAGCTCCTCC
>JAUVLG010000239.1 GCA_030595835.1 Candidatus Eiseniibacteriota bacterium | reverse complement strand
ACGGCAGCTGGACCGGCGAGCAGGTCCTCACGAACTACTGGCTGTCCGCAGGCACGACCGCTGTTCCCATCAACGTGCCGGCTTCAGCTGCCCCGGGGCGGACGACCTTCGCCAGGTACCGCTACAGCCTGAACGGCGGTCTGACGGAGTACGGCTATGCGCCCGACGGTGAGGTGGAGGACTACGAGGTGTTCATCGGTACGCCTGAGGTGGACTGGGGCGATGCGCCCGATTTCACGTACCCGCACAACTATCCGACGCTCAACGCCAACGGCGGCGCCGCACATACCATTCTCCCGGGTTTCCAGATGGGGGCGCAGATCGACTCGGAAGCCGACGGTCAGCCGAGCTTCAACGCCACCGGCGATGACCTCGCTGGAGTGGACGATGAGGACGGCGTGACCTGGGTGACCGGGCTGATAATGGGCAGCACCGCTACCGTGCGCATCGACATGACCGGCTCACTCTCGGGCGGGTTCATCGACGCGTGGATCGACTACGGGACCGGCGGCAGCGGCGGGTCTGACGGCAGCTGGGCGGAGCTGGGCGACCAGATCATCGCGTCGGGGTGGGCGCCCGGTGGGACCTTCACCGACTTCAACTTCACCGTGCCAACAGGGATCGTGGGCGGCTGCACGTTCGCGCGCTTCCGTCTCAGCAGCTACGGTGGACTCGTCTCAACCGGAGGAGCGACGGACGGTGAGGTCGAGGACTACGAGGTCTGCATCGACGAGGACTTCTGGAAGTGGCGCCAGCATCCGGACGAGAGCGAAACCGGCATCGACGTCAACTGCACGGAGCCGTTCATCCTTGCGGACGACTTCCTCTGCGAGGAGCCGGGACGCCTCACGAACATCCGTATCTACGGTTCGTGGCGCGGTGACTACTGGCCGTGGAATGAGGACCCGTACGCGGTCGACTTCACCCTGAGCATTCACGCCGACATTCCGGCCGGCACGGGTGGGATCGACTACAGCAGGCCGGGTGACGTGCTGTGGTTGTACACCTTCCCCGCAGGTCTCTTCAATGCTGACATCTGGCTGGACGGTGTCGAAGAGGGCTGGATGAACCCGCCGGATGTCTACACCTTCCCGGCCGACTGGACCATCTGGATGTACTCGTTCGAGATCCCGCCGGAGGAGGCGTTCCATCAGGTCGGCATGCCGGACGAGCCCATCGTCTACTGGCTCGACGTTCAGGCCAGGCCGCACGATGGGGATGCGTACTTCGGTTGGAAGACCTCGCTCGACCACTGGAACGACGACGCGGTATGGGACATGGGTGTTGAGCCCCATCCCGGTCCGTGGAACGAGCTTCGGTATCCGATGGGCCACCCGCT
>JAUVLG010000130.1 GCA_030595835.1 Candidatus Eiseniibacteriota bacterium | reverse complement strand
TTTCGATGTCGGGCAGTTCTGCCCGGGGCCCCTCGTCGACGTGGCCGGTTTCCTCTGGGTCATGAACACCACGGACAACGGCTGCGGTCCCAGTCTCGCCGGTCCGGCCGGCATCATGATCGACGATGTGTGGATGGAGGGCACCGAGTGCAGCCCGGTCGAGCAAGCAAGCTGGGGACGCATCAAGGCCATGTATCGGTGACGCTGTGATCTTGGAGGCACGCGACGGAAACGAAGGGGCCCGGATCTCGGTCCGGGCCCCTCTCTGTTTCAGTTGATTCCGCAGCGCGACGACTACCTCACCAGCTGAGAATGCGACCGGCGTGTCGAGGTCCACTGTGTGGAACCCCTTTCGCTCGAGTGCCCCGGACGTCGACGCCAGTTCGCCGCCGAGCGCCTCTCCCTCGAACGAGTCGTAGATCCTGACCGTGTAGTCCACACTGTCGGCCGCCCGCGTGGACCACCACGCCGTCCGACGGGTTGTTGGGATTGCCCTCGTCCTCATTGAACGCCAGGTTGAATCCGTTCCACCAGTCGAGGTGGTACTCTGCAAGCGGGACGACGTCGCAGATGAACTGAGAGGCGGAGCCCGCCGGGTTCCGCCTCTCGTGTTCCGTTCTCGTTCCCTGTCGCTGTTCCGCCTCCACGAAACGCGATCGCGGCGACGCTACTTGACCATGACCATCTTCCCGGTTGACACGAAGCCCGCGGCCTCGAGGCGCACGAAGTAGACACCGGAACCGAGCTGTCTGCCCGCTGCGTCCCTGCCGTTCCACACGGCCTCGTGTTCGCCGGCATCGTGCGGTCCATCAGCGAGGACGGTCACAAGCCGTCCGCCGATGTCGTAGACGGCAAGCCTGGCCGGCCCGGGCTCGGGCAGCGCGAACGCGATGGTCGTCATCGGGTTGAAGGGGTTCGGCCTGGCTGGATCCAGCCTGACCGCGAAGAGGTGCTCGTCATCGACACCGGCAAGGATCCGATCGAGACCCCATATTTCGATGTCGTCGATGTTCCAGCCGCAGTAGGTCCACCCGCCGTCGGTTGTGCCCATCGTCCAGCGCAGGTAGACCGTCTCCTGGCCGCCGGCGACCGCGGAGATGTCGAGCTCCATCTGCGTCCAACCGCTGTCGGTGATCTCCACCGTGTTCTGCCACACGGTCACCCAGTTCGTGCCTTCGCTGCTGACACGCACGTATGCGTGATCGTACAGTGGTTGCTCCACGCCGAGCCAGCGCCAGAACCTCAGACTGACGGTGCCCAGGCTGGAGCAGTCGACCGCCCCGCTCGTCAGGTGCCTCTCCTCGGTCATGCCGTTCAGATAGTCGCCGTTGAGGTTGTAGCCGTAGACGTTGTCGCCCGTGTGCCCGCTGGTCGGATCGGGGTTCCCATGCGCGCCACCGCCGCCTGTCGGCTGCCCGAACGCCCACAGCCCGTCGCAGGTCCAGCCCGGGTCGGCATCGAGCGTCCACTCGTAGCGCTTGCTCGGGTCACCGATCGACAGCGTCACCTCGCGCGTGGTGTCGCCGATGTGGTTCGTCAGGTTCGTGAAGTAGACGGTCGCGGAGTGTGTCCCCTCAGACAGGGACGCGGCATTTGCATTGAACTCAGCTGTAACCAGAGCCGGCGTGTTGGGTGGGAGCGTCCCACCGGTGTCGCCCGAGACCGTCAGCCAGTTGATCCACGGATCGACCGTCACCTCGTAGTCCACGGCCGACGCGCCGCAGTACTCGAAGTCGTAGGAGGCGCTGCTTGGTGAGAATGGTCCGCCGGCGGGCCCGTCGGCTCGCAGGCCCTCGTCCGGGGAGACGTTCAGCCCGGCGCTCTTCGTCAGGGCCTTGATGCAGAAGTTCGCGGTCGAGTCTTCGGTCGTCAGGTCGACCCACGCCGAACCGCTCCAGAAGTAGCTTTCCCCGGCGCTCGCGGCGGACTCGACGATGACGCGGTATCTCGCGCCCAGCAGGACCGGGACGTCGGAGGTCCTGTCGAACGGATGACCGCCCTGAGACAGCTCGACGCAGACGTAGAAGTCGTCGCCGGGCGAGAGGGGAACCGGGGTGTCCAGGTCCACCGTGTGGAAGCCGCCGTACCTCAGCGTATCGGACCTGGTTGCCAGCAGTCCCGAGAGTGCTCCACTCGCGAACTCGTCGTAGATGTCTACCGTGTAGATGACGTCGTCCGCCGCGGTGAAGAAGCTGACGCTCGTCAGCAGCTCGTCTGACGCGGCCGTGAATGCGTTGAAGGCCTCGCTCGCGTCGATCTTCGTGTCACGCCACCCGTGGTAGTCGTGCGAGTAGACATGATCGTACTGCATGGGCTCGACGTTCTGGAACGAGATCGCGCCCATCTCCGCGTGATGTCCCGTGCACTTGTCGTAGTAGGAGATCCAGAAGAACCCATCCAGGCCCCAACCGGTTCCCCAGCTGTTCTTGCAGAGCCAGGCGCCGTCCTCCGGCGCCTGCGTGACCTTGTCGTCGTCCCAGCCTACGATGGATACGGCATGGTTGGGATCCAGGGAACTGGACGGGGGCTGGTAGTGTATGTAGTTGGACATGAAGGAGCTGTCGTAGCAGAGCGCGGTTCCCATCACGCCGTGGTCCATGACGGCTTGCTTGATGACGTCGATATTGGAGAGATCGGCGCCCGCATCGTACCACTCGATGTCCCGCGCGTAGTAGTGGTGGTAGCCTGCGGTCCATCGCGCCGGCGCGGGAGTGTGGGACTGCCCGTCCGCGTCCCTCACAGCTCCCTCGCTGCGCGTGGTGTAAGCGGTCGTCACCCGGTAGTCACCACCCTGGTGAACCTGGAGCCCACCGCCCTCGGGGGGGATCCTGTCATCGTTGTTGTGTTCGTTGAAGCCGTTCCACCAGTCCAGGTGATACTCCGCGAGGTTCGGCTCGCCGGTCTCGCCGTTCGCGGCCCAGGCGCCTGTCATCAGGAGGTTGCCCTCCATGGCTGCCATGGCGCCGAAGGTCCAGCAGGTTCCGTCGATCTGCGACTTGACTGAGGTGACGAAGTTCTCGCCGCCCACGTCCCTCAGGTCGAACGAAGAGGGAAGCTGGGCGACGGACAAAGAGGCGATCGAGACGATCAGGAGCGTCAGGGACAGGCGCGGAAGCAGCAGGCGGACCTGGAGCATTGCGGTCTCCTTCTTCATTGGTGCGGGTACAATACGGTTCTGCAACCATTATACCACATGTCCCCGGGCTGTGGCAAGAACGGCTGCTCCGCGCGACGGCTGCTCCGCGCGACCACCGGTCTGTGCTGAGATGGACCGGTCTCGATGTGTTAGTCTTGCGCCAGCGGCTCTCGTGGAGAGCCGCCGTTCGTACAGCGCAGATCGCAGCGCGCTCACTCCTACCGGAGCGACCAGGCGTGACAGCCGAACAGATGCTCTCTCGTCTGCAGGAGCTCGCGAACACGAAGAACGTCGAGGGCATGGCTAGGTTCGGCATCAACCCGGAGAACACGCTCGGTGTTCCGGTGCCGACGCTCAGGTCGATCGCGAAGGAATCGGGGAGGGACCACAAGCTCGCGGCCGAACTCTGGAGGTCGGGGGTCCACGAGGCGCGCATCATCGCCCCGCTGCTGGACGAGCCTGCGCGCGTCACGGAGAGGCAGATGGAGCGCTGGGTACGCGACTTCGACTCGTGGGATATCTGTGACCTGTGCTGCAACAACCTCTTCAGGAAGACCGAGTTCGCGCACGCCAAGGCGCGGGAATGGTGCACGCGCGACGAGGAGTTCGTCAGGCGCGCGGGCTTCGTGATGATGGCAGTGCTCGCCGTGCACGACAAGGCGGCGCCCGACTCGCGGTTCACGCCCTACCTGGCGGCGATTCGCAGGGGCGCCACGGACGACCGCAATTTCGTGAAGAAGGCGGTCAACTGGGCCCTCAGACAGATAGGGAAGCGCAACCTGACACTGAACCGGAAGGCCATCGAGGCCGGCGAGAGAATAGCCATGCTCGACTCGAAGGCCGCGCGGTGGATCGCGGCAGACGCGCTGAGAGAGCTCCGCAGCGAGAAGGTGCGGGAGAAGTTGCTCTGCGGGGCCGCGAAGCGGTGATGTTCGTGTATACTATAGGATGTGTTGGTTCGGCTTCGTTCTGCTGATTCATCCGGAGGACACACGTGTTTCATCATATCCCTCATGATGTGCTGGCTCGCATGCGCGAGCTCGAACAGATGGACTCCATCGAAAGGCGCAAGGACACGGCGCACTTCGAGCGACTGAGGCAGATTCCCTCGGGGACGGGCCGATTCCTGGCACTGATCGCGGCGACCGCTCCCGAAGGCGGATTCATCGAGGTAGGCACGAGCGGTGGCTACTCCGCGCTCTGGATATCCCTGGCCTGCCGCGCGCTCGGGCGCGAGCTCACGACCTTCGAGATCGCGGAGGCGAAGGTGGAACTCGCGACGGAGATGTTCCGGAAGGCGGGCGTGGACGACATCGTCAGTGTCGTTTCCGGAGATGCCAGGGAGCACCTCGGCGGGCAGAGCAACGTCGCCTTCTGCTTCCTCGATACGGAGAAGGACCTCTACGAGGAATGCTACGAGGCAGTGATCCCCAACCTGGTGAGTGGGGGACTCCTCGTGGCCGACAACGCCATCAGCCACGCGGGGAGCCTGTCCGGGTTCCTGGACCGCGCGGAGAGCGACGAGCGGATCGACACGATGATTGCGCCGGTGGGGAAGGGCGTGCTTCTGGCGCGGAGGATCTGACACGAGACGGCAGGCACAGCACGGGAGGATCAGGAGTGAAGGTCACGGCGTTCAACGGCAGTCCCAGGGCGGACGGCAACACCGCGCATCTGATCCGCCACGTGTTCAGCGCGCTGGAGCAAGAGGGCATCGAGACGGAGCTCTACCAGCTCGGCGGCAGGAGCATCCGCGGGTGC
>JAUVLG010000015.1 GCA_030595835.1 Candidatus Eiseniibacteriota bacterium | reverse complement strand
AGAGTCGTCCACGTCGTAGTCGTAGATGCTGACCACCGGCGCAGACACCGGGATGGAACAGATGCTCACCCACGTGCTGTCCCCGTCGGTCGCCTCCACCTGAAGCTGAACGACGTACCCGTCGGGGCAGTCGCCGGTGATGTAGATGTCGTAGTCCTCGTAGCACTGCGCCGTGGCCCCCACCGCGATGTCGCCGTACTCCTCGTAGCTGTCCGACACCAGAACGTCCGGTTCACCCTCCGAGATCAGAGCGGAGATACTGGTTCCGGGCTGGTTGCCGATGTTCTCGAGCGTCATCACAAGCTCGATGTACTCACCCGCGTCCGCCACGCCGTCGCCGTCGCCGATGCTGCCGCCGGATGTGTCATCGTCGATGATGTGGCTCTCGTAGACGACGTAGGGGCTGTCGGAGAGCGACACGGCGGTCGAACCCTCGTGCGGGTAGTGGTCGTGCTTCGTGACCGTCACCGCCATGTTGCCGGGTGTCGTTGGCGCAGGACTCAGGGTGATGGTGGCCTGGCCCAAGGCATTGGTGTAGGCGGCCTCGTAGACGCCGTCGTCGTCCTTCACGACACAGACAAGCGCCGTCTCGACCGGACTGCCATCGCTCGTCACGGTGATGTCGAACGAGGTGGAACCGACCGGCACGGTCCCGGCGTAGCTCGCGCTGATCGTGCTCGGGACATCGGTCCAGATGTCAAGCGACGGGTCGCCCAGGATGTTGTACTGCTCGTAGTAACGACGAGTCGAGCCGCCGCCGCTGTAGTGGTCGTAGAGCCAGTAGAGCGCCCTGTGGCTGATGCCGCACGCCCACGTGTAGCCCTCGTTGAAGCAGGCCTTGAACGCGCCCTTCTCGAGTACATCGTCCTGGTCCCAGTACGAGTAGACAGACGAGCCCCAGAACACGACCGCGCCCTTGTCCGTCGCGTTCGTCCACGTCTCCCCGAAGCACGACGAGCTGAACTGACCCGTCAGGCACGAGTAGCTGTGCACGAGCGGCAGCATGTCGGTGTTGGTCAGATTGTTGACGTTCGCGGCGGTGAACTGCGGACCGTCCGCCCAGTAGGTGACGTCCCCGTGGCCCGAGAAGATGCCCAGCGAGCGCCCGTTGTTGAACGCGGCGCTGACCTGAGCGGTCGTGGCGCCGCTGTGGCAGTAGAGTCTCTCCGAGTAGTAGCCCGCGGGATCGAGGTACTCCCTGATAACGTAGTTGTGCGTCCCCTCGGACACCGTGTAGTTGTCATTCGAGGCCATGAAGACGGCTTTCTTGATCCAGTCGGTGCTGCTGGTCAAGTTCCACGTCTCGTAGTCGACGGTCTTGTCAACCAGGTTGGTCACCTGCGTACCGGTCGTGCACGAGAACCGCCCGATCCAGATGTCGGGCAGCCAGTCGCTGGACCCGTCCATCGTCACGTAGTACAGGTCCGTCGACGGGCTGTTCGTCTGCGTCCCCACCCAGTGACTGATCTGGGGCGTGTCGCCGACCAGGAGCACGAACGTCGGAGGGACGTCCCAGGTATCGTAGGCGTCCTGGATGTAGGCCTTGATGTTCTCCTTGGTGTTGCCGCCGGGGATATCCGACGTGCTGACGACGGTCGTATGGTACCCCTTCTGCTCCTTCCAGGCCGCCAGAGACGCTATCTCGTCGGTGAAGGTGTCGTAGCACACAATGAGGTAGCCTATGGGCAGAGGTATGTCGTAGCGGGAAACGAAGGCCGCGTGGTTGATGAACATGTCGGCGGCGACCCGTGCAAAGCGGCCGTTGGAGTACCGGTCCAGAACGCGCCGAGTCTCGGTCAGATCGGCGCCAGGGAAGTCAACCCTGACCTCGATGGTCGTCGCGTACTCCAGCTCGCCGCGGACCGGGTTGTAACGCACGGGGTTCACTTCCAGTTGGACGAACCGGTGGCCGCGCATCGTCTGGATCTCGCTGAGACTCGCGGGCTGGGCCTGCCCAAAGCTGTTACGTTCGTAGTAGTCGGCCGAGAACTCGAACGAGGCCGATTCCAGCGCCCCCGGCATCTTCACGACCGGAGCCTGCACCGGGATCAGCGCGTGCCGGATACCCAGGTCGGGCAGCACCACCCTGCGATAGTCGGAGTAGCTGACAGTGAGAACCGGGTCCGCCCCGTACGGTATCTCGATCAGTTCGCGGACGACGGGCAGGAGCGCCTCCCCCACGACCGCCGTCGGGCCCGCGCCATCCAGCGTGAGCCGCGCGAAGGTGCCGCCGCTCGTCGTGACCTCCTCGACGAAGACGCCGGGTACGTTGATACTCAGAACGAGCCGGCTCATGTCTGACTCGACGACGGACACAGTGGCGGCCTCGGAAGCTAAACCATCGAACGAGATCCAACCCTCCGCCGCGAGGGCGGCCTGCGCCATTATCAGTACCACAACTACCACGGCCAGCGAGCGCACCAGTCTCATGGTCCCTGTCCTCTCTGGTTTGTGTGTGAACGGCTCTGCGTGAATGGCATGAGAATTACCCATATTCCTCTATAGTATCATATTTGCAGCAATATGTCAATAAGCCGTCGGCGCTCTGGAGCTTGGCCGGCGGCATCCATGTGGTCCCGTCAGATCGAGCCCAACGTCACGCACGCTCGCTCAGCAGCCGTCTGGCCACCACGAGCGACGACAGAAGCCTCTCCCTGGGCGGACCGACCTCCGTCACCTCCCACGGGAAGACCTCGCTGTCCGCCCGCTCACGACCGAGGATGGCGTCCGCATCTACGCCGCTCCGCTTGAGGGCGGCCTTCCATGGAACCCGCTCGACGGCAGCGAGCCTGATGGCCTCCGACAGCTCACGTCCCCCACGCGTGAGGACGCCTTCTCTCCTCGCTTCTCTGGCGCCCGCGCACGAGAACTCCATCCTGGGTCTGCCGACGAACGCCTTCCGGAGATACGACATGCGCCTCCGGATGTAGCTCTCATCGGCCATGGGCAACCACTGGAACGGCGTTCGCGGTTTCGGAACGAAGGCGGAGACGCTGACACTGACCCTCGCACCCGTGCGCCCCTCGACGAAGCAGGAGCGCACCGCTCTGGCAAGCTCCGGAATGGCTTCGATGTCCTCGTCACGCTCCCCGGGGAGACCGATCATGAAGTAGAGCTTGAGCGTCCTTAAGTCCCCGTCAGCCATCGTGCGCGCGGCCGACAGCAGTGTGGCGTCGCTCATAGGCTTGCCGATGGCCCGTCGCAGATCCTCGGTTCCCGTCTCGGGCGCCACGGTGACGGTCCTGACACCACAGGCGCTCAGCAGCTTCGCGATCTCCGCGGTGACAGCGTCCGCCCGGAGCGAGGAGATGTTGAGCTCCACGCCCAGACGCAGCGCTCCCTGCAAGATCTCCGTCGCTTCAGGGTGGTCCAGGAGTGCCGCCGTGACAAGTCCGACCCTTGAGGTCCGCGAGCCCGCGGCCTCCATCGCATCGAGCACCTCTTTCGCCGGCCGCCATACCCGCGGCGTCAGTACGCTGCCTGCCGCGCAGAAGCGACACCCGCGGGCGCACCCCCGCGACGTCTCCAGCAGCAACATGTCGCTGAAGAAGGCCCCGTCCGACAACACCACGCTCGCTGCCATCCGTGACGGACCGGTCGCTGCCCGCACCAGTGATGGGGCATCCGCGTCCGCGCGGAATCCGGCGATGCCGCCGTCGACGTCCCGCTCGACGGCGTAGAGCGACGGCACATACGCTCCTTCGAGGGAAGCGAGTGACCGCACACGCTCTGCCCGGGGAAGCGATCGCGAGCCCCTCACCTTCTCGATGAATGGAGCCACCAGAACCTGCCCCTCGCCCACCAGCACCGCGTCCATGAAGGGCGCGACGGGCTCGGCGTTGAGGTAGGCGCACACGCCGCCCATGACGACCAGGGGGTCGTCGTCGGACCTGTCGGACGCCGCGAGTGGAACGCCCGCGGCATCGAGCACGGCGACGAGATTGAGGAAATCGTCCTCGAACGAGACGGAGAAGGCAATGACGTCGAACTCGGAGAGCGGCGTGCCGGTCTCCAGAGACCTGCCTGCCGCGGAAGAACCGGGTTCCCGGAAGGCCCTCTCGCAGACCACATCGGGCTCCGCGCGCAGCAGGCCAAGAACGGCCTGGAAGCCGAGGTTGCTCATGCCGAGGGAATAGGACGACGGATAGCAGAGGACGACGCTGATGGCGTCGGGGTGCCAGCGCGGTCCACGGGGATTGCCGGACAGCCACGTCTCCCTGTGCTCGGAGACCGGGTGGCCGGCAGAGGGTGGGCGACCGCGCCGCCTTGTCACGCGTGCATCTTCCTGAGCTCCCGATGACTGGGAGTCCAATCTGAGAGTTGAGCCTTGGCAATCGCATTGCGCGGATCGAGGCTGAGGATCTCGCGGAACTGCGAGTCCGCCTCCTCGCTTCTGTCCACACGCCGATACGTGAGCCCCAGCGTCAAACGCGCCTCCATGTAGTTCGCGTTTATCTCCACGGCCTTCTCCAGCTCTGAGATGGCCTCGTTGTAGCGCTCGCTGGCGATGTATCTATCGGCCAGAGCGCGGTGAAGATCGGCGTAGCCGGGCTTGAGGCTGAGCGCCTTCTCCAGGTGCTCGATGGCCTCGTCTTCCTTCTCAAGCCAGGCCTTGACCCTGCCGAGCTGCGCGTGGGCTTCCGTGTACTCCGGGTTGATCCGCACGGCCTCCTCGAGCTCCAGTTCGGCCTCCGGGAACTTCGAGCGAGCGAGGTATGCCACACCGAGACCGCAATGAAGATCCGCGTACGACGGGTTCAGCGTGATGGCCGCGGTGTAACGCTCGATCGCTGCATCGTACTCGCCGCTCTGCAGCATGAGGTCCGCCGACTCACCCGGCATGTCGGCCCAGAATCTCGGGTCATCCAGCGCCACCTTGAACGCACGGACCGCCTCGTCGGTACGCCCGCGCGACAGGTCCGTCATGCCCAGGTAGTAATGGGCGAGCGCGTAGCTGGGGCAGGACTTAGTCACCTGAGAAAGTTGCGCGCTGGACTCGTCGAACATCCCACGCTTGAAGTACGCGATACCGAGATAGCATCTGAGGTCCCAGTAGTCAGGCTTGAGCTCGACGCCGCGCTTGAGGCTATCGCACGTGTCCCTGTACTTCCCGAGCTTCAGGCTGTAGATGCCGTGGTAGAAGAGCGCATCTATGTAGCTCGGGTTGATATCCAACGCCTCCTGCAGCTGCTCCACCGCGTCCTCGAACCGGTCCGCCTCTCCGTATGAGATGGCCAGCCGGCACCGGATATCAGGGTACTGGGGCTTGAGTCTCACTGCCTCCTCGAACCCTTTGATCGCCTCCTCCATTCGTCCGTCGTTGTGGGCGGTGATCGAGTCGTTTATGAGGGTTCGGAACTCCTCCCTGGCGATCGTGGCGCCCATCAACTCTTCGTACGGCGGCCGCAGGACCTTCTCGCAGATCTCCGAGAGGTGCAACGTGTCGGGCATGGGAAGAGACAGACCGAACCGCGTCGCCTTCTCAAACGCACTCGCTGCCTCGTCGGTACGTCCCGCCTCCGACAGAGCTATCGCGAGCTGGCAGTACGCCTCCATGTACTCAGGGTTGATCTCGATGGCCTTGCTCAGGCTCTCGATCGCCCTGTCGTGGAGACCCTTCTTCTCGTAGATGACACCTAGATGGTAGTGCAAGTCGGGATAGCGAGTGTTCTCTTCCACCGCCCTCACGAACTGCTCCTCCGCACTGTCGAGATCACTCTGCTTATAGAACGCGAACCCAAGGTGGGCGTGCGTCTCCGCGGCGTAGAACAGCCCGAGTTGGTAGTACGGATCGGACGTGTCCTGGATCGTCGAGATGACGGCCTCGAACTTCACGACGGCCTTGTCATATTCGCCGCGGTTGTAGTGCTCTATCCCCTCGTTGTACTGGTCGTTTTCGCCCAGTCCAAAGAGCTTGGTGAACAGGGACATGGTTACCTCCTTCCGCTCGGACCGGCCTCTGAAGCCGACCCCCGGACGCTAGTCCATCTGCCTGCGCAAGAATGTCGGTATCTCGAGTTCGCGCCGCGAGTTCCTCCGCGGTTCCTTCGCGTACATCGCTCCGCCCCCCGAGGGCTGTGGGGGCTCGGCGCGTGGACGCTCCTGCGTCTTGGGCGCGGGCTGACGCGGTGTCAGCCTTGCCGGCACGGGCTTCCTCACCCTGGGAGCCTCGCGTTCCACCTTCTTCCTCGTCCCGTGGATACCGGTCGCGATCACAGTGACCATGGCCTGGTCCTTCATGGCGTCGTCGACGACTGCGCCGAAGATCATGTTCGTCTCGACCCCGATGGCCTCGTTGATGATCATTGCCGCCTCGTTGATCTCGTGGAGCGTGAGATCCGCACCGCCGGTAACATTGACGAGCACGCCGCCCGCCCCCGCGATGCTGGCATCCTCAAGCAGCGGGCTCGAAATGGCCTGCTGCGCCGCCTCGACCGCTCTGTTCTTCCCGCTGGACATGCCGGTACCCATCACCGCATCACCCATCTCGGTCATCACGGACTTCACGTCGGCGAAGTCCAGATTGACGAGTCCGGGAACCGTGATGAGGTCGGACACCCCGCGCGTCGCTCTCAGGAGCACGTCGTCGGCGATACGGAACGCCTCGCGGATCGGCGTGTTCTTGCTGGCAACCGCCAGGAGACGCTGGTTGGGAATGACGATGGCGGTGTCGACTTCCTGCTTGAGCAGGCGGAGCCCCTCGACGGCCTGGCGCATGCGGTACTGCCCCTCAAACATGAAGGGCTTCGTCACCACGGCGACCACGAGCGCGCCCATCTGCTTCGCCATCTTCGCGACGGCCGGCCCCCCTCCCGTGCCCGTTCCGCCACCCATTCCGGCGGCGATGAACACCATGTCGGCGCCCTTGAGAACCGCCGCTACGTTCTCCCCGTCCTCCTCGGCCGCCTTCCGCCCGACTTCCGGATTGCCGCCGGAGCCGAGCCCGTGCGTGAGTTTCTTGCCGATCTGAATCTGGTTCTGCGCGAGCGAACACCCGAGCGACTGCGCGTCGGTGTTGATCGCTATGAAGTCAACGCCCGTGAACCCGGACTCTATCATCCGGTTGATGGCGTTTCCACCGGCGCCTCCGACACCCACCACTTTGATCCTCGCACTCATGTCCGGCTCGAAGTCGAACTGGAGCTTCATCCCGCCCGCTTCCACCGAGTTCCTGCTCTTCTTCCGCGCCGCGGACTTCTTCGTGGCGCTTCCCTTCTTCTTTGTCATTCGTCCGCCCTCTCCTATAGCAGGCTGTCCACCCATTCACGTACCTTATGTACCTTTTCAGCAAACGGCTTGTCCGGGCGCGGCCTTCTTTCGGCCGGGTCGGTTGCCGACATCACGATGCCAACAGCGGCCGAGTAGGCCGGATCGACGATGGCGTCGAAGCGCCCCGAAACCCTGTCCGGTAGACCTATGCGGGCCCCCACGCCGAACACGTCCTCCGCCAGGGCGGTCACGTCGTTGAGCTTCGCACCACCTCCGGTCAGCACGACTCCCGCCGGGATCCTCCCCCAGTAGTCGGTGCTCCGCACCTCGTTCATGACCATCTCGAATATCTCGCGGATCCTCGGCTCTATTATGGTGGCCAGTATCTGACCCGAGCTCTCGCGCGGCGGGTGCCCGCCTACCGTCGGGATCTCGACCACGTCGTCCTCGGCCCTCGAGGCGCTGGCCGATCCACTCTCGCGCTTGATCTGCTCGGCCTTGGCGATCGGCATCCTGAGACCCACGGCGATGTCGCTTGTGATGCTGGCCGCTCCCCATCCTATGGCGCCCGTGTGCCTGACCGTCCCGTCGTGATAGAGGGCAAGCCCGGTGGTCCCGGCTCCGAGGTTGACGAGAAGCACCCCCAGTTCCCTCTCGTCCTCAGACAGCACGGCCGTTCCCGACGCGAGCGACTTGAAGGACATGCCGGAGAGCCTCAACCCGGCCCGCCGCACCGCCCTGACCACGTTGTCGACGGCCTGCTGAGACGCCGTGACTATGTGGACTTTCGAACCGAGACGCACGCCCGACATTCCGATTGGATCGCGGATGCCGCGCTGCCCGTCGACGAAGAACTCCTGGGCCTTCGTATCAAGGATCGTCCTGCCGACAGGGAGTGCCAGCGTCTTCGCCGCATCCAGGACCGCGTTGACCTCGGGCCTGCCGATCTCACCCCCGCTGCGTGAAACGGCCACGACCCCGCGGCTGTCTATGCCCTTGATGTGCTCGCCGTCAAGCGTTACCAGAACCCGACCGATGTCGATGTCAGTGCTCTCCTCCGCGTCCTCGACGGCGGAACGAATGGAGAGCGCAGCCCGCTCCATGTTCACGATGACTCCTGCCTCGATTCCCAGGGAATCCGCCTCCCCAACTCCAAGAATCTCCGGCAGCTCGCGATCGGCGGTGTCAGCGACAACGACCTTGATCCTGCTCGATCCGAGATCCAGTCCGACAAGGATCTCACCTCTTCTCACAAGAGAGCCTCCCTCCCACGCGCACCCGGCGGGCGCGCCTACGAAAGCTTCACCACGACCTGATTTCTGAACCTGAGATCTACCGTCTTGGCCTCTCTCCCCCTGTCGCGGATATCCGTGAGCACCCGCCACAGGCGTTCGAGGTCTCGCGAACCTAGAGCGCCGGAGCCAACTCTGATCTCTGCCCCGTCGGCTACCGTATAAATGACCAGACCCGACTCCGGCGCAATCCTGATTTCCGATATGTCCATCCAAAGCCCCTCCGAAACCTCCCGCGCGCGTCGCAGGAGCGCGAGCGCCTCGGTGAGTTCCGGAGAAAGCTCGGCTACACCTGGCTCTACATCCCCCACCACCCCGGTGATGACCGGCAGATCGACCGACGCGGTCTGTGCCGCCGCCGGCAGAACCGCCCCGTCATCCGTCACCTCAAGAATACCGTCGGCACCCACGGCCACGAGGGCCGCCGGGCACTTCTCCTCCACCGTCACTACCACGCGGTCCGGGAGAACCCTCCGCGCCCGCGCCCTGTCGACGCGAGGGGATGCCGCCACGGCCTCCTCGAGGAGTGAGATCCTGACGTCGAGGAGGCTGCAACCCATCACAACACCCGAGAGCTCAAGGACCTCCTCCTCGGACAGAACACGATTTCCCCGGACCTCGAACCGCGACAGGAGGAACCGCTCCTCACCTCGTCCCCAACCAGGGGCTCGCGATATGACAATCGTCATGCCGGCGACAAGGATCAGCGACGACGCGACGATGGCGACGCGGCTGGCACTCCACTCGACACGAGGAAGACGGAACGTGCGGTTCCTGGTCTTCCCGCGGCGGCGCCGCGTGCCCTTGCGCGCGGCCGTGCGAGTTCGGCTGCTCTTTCCTCTACGGCTCTTGTTCTTCAGGCTAAGTCCCGACACAGCAGATCCTCGTATCCCGGTGGATGTCCGGTCTTCCAGAGCCCGCAGGAATCGTCCCTACCGCCTGCCGACTATCTCGATCTCGAGCTCAAGCGTGACCCCCGCCGAATCGGCGACGCGCTCACGCACAACCTCGATCAGTTCCTCAACGTCTTCCGAGGTGGCGCCTCTGTCGTTCAGAATGAAGTTGGCGTGCAGGTCGGAGACCACCGCACCACCTACGCGCAGACCCTTGAGTCCGGCCTCGTCGATGAGCCGCCCCGCGGCGCCACCCGCGGGGTTCATGAACACGCACCCCGCGCACCTCATCCCGCTTGGCTGCGTCTTCCACTTCTTCTCGAACGTCTCCTGCTGTGCGGCCCTGATGTCCGCGGGCTCCCCGGGGTCAAGAGCCAGCTCAACGCCCTCAATGAGAGTTTTGGATGGGAGCCCAATCCTGCGATAGGCGATCCGCATCTCGTCGCGTGGGATGAACGAGGCCGTCCCACCCGGCTCCGATACGGTGACACCTGTCAGCGAATCACCGATGGACACCCCGAAGCTCCCCGCATTCGTGACCACCGCACCTCCCACGCTGCCCGGGATTCCGGAGAGCCCCTCCAGACCCGAGAGACCGTTCTCCGCGCAGAACGAGAGCAGCCTGGGCAGGCTCACGCCACCGCCTGCCCGCACTCCGGCGTCGGTGCATATGAGCTCCGTGAAGGCCCTGGCCCCCGTCATCACGGCTCCGTCGATCCCCCCGCTTCTGACGAGGACGTTCGTTCCCCGGCCCAGCAGAGTGACCGGGATGCCTGCCTCGATCAGGTAGTCGGTGCACTCACGGAACATCGACGGGTCCGTCGGCTCAATGAAGAGATCCGCCGGACCACCCAACCCGAAGGACGTGTGCCTGGCCATTGGCTCAGCGACGAGCGCCTGCCCGGGCACCATCCTCGCAAGCTCAGCTAGTAGCTTCGGGTCTGTCTCCACCGCCATCTCCGTTCGGGCTCCCCGCCCCATGCGGGAACCCAGTGCCACGACTCCGAGCGCCTTCAAGCGTCCTCCAGGGATTCCCTCTCGCGGAGGCTTGCAAGGATTCGCTCGCCAACCTTGTAGATGTCGCCCGCGCCGAGCGTCACGACCACGTCGCCCGGGCGGATCACGGTCATCGCACGCTCGTAGAGCGCGTCAAGCTCCTCCACGTAGTCCGCGTCGTGGTGGCCGTACCTGCGGACCGCCTCGACGATACTGGCGCCACTCACTCCGGGAATCGGCTCCTCGCTCGCGGCGTAGATGCCGGCTACGAGGAGGACGGTTGCGTCGTAGAAGCTCCGTCCGAACTCCTCAAGCAGCTTCTGCGTGCGCGTATATCTGTGGGGCTGGAACAGGACGACGAGTCTGCGATTCCAGCGGGACGCTGCTGCTGAGAGCGTCGTTCTGACCTCGACCGGGTGGTGTCCGTAGTCATCCAGAACAAGCACATTGCTGGCCTCCCCCCTTACATCGAACCTCCGTGATATCCCCTCGAAGCTCCCGAGGGCCTCGGCGATGTCTTCGAAGGACACGCCGAGTTCCAGACCGACCGCCACAGCGGCGACCGAGTTGTAGACGTTGTGCAACCCCGGCATGGTTATCTCCAGCCGGCCGAGATCCTCACCTCCCGCGACAATGCTGAAGGCCGTCCGCTCGCCGGACGCCTCGATGCCAACCGCCTGCACGTCCGCCTGGCTCGCCAGCCCGTAGGTGATGACCCGCCGCTCGATGTCACCCATGATCGACTGGATGTTGTGCTCGTCGAGACAGACTATCGAGCAGCCGTAGAACGGCACACTGTTGGCGAATCGAATGAACGCGCTCTTTATCTCATCCAACCCCTCGTAGTAGTCGAGGTGCTCCTCATCAACCGTGGTGACGACCGCCAGTGTCGGCGAGAGCTTCAGGAACGACCCGTCGCTCTCGTCCGCCTCGGCGACCATGTACTCGCTGGCGCCCAGCCGGCCCCCCGTCCCCAGCGAGCTTATCTTCCCGCCGACGACGACCGTCGGGTCGAGCCCTCCAGTCGACAGCACGGCGGAGATGAGCGACGTCGTCGTCGTCTTGCCGTGCGTCCCTCCGACGGCGACCGAGAACTTCATCCGCATGAGTTCGGCCAGCATCTCCACCCTGGGAATGACCGGAACGAGTTGTTCGCGCGCCGCCAGTATCTCCGGGTTGTCCTGCAACACCGCCGTCGACACGACGACAACGTCCGCGCCCTTGATGTTGGCGGCGTCGTGGCCGTAGCTGACGCGGGCGCCAAGCGAGATCAGCCGGTCGGTCGTTTCGCTGCGCTTGAGGTCGGAACCCGACACGACGTAGTGCAAGTTGAGGAGGACCTCGGCGATGCCGCTCATCCCGGCTCCACCTATCCCAATGAAGTGCGCGTGCTTCACACGTCCAAACATCGTCACCGCTCGTCTCCCTCGTCTGTCGCGTCCTCACCGGCGCCGCCGCCGACGTCACTGCCACGACCGGGCGCTTCCGTGGCGCTCCCCCGTCGAGTGAGGGCCAGGACAGTCTCTGCAACCCGCTCAGCCGCGTCGGGCCGCGCGAGCGCCCTGGCCCTCTGGGCCATGAGTGCCAACCGCGCCGAATCTTTCAACAACTCCGAGATCTCATCGGCGAGTCTCTCGCCGCTCAGTTCGTCATCGGGTACGACCACCGCGGCGCCTTCCTTCTCCACGGCGCGCGCGTTCTTCATCTGGTGACCCTCGGTCGCGTACGGGTACGGGACGAGAAGCGAGGGCCTTCCTACTATCTCGATCTCAGCAATGGCCGTCGCGCCCGACCGCGATACGACCAGGTCGCTCGCCGCGTAGGCGGTGGCCATATCGTCGAAGAAGGGCTCCACGATCGCCCTCACACCAGCCTCGGCCACGGCCGCTCTCACCTTGTCAACGTCAGCGGTGCCCGTCTGAACCACGAGCTGGACACCCATCCCTGCGATTCTTCCGGCCGCGCTCGCCACGGCGTCGTTGATCCGCCGCGCGCCTCCGCTGCCGCCGACGAGCAGAACCACGGCACCCTCCGGATCGAGGCCGAGTCTGATCCTTGACTCCGCGCGGTCAGTGACCTCGAACTCGCTCCTCACGGGGTTGCCGGACAGCACCACCTCTCTCGCGCACGGCAGGTGCGCCGCCGTCTCCTCGAAGCTCGTGTGAACAGAAGAGGCCGACCGCGAGAGCACGCGCGTCGCGAGCCCTGGATAGGAGTTCTGCTCCTGGAGAACCACGGGTATCCGTAGAGCCCGAGCCGCGAGGACGGGCGGCATGCTGACGAAACCACCGGTGCCGACCGCCGCCGCGGGACGCCTCGCCGCGAGAACACCCAACGCGCGAGCGAATCCGGCGACCACCACGAACGGCATCGCGACGTTTCTGATGTCGATACTACGCCTGAGTCCCATGGACGGTACGGCCACGAACTCACGCCCCGTGCGGCCGACGAGCCGCTCCTCTATGGAGTTTCTCCGCCCCATGAAGAACACCTCAATACCCGGGGCCGAGCGCTCCAGCGCATCGGCGATGGCTATGCCTGGGCTGATGTGCCCCCCCGTGCCGCCTCCGGCTATCATCACTCTCACGACCTCTTCCCTTTGCAGGCTTTCACAGTTTCCCATCGTCCGGCCAACTCTGAAGGCATTACCCGCGTGGCTCTCATCGGCGCGGGGCGCCTGGACAGATTCAAGAGAATGCCCACCGCGACCATGTTGATGATGAGCGACGAACCACCGTAACTGATGAACGGAAGCGGCAACCCCGTCGTCGGGATGAGCGCGGTCGCCACCCCGATGTTGATGGCGGCGTAGACGGTCACCATCGCCGTCAGTCCGGCCGCGAGGATCTGGCCGTAGCGGTCCGGCGCCCGCTTCGCTATCCGAAGCCCACGCAACAGGAAGAAGGCGAGCACGCACACGAGCCCGAACGTACCTAAGAACCCGACCTCCTCACCCCAGATGGAGAAGGCGAAATCGGTGTAAGGATCCGGGATGAACGCGCGCTGATAGCTTCCCCCTATTCCCCTCCCCCACAGACCGCCGGACCCGAGCGCCACGAGCGACTGGAAGATCTGGTATCCGGCGCCCTGGGTGTCGACTCCCGTAAGCGAAAGGTCGTAGGTAGAGCACCAGACGGACCATCTCTTCGCGATGTGAGGCACGTACTTCACCGCGAGGACAACACCCGGGACTGCGGCCGCGCCCAGAGCGCCGATGTGCGACAGCTTGGCGCCCCCGAGAAACAACAACACGAGAGAGAGGATCACGACCGCGATCGCGCTCCCGAAGTCGGGCTGAAGTAGTATCAGCCCGACCACGCCTCCCACGAGCCCCAGCCTGGGAAGAAGCCCGTGGACGAAGCTCCCGAGTTCGTCCTTCCTGCGCGCGAGCACATCGGCCAGATAGATGACGAGAACGAGCTTCGCCACCTCGCTGGGCTGGAACATCAGGAGGAAACCGCGCATGCCGCGCACGGTCCGCCCGAAGAGCAGCGTCGCCACCAGAAGCACTATGACCAGCAGAATCGCCTTCTTCGCATGCTTGCGGTAGGACCTGTAGTCGAAGGCGTACGCGAACGCCATTGCGGCCAATCCAAACAGGGCGCGGACCGCGTTCTTCTTCAGGAAGACGTAGCTGCCGCCGAAGCTGTGCTCGGCGACATGGACGCTCGCCGTGTAGACCGTGAGCATCCCGACGAGGATCAGAAGCAGCGTCGTCCAGACCAGCGCCCAATCGCAGCGTAGGTTCCCTCTCACTGCCCACCTCCCCCGGCGGACCCGCGCTCCCGCCGATCCAGCGCCGCGACAAGATCCTTGAATTGCCGTCCCCGGTCCTCGAAATCGTCGAACATGTCGAAGCTCGCGCATGCCGGCGACAGAAGTACCACGTCGCCCGGCGCCGCCGCTCTGTGCGCGGCCCGCACGGCCTCGCCAAGCGACGCGGCGCGTTCGACGGGCACCGCGCCCTCGAAGGTCCGCTCCATCTTCTCGGCCGCCTCTCCTATCAGAACGAGGCGCCTGACCCGCTCGACCAGGAGCCCGCGGAGCGACGAATAGTCCGTGCCCTTGTCCTTCCCGCCGGCTATGAGAACGATCGGGGCGTCGAAGCTCCGGAGCGCGAAGCTCACGGAGTCGACATTCGTGGCCTTCGAGTCGTTGACGTAAAGCGCACCGTCGATCTCGCCCACTTCCTCGAGCCGATGCTCAAGAGACCTGAAACCTGTGAGTACGCGCGCCACGTCTGCAGGTGCTACGCCGACCGCGACGGCGGCGGCCGTTGCCGCCAGCGCGTTGGAGAGATTGTGAGGCCCAGGAATTCCCACGTCGCCGGCAGCGACGATCTCCCGCTCTTTGCCACCCACCTGTGAGACGATCGTGTCGCCACGCAGGAAGACGCCGTGTCTGACCTCGCGTTCGGCACTCACGGGGATGACCGTGGCAGCCAGGTCGGCCTCGAGCGCCGCCACGCGCGGATCGTCGAAGTTGAGTACGGCGAAATCCGAAGCGCTCTGATTCTCGAACACGCGCGCCTTCGATCTCCCGTAGGCGCTGAACGACTCATACCTGTCGAGGTGGTCCTCGGTTATGTTCAGAAGAACTCCTACGTAGGGCTCGAAACTCTCGATCGTGTCCAGTTGGAAGCTCGAGACCTCGGCCACGACAAACCCGTCCGCCGGCACGGCCTCCACCTCACCCGAGAGGGCGACCCCTATGTTCCCGGCAACGGCAACGGTCCTGCCCGTCGTCTTCACAAGCTCCCCGAGAAGGGCCGTTGTCGTCGTCTTGCCGTTCGTTCCGGTCACCGCCAGCCACCTTCCACTCGATGCCCCGTATGCGAGCTCGAGCTCTCCTATTGTTCGAACGTTGCGATCCCGCGCAGCCCTCGGAAGCGGCGAATCCAACGGAACGCCGGGACTGAGGACGACCAGATCTATGCCGGTAAGCATGTCCGCCGTCTGGTCGCCGAGCCTAAGCTCCACTCCTCTGTCGCACCAGCCGAGCGAATCGACTCCTAGCTCGTCCGCGCTGCGCAGGTCTGTCGCCACGACCGACGCGCCTGAGCGCAGCAGAAGTTCCACGGCCGCCACTCCGCTCCGCGCCAGTCCGACCACCAGAACTCTCTGCGAGCGCAGTTCCTGTGATGCTGGACCGCCCAAGTGCCCTTCCCTTCGTGTTCGGTTTCCGCTGCTTCTCGTCCGCCCATCCGGTCTTCATGAGACCCACCTGTCACTGAAGTTTGAGCGTCGAGAGCGCGACCAGTGTGAAGAGCGCTCCGACGATCCAGAAGCGGATGACCACCTTGCTCTCCGGCCACCCCTTCTTCTGGAAGTGATGGTGAAGCGGCGCCATTAGGAACACGCGCTTGCCCCGGAGTTTGAACGACGCTATCTGGATGATCACGGAGGCGGCGATGAGCACAAAGACGCCACCGACGATGATCAGCCATATCTCTTTCCTGATGAGGATCGCGAGCGTCCCCAGTGCGCCCCCGACCGCGAGCGACCCCGTGTCGCCCATGAAGACATCCGCCGGGTGCGAGTTGAACCAGAGGAACCCCAACCCCGCCCCGATCAGAGCGGAGCAGAAGACCGTCAGCTCACCCGTGCCCGCGATGTACGGGATATTGAGGTAGTCGCTGAACCTGACGTGTCCGGTCACGTAGCTCATGGCCGCGAAGGCCAGCGCGCAGAAGATGATCAACCCTATCGCGAGCCCGTCGAGACCGTCGGTGAGGTTGACCGCATTCGAGCTCGCGGTGATGACCACCATCACGAAGAGCACATAGGCGGCGCCGAGCGAGATGACGGCGTCCTTGAAGAAGGGCACCTCGATGTCCGTGGAGAGGCCGTTCAGGTGCGTATGGTAGACGTAGAGCCCTATGATGAGCCCAAGACCCAGTTGTCCGGCCAGCTTGTAGCGGGCCACGAGGCCCTTCCTTCGCTTCTTGACAACCTTGAGGTAATCGTCGGCGAACCCAACGGCGCCGAGCCAGAGGGTTGCGAAGACCATCAGCCAGACGAAATCGTTGTCGAGACGTGCCCAGAGAAGCGTCGGGACCAGTGTCGCCACGAGGATGAGCAGGCCGCCCATCGTCGGGGTCCCGGCCTTGGCCGCGTGTGACTCCGGCGTGTATTCTCTGACGCCTTCCGTGAGCTGGCGCCTCTTGAGCATGCGAATGAAGAGGGGGCCGAGGAGGAAGCTTATGAGCAGGGCTGTCACCGCCGCGTACGCCGATCGGAAGGTAATATACCGGAAGATATTGAAGGCAGAAACGAGGTCCCTTAGGGGGTATAGGAGATGGTAAAACATGACAGCCCTTCCGATGGGGAGCCTAAGCTCCGGCCGGCTTGGAGGCGGGCGCCTCCGCTGCCAGCAACTCAATCACTTCCTCCATACGCATTCCGCGCGACCCCTTCACCAATAGAACCGCAGACTCGTCGAGTTCCTTTCTCAGTGTGTCAACGAGCGCGGTTTTGCTTTCGAAGATCCTGACCCGTGAAGCCGGCATGCCCGCATCGAGCGCGCCGACCTTGAGCGCCGCCACCTCGGTTCCGAAGAGGTACAGCCAGTCGACTCCCAGTTCGGAGGCGCGCGCGCCGGCCTCACGGTGAGCTCGTGTACTGATCGACCCTAGTTCGAGCATGTCCCCTATCGCGGCAGCGGACGTTCCCTCTCCCGCCACATCCACGAGAACCTCGAGCGCCACCGCCAGCGACCCCGGATTGCAGTTGTAGGCGTCGTTGATGACGGTCCACGTCCCGACCCTTGCTGTGCTCATCCGCATCGGGCTCATCTCGAACTCCACGAGGCCCGCGATTGCGTCCTCGTCGGACACTCCCATCGCCCTGCCCACGGCTATCGCCGCCAGGGCGTTCATTACGTTGTGGCGGCCCGGGACCGGCAGCTCGACGCGGCCCCCGTCGGCCAACTCGAAACTCACGCCGGATGCGCAGGCCTCGACGTCCGTGCCACGGACGTCCGCGTCCGGTGAGAGCCCGAACGTGATGACGCTGGAGGGACAGCGTACCCGGAGCGCCTTGACCCGCTCGTCGTCCCAGTTGAGAATCGCCGTTCCCTCCGGTGGAAGCGCTTCCAGAAGTTCCGCCTTGGCAGACGCGATCGTATCGATGTCGCGCATCGTCTCCATGTGAGCCTCGGCGACGTTCGTGATGACGCCAACCGAGGGCCTGGCTGCCTCCGCGAGTCTCGCGATCTCGCCCACGTGGTTCATACCCATCTCGACGACGGCGGCCTCGTGCTCGCTCGTGAGCTCGAAGAGAGTCATCGGCACGCCGATGTGATTGTTGTAGTTGCCCCGCGTCTTCGCGGTCCGGTAATGCCTCGAGAGAACAGACGCGGCCATGTCCTTCGTCGTCGTCTTGCCATTGCTGCCCGTTATGGCCACGACTGGCACCTCGAACCGCTCCCGGTACCAACCGGACAGCCGGAGCAGCGCGTCCACCGTGTCGGCAACGAACAGACGCGGCCCGTCGCCCGAACCGCCCTTCGACACGCGCGCTTCCGACACCACCGCCGCGCAGGCGCCCTTCGCGAACGCGTCTTCCACGTACTCATGTCCGTCGAAGTTGTCACCGCGTATCGCGAAGAAGAGGTCGCCGGGTCGCACCGTTCTCGAGTCGGTCGAAACGCCGACCACCTCGACCCCGGCCGCTCCATCCGCCTGGATGTTCAACGCCTGCGCCATGTCAGTCAATCGCACCCTCTCCATCGGTTCCTCTGTCTGATTCCCCGACGACGGCCGCTCGGGCCGCCTCGCGGTCATCGAAATGGGACTTGGTTGTTCCCACTATCTGGTAGTCCTCGTGCCCCTTGCCCGCTATCAGAACAAGGTCTCCGGTTCCGGCAGTCCCGATAGCGTGGGCGATGGCCTCGCCCCGGTCCTCGATGACCGCCAGCCCGGCGGTCCCGCGTCCCGACTCGATCCCCGCTACTATCTCAGCGATGATGGCCGCCGGGTCCTCCGTCCGCGGGTTGTCCGACGTCACAACGACGCTGTCGGAACCCATCGTGGCGATCTCGCCCATGATCGGACGCTTTCCCCTGTCGCGGTCGCCTCCGCACCCGAAGACGGTGATGATCCTGCCCGTCACCAGCTGTCCGACGGCGGCTATCGTCTTTTCGAGCGCATCGGGCGTGTGCGCGTAGTCAACGACGATCGTGAAGTCCTGGCCTGCATCGACGGTCTCAAGCCTGCCCTCGACGCACTCCACACGCGCGAGCCCCGCACCTATCGTCTCGAGCGGGACGCCCTGTGAGCATGCGATCGCGGTGGCCGCGAGCGCGTTCATCACGTTGAACTCGGAGATCAGTTTCAGGTCGGTGCTGAAGCTCCCGGACGGTGTATCGAACGTGGCCCTCGTTCCGGCCGGTGTGCTGGAAGCGTCACGCACGGTGACATCGGCGCCGGAGCGGCCGTAGGTGACGAGCCGGAGACTACCGGTGGACTTCACGTAGGCTGCAAGCTCCTTCCCGTACTCGTCATCCGTGTTGATGACCGCGGTGGCCCCCTGCTTCCCCCCGGCGCCCGCGAGCTGCCCGAAGAGAAGTTTCTTGGCCGCCGCATACTCGGCGAGGGTTCCGTGGAAGTCGAGGTGGTCTCTGGAGAGGTTCGTGAAGGCCGCGGTGTCGAACCGCGCGCCGGCGGTTCGCTTGAGCGTCAGTGCGTGCGAGCTGACCTCCATAGTCACCGCCCCCACGCCCTCGTCCACCATCAGGGACAGAAGCCTCGCGAGATCGAGAGACTCCGGGCTGGTCATGCCGCCCTCTATGACGCGGTCACCCACCCTGTAGCCCAGAGTCCCGACGACACCGGTCGCAAGACCCGTCTCCCTCAGGATGGAATCGAGGAGATACGACGTCGTGGTCTTGCCGTTGGTGCCGGTGATGGCGTGCGTCTGGAGCTTCTCAGAGGGACGGCCGTAGAACTCGTGCGCGACGGCTCCGAGTGCGGACCGCGTGTCGCGCGTGGTGATCTCCGTGATCTCCCCGGCGCCGGTCAACTCCTCGACAAGCGCGGCGACGGCTCCGCGACGGGCCGCCTCGGCGACATGGAGATGTCCGTCCGTCGTGAGACCGCGAACCGCTACGAAGAGCGAACCGTCCTCCACCCTGCGCGAGTCGTACTCAACGGAGCTGATGGCGAGAGCGGCTTCGTCGCCGCTCAAACGCAGACCGAGCGGCGCCAGAAGCTCACCGAGCGGTCTCGCGGCTCCCGCACCACGGGACACGCCGGAGACGCTGGAAGCGCCGGCACTCAGTCTCTCGTCAGCTCTGGACATATGCCTTCCCGTCATCATCGCTGCTGCATCTCCAGACCGCCCTACGGGCAACACCGCACGTCAATGCCGTGTCCCGACCGGACGATGTGTCCGGGCCTGGGGGACTGCTCTATCACCCTGCCGTTCCCACGGAACGTGAGCGTGAGTCCGAGCGAGGCGGCCGTCTGCCTGGCCAGCCTCACGCTCATGCCCCGGAAGTCCGGGATCTCAACTTCTTCCGACTCAACGGTCGGGACTACCACAATGCCCCCGCGCCCGGTTCGAACCAGACCACCGCGGGCGGAGTCCAGGTAATCAGCTGCCGAGGCCGCGGTGCGCTCCTCAGAGGGATCGTACGAGGCCGGTACCACATCCCACTGCTCCCCCCTACCCGAGCCCGACGCGTGTCCCGCACGTGCCCACACCGTCCTGTCGAGGCGCCCCGGCTCCCGCTGGGACTCCACGTAGTCGCCGCGACCGTGAAGCAGGTACTCGTGGCCGGACCCTCTGATGATCCGCTCCATGATCCTGGCGAAGACCGGCGCCGCGACCTCGCCGCCAAGCCCGCGACCATCCGGCTCGTCGATCACTACAAGACAGACCAACTGGGGATCGTCGGCCGGGGCCATTCCAACGAACGAGGCGACCCACTTCCCGGGGTCGTAGCGTCGCGAGCCCGATGCCGCCTTCTGGGCCGTGCCCGTCTTGCCCGACACGGCGAGCTCGGCAACCCGCGCGTTCTTGCCGGTACCGTACTCGGTGACGTACGCCAGGAGCTCCTTAAGAGTCGCGGCCGCCTCAGGCTTGACCACCTGGCGCACGACGCTCCACCGCGCGTCCTCAACGATCCGACCGTCATCCGAGAGGATCGACTTGATGATCTTGGGTTCCATCAGATACCCGCCGTTCGCGATCGCGCTGTACGCCCCGACCAGCTGCAGAGCCGTGACGGCCACCTCCTGCCCGATACCGATGGTCGGAACCGACCTCGGAGACCATTCGTTCGGCTCGTGCAAAAGGCCGCGGACCTCGCCGGGCAGAGAAATGCCCGTTCTACAACCGAACCCGAAGTCCCTCGCAAACGAGTAGAGCGGTATGGCACCGACTCCGTAGGCGATCTCGGCGAAGCAGACGTTGCTTGACTTGGCGAACGCGTGCTCGAAGTCCAGCCACCCCATCTCTTTCACGTCGTGGATCGTGAACCTGCCGTAGTCCTTCGAACCCCGGCACGCGTAGTAGACCGAGTTTGTGTCGGCGCTGCCGGTTGAGAGGGCGGCGGCGGCCGTGATGAGCTTGAACGTCGAACCGGGCTCGAACTGATCGGTGACGGCCCTGTTCTTCCTGCTTTCGACCGAGTAGAGCTCCGGACGGTCCGGATCGAACCTCGGCCAGTTGGCCATCGCCAGGATCTCGCCTGTCCACGGATCCTGGACTATCGCGATTCCCCGCGCGGCGTTGTGTTCGCGGATCCCGCGCTCGAGTTCGACCTCAACGATGCTCTGCAGGTGGCTGTCCAGGGTGAGCACGACCGACATGCCGTCCTTCGGCACGACCTTCGTGCACGCGGGCACCGGCGTCCTGCGATTGGCGCTGTCCAGACAGTAGTAGACGGTCGCCTTGGCGCCGGTCAGGAGTTCATCCAGCTCCTTCTCCATGCCTTCGAGCCCGCACCCGTCGATGTCGGTCATGCCGACGACGTGACATCCCGTCTCGCCAAGCAGGTGCACCCTTTTGCTCTCGGTATGGAAACCTATGCCGGGCAGGTCCAGCTCCCGGAGCGCGGCCGACCTCGACGGTGAGAGCTGGCGCTCGATCCACACGAAGCTCTTGTCCTTCCGAAGCTGCCTCAGGTAACCGTCGTAGCTGCCACCAAGCGTCCGGGCCAGTTGACGCGCCACCGCCGACGGCGATTCTATCTTCTTGGGGTAGGCGCATGCGGACTGCACGGTCAGGTTGTCCGTAAGCGGGATCATGTTCCGATCGTAGATCGTCCCGCGATCGGCTGAGAGGCTCACGGGCTCGATGTGCTGATGCTTCGCGTACTCGGCGAGTCCCGGCGCGCGGACGAGCTGGATCATCACAAGCCTCAGGATCACTATCGCCCAGACCGCCAGGCCTGTGACGAGCGCGGTCCTCAGGCGCCCGGTCTGTATCCCGCTGTGCCTACCCGTCGTTGACAGCAACCGTGCTTCCCTCCACGAGGTCGTCACCCCAGCGGTCCCATGGATTCTCGATCCCGTCCCCGAGCCGCACGACCTCGTGCGCTTCCGGGTATCGCATCCCGAGCCGCTCCGCGGCGTATTCCTCTATCCTCTCCCGGCCCGAGAGCCGGGCGCACTCCATCATCAGGAACCCGATCTCGGCCTCCAGGACCTCGCGGTCCCCTCTCAGGTCCACGATCTGCTCGGCCAGCTTCGCCGAATAGACGTGCTGTGAAACACACAGAATCCCGGTGATGAGAGTCGCGGTCCAGAGCACGAATCCCCTGGTGTGAAGCGACCCAAGGAGCCCGGTCGTTAGTCGCCTCGGGACCCCCACTCGCTTCAGCATCGCTCGCAGGGCGGCAGGACGCAGCAGCGTGCCTCGCAGGGCACCTGCGCTCCCCGGCTTCCTTCTGAGGATCCTGGGGCACTTCGACATCAGTTCTCCGTCTCCAGCTTCTCGGCGACACGCATCTTGCCCGAGCGCGCCCTGGGGTTCGATACGATCTCCGCGTAGCGCGGCCGGATGATCTTCCGCGTGACTATTTTGAGCGTCGGCTTCTTCCCGCACACACATTCCGGGATGTCCCTCGGACACGTGCAGGGGTTCTCGCAGCCGACGAAATGCCGCTTGACGATCCTGTCCTCGAGCGAGTGATACGAAATGACGACGACTCTCCCTCCAGGCCTGAGGATGTCCACGGCAGCCGCGAGGCCCGACTTGAGATTGTCGAGCTCTCCGTTCACGGCTATCCGAAGCGCCTGGAATACCCGCGACAGGGTCTTGTTCTTGTTCTTCGGCTTCGTAGCCATCACCGCGGCCGCGAGGTGGAACGTGGTCGTCAGCTTCCCTTTCTCTCTGGCCCTGACGATCGAGCGAGCGATCGGGCGGGCACGTCTCTCCTCTCCGAAGTCGAAGAAGATCTGCGCAAGATCCCGTTCGTTCACTTTCGCGAGCAGCGCACCGGCGGTCGTCGCACCCTCGGTGTCCAGTCTCATGTCGATGGGCCCATCGTTCAGGTAGCTGAAGCCCCGCGTGGGGTCGTCGAGCTGCATCGACGAGAACCCGAGGTCGAAGAGAACGCCGTCGACGTCACGGAAATCGTACTCGTCAGCGATGGCGGCCAGGTCTGAGAAATTGCCTCTCACCAGCTCCGCCCTTCCGCCGAAGGCCGCGAGCCCGGCACCGGCCGAAGCTAAGGCTTCACTGTCGAGGTCGAGTCCAAGGAGCCTGCCCTCCGTCGCGCTGCTCAGAATGAAACGCGCATGCCCGCCCGCGCCGACGGTGCAATCGATGTAGCCCCCGTTGGTCCGAGTTACCAAGAACTCGACCACCTCGGCGGCCATGACCGGCAGGTGCTCACTCATCTGTTTCTCGTTGTTAGTGGCGGTACGCGGTACGACGATTACTTCGAACTCGGGTTCGGCGCTGGCAATGGTCAGCTCGCCTGCGGCGTGCGGGCGGGTCCCAGCGTTCCGAATCCGTATGTATTCGCATCAAGGAAGTCGGAGAGACCCGCGAACACCAGGATGTTCCTGACGTACGGACTCAAGCCGGCGACCTTCATGTTTCCGTTGTGAGAGCGGACGAGCTCAAACTCCCCCGCAAGGTGTGACGCGTCCTGATAGCTGACGTGCTCGACGTCCTGGAAGTCCAGGACGATTCGCTTCCGCCGGGCACTCAGCAGATCGATGAGGTGACTGTGGAGCCTGGAAAGGTCGATGGCGGCCATGTTACCTGCCATCTCGACCACCGCGACATGCTCTGTCAGTGTCGATCGTATCGTCACAGGGGGGACTCTCCTCGCCTACTCTTCAAGGGCACACCCAAACTGACCAGATCGTCGCCTGCTCGCGCGACGCCAACCTACTCCCCGGCCGCGTCGGCCTTGCCCTTAGCGTGCTTCCAGACGGTCTCGGCCACGTCCTCGTAGGATTCGTCGTAGCCTTCCGAGTAGTTCTCGTATCTCTCGGCATTCCAGATCTCGATGTGCTCGAGCACTCCGTTGACGAGCGCCTCCCCACCGAGGCCCGCGAACTCGCGGTGCCATTGTGGGATCGTGATGCGCCCGTGTCCGTCGACAACGACTCTCCTGACAGTCGACATCATCTGTCTCACGTAGTAGCGCGCTTCCCTCGACGTCGTGCGGAGGGACTTGAGCTCACGCTCCACAAGCTCCCACTCGTCGGCAGGGTAGAGGTTGAGGCACTCTTCGAAGCCACGCGTCAGCACGAAGACATCGCCACTCGCCTTCCGCATTTCGGAAGGAATCGAGACGCGCCCCTTCGTGTCGACCGTGTGAAGATACGAACCGTAGTACGAAGCCAAGAGTGCCCCTCCCCATCCGCGAGCTGGCCGAGTCAACCCACTTCATCCCACTTCGGCCCACTTCGGCAGAGAGTATGTGCAAGGCTCGGTCCTGTCAAGCAGAAATGCGCGGAGAAAGGCCGATTTCGTGGGTTGCAAGCGGCGACCGCACGAACGTACCTTTACCCGGCAAGCAGAGCTTTACCGAGGGTGACGGGAGCTGCCAGGGGATGTGGGAGCTATCGGGCCATGTGTGGGCTGTCAGGCCATGTGGGGGCCGTCAGGCCGTGTGGGGGACCAAGGTGGGATGGAAATGACCGCGGTGGGACGAGACCGGCCGTGCGCAGTGGTCGACAGGGTGCAGCGCACGAGAGAGGGAGGAGCCCCTTAGGACCCCTCCCCTCTTCTCCCGCATCGCCACTATCCGATGCCGATCTTCTCTCGCCGTCCTCTGTGGCCATCTGCCCGCCGCTGCCGCGCCCCGGCAGCAGCCGCGTGCCCGCCGCTGCTGCGTGCCGGCGGCGCCGCGTCATTTACTTCATGAGCACCATGCTGCGCGACTCAACTCCCTCCTCGTGAGCCAGGCGGTAGAAGTAGATGCCCGATGCAACCCGGTTGCCGAGAGCGTCGCATCCATTCCACACCACGCTATGATGTCCGCGTGTCTTTCGTTCACTCACCAGTGTTCTCACGAGTGATCCATCGACCGCGTAGATTGCGAGAGATACATGCGCGTCAGCACCCTCTCCCCCCGGAACCGTGAAGCCGATCGTTGTCACCGGATTGAAGGGGTTCGGGAAATTCTGCTCCAACACCGTCAGCGGCAGACCATGCGATGCATCGTCTCCGTCGTCGACCCCCGTCGGGACCGTGAAATCGTACAGCTGCGTTCTCCAGGAATCGTGCAGGAACGCGCCCCACTCCACACCGGCGCCGTCCTCGTAGAGACCGGCACAATCCCACACGTACACATCCCCGTCCATTCCTCCAACGATCACTTCGTTGTCCCCGTCGCCGTCCATGTCACACACGGAAGCGGACGCGCGGA
The DNA here is from genome assembly GCA_030595835.1 of Candidatus Eiseniibacteriota bacterium. Classification (GTDB taxonomy): domain Bacteria; phylum Joyebacterota; class Joyebacteria; order Joyebacterales; family Joyebacteraceae; genus JALGZG01. The sequence continues at coordinate 17,869 of JAUVLG010000015.1, read as the reverse complement.
CAGGACCGTCCGTCCGGATGGGCCAGCCATCGAGGATCTTGCCGTCGACGTCAAACGCGTAGATCTCCCCGCTCTCACAGCCGACGACTATCTCCATCTCCGGATCGTCATCGACGTCGGCCACCGCGGGGCTCGCGTACGTGTCGGCACCGAGATCCTGCGGCCATCCGGGCAGCGTGTTGCCCAGGTAGTCGATGGCGAGTACCCGCCCGGTCGACCCGACAAGAATGATCTCGAGGCAGTCGTCACCAACGATGTCGGCCAGAACCGGCGATGGCGAGAAATCACCCACGTTGGTCGTGCTCCTCGGCCACCCATCCATCACCGTGCCGTCGGCCTCGAGAAGCCAGAAATCCGAGGAGTTGGAGCCGACCAGAACCTCCAGATCACCATCGCCGTCGACGTCACCGACGGCCGGCGAGCACATCGAACGCGCCTCCACGTACACGGGCCACCCCTCGACCCTTGAGCCATCGGCGCGGAACGCGTAGACGCTGTCGTTCGTCGAGGGCTGGATCAGATCGAGAACGTTGTCGCCATCCAGGTCGGCGACCGCCGTGGAAGCGAAGACCCATGAACTGTGCAGGTTCGCGAACACACCGTCGGTCGCGGGGTTCTCGTCGCCGTCGATGAACTCCGAACCGTCGCCGTTCCAGCAGTAGAGGAAGCCGTCGGCGGAGGCGATGACGACCTCGGAGCACCCGTCGCCATCCAGGTCTGCGAGTGACGGGCTCCCCCAGCATACTTTCCTCGTCGTTGCAGGCCAGCCCGGAACCACCGAGCCATCCTCGGCGTTCCAAGCATAGATGTGGTACACACCGGCATCCGTCAAGCCGACGTCGGCCCACGCCGCGGCGACGATCTCCACTCCCGGATCGCCGTCGATCTCGCCCACGGCCGGTGAGCCGCGATAGCCGCCGATACCGTCCGTCTCGAAGATGCCGCAGGTCCGCGCGTCTCCGTCACCGTCGATCAACTCAACACCGTCCGCGTGCCAGGCGTAGAGATGCTCGGACGCGACGATGACCTCAGGTGTGCCGTCGCCGTCCAGATCCGCTATCGCGGGACTTGCGTACATGCCGCCTCCTGTCGAGAGCGGCCATCCGCTCAAGCTGGGCGGATTGGTACTGATGGAAATGACCTCCGTCGCATCACTCTGGTTGCCGGACGAATCGACGGCGGTGATGTAGTAATAATACAGGGTATTCTCGGACAGTCCGCTATCAGCGCAGAGAGCGGCGCTGCCGAGCACACCGTCGGTCACGCGCTCGTAGGAACCGGCGAGGTTCTCGGATCGCTGGACCGTGTAGCCGCGAAGATCAGGGTCGGCGACGGACGTCCAGTAGAGCTCGATCGTCGTCCCCTGCACCCGAGCCCAGACACTGTCCGGGGCCGCGGGAGCAACGAGATCCAGAGGGGACGACCAGACCTTCCCGTAGCCGTCAGTAAGCTCCAGAAGAAGGAGCTCGTCCGGGTCAGCGCCGACAACGAGTTGGAAGCCCGTGGAACCAGTTCGCGTCGCTCCTCCGGGCACGTCTCCCCACACGTCGATCCCATCCACTACCGTCATGCCACCCGAGGGCGCGGACAGCATTCCGGAGACCGCGTCCGCGTCGCCGGTCCCGTCATTGATGATCTCGAGCGTCAGGACTACCGTCTCCCCTGCCTCCGGCGTGCCGTCACCGTCCCCGGCCGAATCGTCGATCTCGAGGAAGAGCCCGCCGAGATCGGGTCGGTGGATGCGGACGGTGATCTCCTCGGTCCACATCCCACTGGCGCCATCGACCAACTCCACCGAGAATACAGCGTCGTGCTCGGGCGGACACACGTCAGACGCGGTGAAACTGAACGCCGCGCCGATGACCGCGCTTTCCCCCGGCATGAGAGAGCCGATGACCTCCGTGCTGTCGCTGATCGTAACGTTGACGTCAGAGGTGGTCAGGAACGCCGTCACTGAGGTCGCCTCCACCGCCCCACTGTTCTGTATCTCCACTCCGAATTCCACTGACTCGCCCACCTCGACCTTGCCATTGTTGTTGCCGCAGCTCTCGCCGAACCCGTCGTCGTCCACGCCGAACGCAGCCACGTAGAGATGGGCGCCTGGAGCCACCGTGACGCTCACGCTCGACTCGCTCGGAACGTGGTTCTGAGCCGTCACGGAGATGGTGAGCGTCCCCTCTGTGTCGGGTGTGATGCTCAAGTCGGCCACGCCGTCCGCGCCCGTGAGCGCCCGCTCGTAGACCTCGTCGTCCTTCATGACGCAGACGAGCGCGCCCTCGACGGGGGTTCCATCCGTGACCGTGACCGACAACGCGGTCTGGCCAATGGTGACCGACGAGGCGTGCGACACGCTCAGGCCGCTGGCTCGGGATGTCCATAGCGGGAGCCCCGGATCACCGAGAAGAAGCAGAGTGAGCTGCGTCCACCTGTGGGTGTTCTCGGTCCCGGAGATCTCGGGAGCGGCGAACGCGGCCTTGGCAAGCGCGCAGGTCTCTCCAACGTCGCAGATGTCGTACGCATACAGGAGGTCGAGCCACTGCCAGAGGTAATCCTTCGAAGTACCCGGAAACTGGAGCCGTGTCCCGCCGAACGCTCCAACCGCCCCGCCGTTAGGGTTGTTGAGAGCCCTCTCCGCAATGCAATCGAAGTCGATCGCGACCGTCGAGCAGTTCAGCAACCACAGGAATGACGACTTCGTCAGGCTGTTGGCCAGCGATGACACATCGCTCATCGTGATGTAGTTGTTCGTGCTAACACGTAGGATGTCCTTGCTCCCGTGGCCGGCGTGAATCGTGATGTTGTAGCCGGCCTCCAGGGAATCGATGGACACGGAGGAGTTCAGAGCGGATGACTCGGGAAAATCCAGGTAGTTGGCGTAGAGCTTCGTGAGATGCAGATCCTCCGGAAACACGTCCAGGACGGGCTCCATGATGTGCGTGGCACCGTCCAGGCTGAAGCCACCGCTCTCCCAGTCGTAGGGAAAAAGCACTTCGGCCAGGAAGAGATTCCTGTCCGTGAAATGAACCTGGGGCTCCTCGACGTAGGCCCGGCACTTGGAGATGAAGGTCTCAAGCTCTACGAGATCGCTGACGGGAGCGCGGCCGACGAACACATCGGGATAGAGGTCTATGCTGTCTCCCGGCACCGTCACGCCGCCCCAGCCCTCACCGAACAGTTCGTCACCGTCGTCGTTCCAGTCGCCCTCGAGCGACGAGAAGTAGATGTCGGCCGGGATCATCTCCCCACCCTGATAGAGGGACTTGATGAGCCTCTTGGGAACGACGCCCGTGTCGCCGCCGAGCAGCACGTGGGTGGTCCCCCAGGACGAGTAGGCGTCCTTGATGAACAGCCGCATGCGCTCAGGAAGATCCACACCGCCGGTGTAGTTCTGATCGATCCAGGACAGCGTGCGCACCACCGCCGGAGCACCGAGTCTCGTCTTCCAGTCGGCGAAGTCCTGGAACTGCGGCTCGAACTCCTCGCTGGTAATAATGACGTACTCCACGCCGCTGCCTTCGAGAGAAGGAGTGTAACGGGGCAGGAAGCCCTTGGCATCGGAGTCCGTCGCCGCGTGTGACGCGCGCCCGTCAGACATGTCCTCCGGGTTCACGACGATGCTCCGCACCATCCTGCGGTACGTCTCGTCCGAACGAGCCGAGAGCCGCCCGCGCGGTTGGGATCTGTCCGCCCCCGGCGCGAGCAAAAGCTCGACCGACACATCCGTCGCCAGGAAGAGCCGCCCGCTCAAGGGCGCGTACTGCAGCGGATGGACCGCGACGCTCGCGATCCGGTGTCCGCCGAGATAGCCGTCGCCCAGGTACTCGACTCGCTCAGCGGGGAACAGCTCATCGATGGAGTAGACATCCGGGTTCGCGTCGGCCCACTGGGGTTCTACACCGGTGGGAGTTCCCGGCTGCGCTGGCGCAACCCTGTGTGTTCCCGGCAGTTCAATGACGTCGCCGGACGAGAAGATGATGTCCTCAACACGCATCTCGGCCGGGATCACGAAACGGAGAATCCTGACCGGAAGGTCAGGTTCACCCACGTTGGACAGCGTCACGCAGTCGTCGATGAGAACATTGTGGAAGGAGCGATTGGCCTCGAACGAGATGTCGCTCCGCTCGAAGCTGGCAGTGGCTGTTGTCAGAGCCGCGCTGGAGTAGACCGCGTTGCCCAGAACGCAGCAGACCAACGCCGAAGCAAGCACCCTTTTTCTCATCCTAGCCTCTTCCCGGACCACACAAAAACAGGAGTCTCTTCACTTCCAGGCAGTCACTAATCTCTCTGCTACACCCTGACTATGTCGACGCTACTATGCTGTCCAAGGCTTGAGAGCGTTAGCAGTTCCTGAAAGGCAGACTCCCGGTGCAGTGGTGAGTAAGGAGCTAAAACGGCGTATTCCTGCAACTCACCTTAATTCTATCACAGGTTCGGCGTAGTGTCAAGAGCCTATTGGCACTCATATGTCAGCACCCCGGAAACGAATGTCCCGGGCGGTCGCTTCTCCGCCCGGGACATAGGTCCTACGATATCTGGTGGAGCCAGGGGGGATCGAACCCCCGACCTCCTGACTGCCAGTCAGGCGCTCATCCCAACTGAGCTATGGCCCCACTCTGTTCAGTCTCTCTACTGATGAGTAGTCTAGCATCATCCCGACGCGCGTCAAGTCGAATCTGGAACCGCTGGGCCCCCTCTTCTGTACACGATCGGCCCCCTCCCCTCACTTGACCCCCCGGGGTGACGGTGCTAGAGTGTCCTCGCGAAAGCGAATGGCCGGAGTGGTGAAACTGGTAGACGCACGGGACTCAAAATCCCGCGGGCCGTCAGGCTCGTGCCGGTTCGATCCCGGCCTCCGGCACCAAAGACGAGAAGGGAGCTACCGACACGCGGCAGCTCCCTTCTGGTATCTGGAGACCCGTTCCCGGGCGGCTTCCCGTGCCGCGGCATCAGCGCGGCAGCCACCCACCGGCACCGGTCCTAGTCGTCCATGTAGTCCTCTGGATCTCCTGGATTGCACTCCAGCACCATGTCCCACGTGCACGTCTCGTCCTGGGGCACGCTGATCGCGTAGCGGCACGCGTAGTAGTCCGTGTCGATCGCGCTCGATCTCACTGCGGTCCGGTTGGCCGCGATCCAGTACGTCGTCTCGGATGACTGCTCAGTCACCATCTCAACGGCGTCGAACTCGAATGCACCGTACTCGTCGGTCTCCGTCTGGTAGCACAGCTCGAGACCTTCCTCTCCAGGCTCGACCCATAACCAAACCTCGATCTCCGGCAGGAGGTCCTCGTCGTCCGAGCGCACCGTGCCGGCTACCCTGCCCGTCAGCTCACTCCACGGATCCGTGGGCTCGACCGAGCTGCAGCCGCTGAAGGCCGCCACGGCCCCCAGAATCACGACCGCGCACATCACACGATGCAGAATCTCACGCTTGCTCCGCATACTGCCATCCTCCCCTCGCGAGTGCCCGAAGGCCCGTCGCATAGTCCAGCTGCCTCAACGCCAGTATTCCAGGGTACTCGTCCTCCGGCTGCGATGGCGCCTGCAGCACTGCCTACACCCAAACTCTCTCTGTGTGCGACTGCATGCCTAACTGCAAAGAGTATGCCAGCCCGAGCCGCAATAATGCTGAATCGCGCCTCAGAAGGCTCGAAAACGGGGCCCCTGGAGGCCGAGTGAGCCGACACAGGGAGCCACCGTCCGAGATGCGCGGGGGGACGGGCACCCGGGGCGGGATCGGGGTTTCCTCTTGCGGGCTGCAAGACGCTGCCATATAGTCACGCTGGAATGCGGTAACGGCAGTATCCCCACCGAGCAGGAGAGACACATGACCTTCGTTGACTACATCAAGCAGGGCTGGGAAACCGCCCAACTCAAGACCGACTCCATCCGACAGCTCGCGGACGACGGCGAGGCCATCAAACCGGCCATCGGAATCTTGGCCATCAGCGGCGTCTGCGCGGGTATCGGGTCCTTCAACGTAGTCGGCTTCTTCGTGTTACCCTTCGTGCGCATCATCGGCGGGTTCATCCTCGTAGCGATCACGCACTTCCTGGCCACGACGTTCTTCGACGGCAAGGGAAAGCTCACCAGCCTGGCCGTCCCGTTGTTCTGCGCGTCACTGATCACATGGGTGGCCATCGTCCCGATCCTCGGGCCCACGTTCCTCGCGGGCCTCGCGGGCCTCTGGATGCTCGTCGTGGCGGTCGTGGCCGTCGAGGTCGTCTACGGTATCGACCGCGGCAAGGCCATCGCCGTGGTCGCCATCCCGGTAGTGCTCTTCCTCGTTATCGGAATGATGATGGTTCTGATGGGTGTGGGGCTCATGGCGGCGACGGGCGCACTCCATAGCTGAGGGGTGACCATACCAGCCTGACGGATGACGGGAGGCGTGCGGCGCACGCCTCCCGTCACGTTTGATGCGCCTGAACGTGCCATCCCGGCGCCTCCCGTGCCTTTCAACCATCCAGCGGCGTGGGTGTCGAAACGAGTGAGAGCAGGAAGCTTACTGGCGGGTCAGAACCCGGGGTGAAGCTGAAGACAGCGGGAGACCCCGGGGAGAAGACCCCCTCTCCTCTTGGAGGGAGAGGTCACAGGCAAAGGAGACGGGAGATGTTTGAGAGGATTGCAGCGGCGGCGGTCCTCGTCGCTCTGGTCGCAGCGTGCGTTGTTGTGCCGGCGCCGGCGCTGGCAGGCGAGAAGGAGATCAAGGTCGTCATCGAGACCAACGATGACGGAGGCGGATGGCTCGGCATAGGCATCCAGGAACTCGACAGCAAGATCCGAGGGAAGCTCGACCTCGACAGCGACATCGAGGGGATTCTCATAATAGAGATCTACGACGACTCTCCGGCCGAGGAGGCCGATCTCCGGGAGCACGACGTCCTTGTTTCCATCAACGGCAAGAAGGGCAAGGACCTGTCCCACTTCGTTAAGCTGCTGAAGTCGAAGGACCCGGGCACGGAGGTGGAGCTCGAGATCTACCGTGACGGGAAGATGAGGACAGTGGAAGCCACCCTCGGCGAGAGGGAGCACGACACGTTCATCTGGAAGGGCCTGGAGGGACTCAAGGGTCTTGAGGCCCTGGAGAGTCTCGAGGCTCTCAAAGCGCTCGAGCACATCGTGATCCCCGAGATAGACATCGGCATGTCGACCTGGGGCAGACGCGGCAGGCTCGGTGTCTACATCGATGATGTCAGCGGAGACCTGGCCGAGTACTTCGAGATCCCGGGAGGAGAAGGAGTACTGGTCGAGGGGATCGTCGAGGACAGTCCGGCGGAGACCGCCGGGATCAAGGCCGGGGACATCATATACAAGGTGGACGGCAAGGCGGTCTGCTGCACCGAGGAACTCGTCGATGCCATCGCCAAGATGGAGACCGACGAGGAGACGCCGATCGTCCTTATCCGGAAGGGCAAGGAGGTGACGGTCGAGGCCGTCGTCGCGGAGTCGAAGTACGACAAGGCCATGCAATCCTACAAGATCCAGGTCGGTGATCTGGGCGACAGCGACCTCTTCGTCAGGGCATTCGGAAGCAGCGAACTCTCTGAAGAGGAACTCGCCGAGCTCAAGGCAGACCTTGCTGAACTGCAGGAGGATCTCAAAGAACTCAGAGCGGAGCTGAAGGAACTTGCGACCGACAAGGACTGATCTTGCCAAGAGGGTCAATCCGTCAGTCGCCCCCGAGCCCCCCACTGCCCAGTTCAGGTGGGGGGCTTCCCCTTGTACGGAGCCGCCGCGACGAATCGCGGCGGCCAGGTAATCGCTGAACGGTGCGGTTGTCTCTGGTGCGGTTGTCTCTGGTGTGGTTGTCTCTCAGGCCGTTGCGCCGAAGAGCTCGGTGACGCGCTTCGTGAACGCCGGCGTCATCGTCATTCCCCGTCTGGTCATCACGCGCGACGCCGTATCGATCGCTTCCTTGAGATCGTAGCGGACGAAGCCGTCGGACGTCCCCCACGAGAACGACGGGACCAGCTTCGGGGAGAATCCATCCGCGAAGACACTGCAGAAGATGCCGATGACCGTCCCCGTGTTGAGCCTCGTCCCAATCGCGGTCTTGGAGTGATCACCGATGATCGCGCCGACCGAGACCGACCCGGTGTCCACGACCTCACCTGCGATCTCGACGCGCACGCTTCCGTAGTTGTTCTTCAGATCGCTGTTGTTGGTCGCGGCGCCCAGATTGACCCAGCTGCCCACGAACGAGTGTCCGAGGAACCCACCGTGCTGCTTGTTCGAGAACGACTGCAGGACGGAAGCGGAGATCTCCCCCCCCACCTTGCACACGGGCCCTATCGACGTTCCCCCATAGATCGCGGAGCACGCTCGCACCAGGCTCCCGTCACCGATGAAGGCCGGACCTGCGACAACGGCGTTGGCCATGATCTTGACGTCACGGCCGATGACGATCGGACCCTCCCTGGCATCGAGCACGACATTCGGTCCTGTCTCGCTACCCTCCCCCACGGAGATGTTCTCACGACCGAGCAAACACGCGGAGGAATGGAACTCACCCTTGACCTCACCGAGCTCCGCCACCAGCTGCGCGTCCGCCGCTATCTCTTCGGCGGTCGCGCCCACCAGGTCCCACGGATAGCGAACCGCTCGCGCCGGGATCTCAATAGTTGCTTCGATTCCCAGTGCGCCGACGCCCTCGGTCGCCACCGAAGCCTCCTCGAGCCGCTGGCGCGCGCCGCTCTGAAGCAGAGCTCCGACCACCTCCGAGGCGGACGTCAGGAGCGCTTCGCCTTCGAGCTCCTGTAGGGCCCGGAGAAGCGGCTCGTCCGCGATCACGCGTCCGTAGAGCAGCAGAGTCGGTCCGTCGCCCAACGTATCGATGCCTCGTGCGGGATGTCGCTCGGAAACCAGGGCCGCAAGTGCGGGCCTGGGACAGAGCGCCACGTTCCAGTCGGGGCGCCTACCCTCTAGCTTCTCATGCAGCTCGAGGACACCGCAGCGAAGGTCGAACTCCGGGCGGAGAAATGTCAGTGGGCCGAACCTGGCGTGTTTCAGATCTTCGAGAAGAACCATCTGCATCTGTCGGTTACTCCTTCCGCTCACATCTGTCGCGGGACCGCCCGGCACTGAGAAGACCGGGTTTTCATCTTCCGGCGGCGGCTCGTGACCTCGGTAGCCGAAACGTCAGCGCCGGAGGTCGCGCATGAGCCTGACGTAGCTGTCGTAGCGCTCCGCGTCCAGCTCCCCCGCCTCCACGGCGGCCTTGACGGCGCAGCCCGGCTCCGGCAAATGGCTGCACCCAATGGTGAACTTGCACCTCGGTATGTACTCGGCAAACTCGGGGAAGAGCTGGTCGAGGTCGTCGGGGTGGATCCGCCAGAATCCCAGCTCGCGGAATCCAGGAGTGTCCGCCACAAGCGTATTCTCGGCGAGCCGGAACACCGTGACGTTTGACGTCGTGTGCCTGCCCTTGTTCGTCGCCTCGCTGACCTCGCGAACCTTGATCCCCAAACCGGGCTCGATGACATTCAGAAGCGAGCTCTTGCCCGCCCCGCTCTGCCCGGTGAAGATGGAGAAGGTGCCGTCGATGTGTGTTCTGAGTTCGTCCACTCCGCGTCCGTCCAGCGCACACGTGGGGACAACAACGTAACCCGCCTTCTCATAGGCCGCGGCGTGCGGCCGCCAATCCTCCTCCGGGGCCAAGTCGATCTTATTGAAAACGATAACGGACTTGAGCTCCGCGTCTTCCGCGACGACCAGATACCTGTCGAGGAAGCGTCTGTTCAGCTTCGGGCTCGCGACGGACGCCACCGCGACCAGCTGCTCAGCGTTGGCCACGATGACCTGCTCGACGTCTCTCTTCATCCGCGGTCTCAGCCTGGACAGTACCGTCTCCCTCGGGAGCCGTCGCTCTATGACGCGAGAGCCGTCTTCGAACAGCGCGACCTCCACGCGGTCACCAGGGACCAGCAGCTTCTCCTCGCTGCCCATGCCCGCGAAGTGCCGGGCCCGCACCGAACACCGGAGCACCTCGCCGGAGTCGAGCGCCACCTTCCACTCATCATGGTAACAAGCAAGAACAGATCCGTTCACCGGCTTCCCGGAATCCATTCCTAGGAATCCTCCCCGTGCGGTTCCCCGGCGCCCGGTTCGTCCGTCCACCGCGGTGGTCGGATCTCCGCATCCTCGGATCGAGCAAGTCCGTTCTCCGGCCGGGCAAGCCCGTTCGTGAACGAGCACTCCTGACTGGGCTGTCCTTCGCCTTCCACGTCGAGCTTGCCGGCTCTCGCGCGGATGTCATCGACGATCGAGAAGAGCGAAGGGATAACAAAGAGCGTGAGCACGGTGGCGAAGGCCAGCCCCCAGGCCAGCGCGGCGGCCATCGGGCCCCACGACGCCGAAACGCCGCCCCACCCCATCGCGAGGGGAAGGACTCCCAGAATGGTCGTGATGGAGGTTAGCAGGATAGGGCGGAGCCTCATGCAACCGGCCTCGACGATCGACTCCCACCGGGTGGCGCCGCGCACCCTCGCACGCTTGACGAAGTCGACCAGAACGATGGAGTCGTTGACGACAACGCCCGCCAGAGCGACGATGGCGATGCCTGCATTCAACGTAAACGGATAGCGCATCACGACGAGACCGATGACAACGCCGATGAACGCAAACGGGACAGTGAACATGACGATGAGCGGCTGGATGAACGACTGGAACTCGGTGCCGAGTATCAGGTAGATGAGCAGGATCGCGACCAGGAAAGACATGAAGAGCGACACGAACGATTCCTGTGTCTCCTCGTATTCGCCTCCGAATTCGATCTCGTAGCCGGGGTACATCCTGGAAACGTCGGCCATGTCCCGTCGGAGAAGCCCATTGACTTCCGTCGACGTCGTCCCCTCCTCGACATCGGCCGTCACGGTTATGACGCGCTCGCCGTCACGTCTGTGCAGGTCAGCGGGCGCCGTCCCCACGCTTACTTCCGCCACGTTCACGAGCGGTATCGTCCCGCCGGCCGGAATGGCGACACGAAGATTCTCGAGATCACTCAGGTCGAGACGGTCGTCCTCCTCCAGTCTGACGATGACGTCTATCTCGTCGTCTGCCCCGCCACGGTACTTCGTCGCCTCGACCCCCTCGAACCCAATCCGAACCGCGGTAGATATGTCGCTCACCGTGAGCGCGTAGAGCGACGCCTGGTCCTGGATGACCGACACGCGCATTTCGGACTTGCCCGGCGTCAGATCATCGTCGATCTCGACAACGCCCTCGTATCCCGCGAGCGTTGTCTTGATCCTCTCCGCCAGGAGCTCGAGCATCTTGGGATCATCACCCTTTACCCGTACCTCGACGGGACGGCCCGACGGCGGCCCCTGTGTCGGCCGGGACAGCCACAGAGAGGACAACCCCGCCACCTCGGACATCTCGCTTCTGAGAGCGTCCATGATCTCAAGGTCGGATCGGGTCCTCTCAGAATTGTCGGCGAGGTCGATGTTGAGCTGCATGTTGTGCGACGCGAGCTTCCCGCGATGGTTCTGGATCATGAAGCCAACGCGGGTGACGACCGCCTCGAACTCGTCCTCGGGAAGTGCCGCGATGATCGTCTCGAGTTCAAGAGCGATCTGGTTCGTGACCTCCAGCCTCGTTCCCACCGGCAGCTGCGCCCGGACCTCGATCTGCCCCATGTCTTCTTCCTCGAAGATGGTGACGTCGAGCGTGAAGACGAGCCCGATGGCAACGATAGCGAGAAGCACGACGGCGAGCATCGACAGATAGCGTCTCCTGAGCACCTTCCTGAGCGCACGCTCGTAGCGGCGCGTCAGAGCCACGAACGTCGGGTGGTGTGTGTTCTGCTTCCGTGCGACCCTTCCGAAGTCGGACATGTGCGACGGCAGGATGAGGAACGCCTCTATCAGCGATGCCAGGAGGGCGAACGTGACAGCCTTCGGAATGACGCTGATGAACTTGCCCCAGATGCCGCTCATGAGAAGAAGCGGCAGGAAGGCCGCCACTGTCGTGAGAACGGCCGCCGTGACCGGAGCGAAGACCTCCTTCGTCCCGAGGATGGCCGCCCTCCTTGGGGGCATCCCGTACTCCATGTGACGGTAGATGTTCTCGATGACGATGATGGCGTCGTCCACGAGCATGCCAAGCACGAGGACGAGCGAGAAGAGCGAGATCGTGTTGATGGTGACGCCGGCGGCGTTCATCAGAATGAACGCGCAGAAGAAGCTGAACGGGATCCCGATCACGGCGAGGAGCGCGTTCCTGTAGCCGATGAACACAAAGAGCGTCAAGGCCACGAGGATGATGCCGTAGACGGCGTTGCGCTTGAGGATGGTCAGGACGTCGTTCACCTCGATCGATGTGTCGTGCCTCACCTCAAAGCTGATGTCCTCTGTCAGCTCGGCGTCAAACTCGTCGACCGCCGCGCGGACGGCCGCAGCAACCGTGACCACGCTCGCCTTGAGGTCCTTGTAGACCCACAGGCTCACGCTTCGCTCACCGTTCAGTCGAGCAAGCGTGAGCCTCTCGGCCAGAGTGTCACGGACGGCGCCCACGTCACGGATGCGAATCTGTCTGCCGTACGGGTCTGACGCGATGACATGACTCTCGATGTCCTGAAGGCTCTCGAACTCACCGAGCGTGCGCACGATGTACTCGGACGCTCCGACATCGATCGTTCCACCGGGCACGTTGACGTTCCGCGCGGCCAGAGACCCGACAACGCGGCTCACTGGTATACCGTACGATGCCAGTCTGTCGGCGTCGAGCTCGACCCAGATCTCCTGTTCTCTGGTGCCGACGACCTCGACATCCCTGACTCCCCGGACGTCCAGAACACGCTCCCGCAGGTCTTCCCCGATCTCACGAAGAACTGTGTCGCTCACCTCGCCGCCGAGGCTGACGGCCATGATGGGAATGACCTCCCCGAGCTTGATCGGGATAACCTCGGGGTCCTGAGCTTCGTCGGGGATCTTCGAACGCGCGTTGTCGACTGCGGCCCTGAGATCCAGCAACCTGCGGTCGAACTCGTCGTCGGAAAGACCGGGTCTGAAGCGGACGTCCACGATCGTCCGGCTCTCGCCCGACGTCGACGAGATGTAGTCCACGTCGTCGACGCTCTCGATCTCTTCCTCGAGAGGCTTCGTGACGAGGGTCTCCATCTCCTCCGGGGAGACGCCAGGGTAGACAACAACAACGACGGCCTCACCCAGGTTGACATTCGGGAGAAGCTCGGCGGGCATGGTGAAGAAGGTGTACAGACCGACCACAACCACCGCGATAAAGACGAGGTTCACGAGGACACGCTGTCGGACGGAGAACTCCCCTATCGTCATCTGTCATCGCTCCCCGAGGTGGTCTGCTCCGTCGAGTCACCCGGCGCGCTCTTGATGTCGAGCGCGGCGCCCTCCGTGAGCCGGTCGTGGCCGAAGGTGACCATCAGGTCGCCTTCCTCGAGGCCGGATGCAACAACCACGCGGTTCCCGATGACCTTCCCCAGCACCAGGCGCTTCAGAACAGCCAGCGAATCAGAGGCGACATAGACAGCCGGCTCGCCGTAGCGATCGACGACCCAGTCACGCTCGATGACCACGACGTCACTGAACTCCTTCACGGCGATCATCACCTCGGCGACCATTCCCGCGCGCAGACGATGAGCGGAGTTCTGCAGGACGACCCGGACTGGATACGTCTTCGTCATGTCGTCAGCGCGCCTGCCGACGTACTCGACCTTCCCACTGAAGAGCTCTCCAGGAAGTGCGCGCACGCGGACGGTGACGGTTCGTCGTGGACGGACATCGGACACCTGGTTCTCATTCAGTCCGAGTTCGATCTCGACGATGTCGTCGTTGATGACGTGGGCGACCGGCGTGCCCACTGCTATCAGGTGGCCCTCCTCCGCGAAGACGAACGCCACGGTGCCGGTGATGGGACTCTTGATCTCGGTGTTCCTGAGCTGCCGTTCGGCGCTGCCTGAGCCCGCAGACGCTGCCGAGAACGACGCGCGCGCGGACTTGGCCCGGCGCTCCGCGGCCTCCCGCTCGACGTCCGCTATGTCGCCGCTCTCCCAGAGGCTCTGCGCTCGCGCGAGGCCGGCCTCGGCGTCGTCCAGCTCGGCTTCGGCAAGAAGAACCTGAGCGTCAGCCTGACGTAGCGAGAGTTCGGCGAGTTCGCTGTCCAATCGCACCAGGACATCACCCTCGGACACTCCGTCCCCCACCTGCGCCACCACCTCAAGAACACGCCCACCCGCCTCGGCGCTGATGGGAACGTCGCCTCTCGCCTTGATCGTCCCCGTCGCGGCCACGGTCGACGTGGCCGGCCCCGCCGTAATCTCAACGACGCGAACGGGAACACGCTCGACTGTCTGTCCCTCCTCGGGACCTCTACGCGGCCCACACCCGCCGGCCACAAGAACGGCGGCGGTAAGGATGGACCCGGCGATCATCAGCGGCATCTTCATCGTCACTCTCCCGTTTCCTCTGCAGGCGCGTCCTCAGCAGGCGCGTCCCCCAGCAGACGCTCGATCTCAGCAACCGCCACGACACGATCATAGACGGCGTTGACGTAGCCGGCGCGGCTCCTGTCGAACAGAACCCGCGCATCGGTGAATTCGGTGTAGGGCGCCAGCCCCTCGTTGTGCCTGTTGGTCACGCTCTTCAGGTGGTCGGCGGACTGGTCGACGATCTTCTCCGCCGCAACCAACGCCTTCGAACTGGACACGAGAGTCGACACGGCGCCTCTGAGCTGGGCGATCATGAGTCGCTCGAGCTCTTCCTGCCGCTTGCACGCCGCCAGGTAGCTCTTCTTGCTCTGCTGATAGTCCGACGTGTTCTTGAAGCTCGTGAAGATCGGGAAGTCGAGCGCGAGTGTCACTGACCACGCGGCCTCATCGTCCGGCTCGATATCGTCGTCCGCCTTCCAACCGTAGCTGCCCGACGCATTGAGCGACGGCATGAACGCTCCGCGGGCCACACTGACTCCTGAGCGACTCATGCGAGTGACATCGGCGAGGCCCCTGTAGTCCGGGTTGTCCGCAAGAAGGTCGCGGGCCCGGGATTCGGTCAGGTAGCCGGAGTTCGTGAGCCACGCAAGCTCTTCGTAGCGGGCGTCAAGTACCGCACGGTCGACCTCCGGGAGTTCGAAGGTCGCATCCAGCGGTAGCCCGAGGACACTCGCCAGCTGCGTGCGGGCCATCGTGACCGCGGTCTCCGCGTCCGCCAGCGCCTTCTCGTCCTCCGCCACCATCACCTGCCACCGCAGCACCTCCGCCAACGGGGCCAGCCCGACCTCATGCCTCCGCCGCGCGACCTCGGCGTTCTCCCCCGCCGCGTCCACTGCATCGAGCGAGACCGAAAGGAGAGCCTCGGCCCTCAGAGCACCGAAGTAGGCGGCCTTTGCCTCCGCAATGACCGAGCGTCTCCTCGCCTCGTAGGCGTGGCCCGCCGCGGCACGCGCACCTCCGGCAACGCCGACCGCTCCCCAGAGCTGCCCGTTCCAGATGGGCGCGCTCACGCGGAATCCGGTCTCGTAGGTGGTCTCGTAGAGGAATGGCTCTACGTCCATGCCCATCTCCTCAGCGAACCCCAGTGAGGCGTTCGCTCGCTCGTAGGTGTCCGGGTCGACGCGGCGCGCAGTCGACGAGAGACCGACCGACGGAAGAAGCGATGCGCGCGCGCTGCGCAGCCCCCATTTGGCGGACTCGTAGTCCAGTCGGGCCGCATCCAGCGAGAGGTTACGCCCAAGAGCCAGCTCGACGGCCTCGTCGACACTGAGCTCGTGCGCAGAGGATTCATCACCTGCCAGTGGCAGGACAAGCAGAGCGGCCAGCGCCGCAACGGCGCAGACGGTTCCTGGATTCATCGGTGTCTCCCGAAAACGCATCTTGGCGTCAGACGTACAATGTAGTGAGTATATTGCCTCGAACGGACGGGAATCAAGTCAGGATGCGACACGGCCGCCCGCGACCGCGGCAGATCCAGCGAGGAGTGTCTACCTGACCAGTTGCTGCATCTGCCCGTGAATGAGACCGTTCGAGGCGATGACGTCCCCCCTGCGGTGGTCCCACGCGTCGCCGCCGAAGTTCGTGACGACGCCGCCCGCCTCAAGCACGATGAGTCCTCCCGCTGAGACGTCCCAGGTCTTGAGCCCCTGCTCCCAGAAGCCGTCGAGCCTGCCGCGGGCGACGTAGACAAGGTCCAGCTCGGCCGACCCGCCGCGCCTAATCCCCCGGACGGCGACTATGAAGCGGTTGAGATTGTCGAGGTTGTTGCCGGCATCATCGGTGCGGTCGTACGGGAACCCCGTAGCCACGAGCGACTCGAGCAGAAGAGCGCTGGCCGAGACCCGCATCGGCTGGCCGTTGACGGAAGCGCCCCGCCCGCGCTCCGCGACGAACATCTCGTCCCTCAGAGGATCGTAGACAACACCCGCAATGAGCTTCCCTTCTTCCTCCAGCGCGATGGCAACGCAGAAGAACGGGTATCCGTGGGCGTAGTTGTTCGTGCCGTCGAGCGGGTCGACTATCCAAACCCTCGACGATTCCGCGAGTTCGGGCGCGGTCTCCTCGGCGATGATCAGGTCGTCAGGGCACTCGGCCGATATCGCGCGGAGAATGATTTCCTCGGACGCTCGATCGACGTCAGTGACAAGCTCGCGCCTCCCCTTCATGGACGTATTGTGGGGTTTCTCGAAGCCGTCCAGAATGACGGCCCCGGCGCTTCTTGCTGCCTCTGTTGCGAGTCTCGTCAGTTCGTTCACGTGGAAGTCCAGGGTTGGTGTGGAAGATGCCGGCAACGAGGGGTCTGCCGCGGCCTCCGGTCGGCAGGCCTTTCCGGCGCCCCAGCTACGATCTGCTGGTATCCTATCGGCTCGGGGCCGCCTAATCAATGCCGTTGAGCCCCGGCGGGCCGCTCGAACGGGGCCGGTCCGGCAGCGCCCGCTCCCCCGTGAGCCGCTGTGTCCGGGAATTGGTCGGCCTCCTTGACCCGTGCAACCTCCCGCCCTATAGTTGAGTCCAAGTTCACGAGCAGAAGAAGAACGAGCGGGCGGGCCGCAAGCACTGAGCCCGCCGGCCGTGCACTGCGCCCCTGCCGGGGCGACACTCATAAGGAGAAGACATGAGACCGACCATGCGCAGGATGCTATTGGCATCGCTCGCGACGCTCGTGCTCGCCGGCGCCGCGCAGGCCAGGGAGCCGTTCAGAGTGGTCCTCCCCGAGAACGGGATGACCGTCATTCTCGAGGAGAACCACAGCTCCCCCGTCGTCAACCTTCGAGTCTACGTCAAGGCCGGCAGCATCCACGAGGGCGAGTACCTGGGCTGCGGCATCTCGCACTACCTCGAGCACCTGGTCGCCAACGGCCCGACGGCGAACAGAACGTCTGAGCAGTATGAGCTGGAGCTCGAGAACATAGGCGGCGGCTCGAACGCCTACACGACCAAGGATCACACCTGCTACTTCATCGAGACCTCGAGCGAGCACTTCGATCGTGCCCTCGATCTGCTGTCCGACAGGGCGATGAACATCGACATCACCCAGGAAGAGGTGGACACTCAGCACGGCATCATCGTGCGCGAGATCAACATGGGGTACGACGAGCCGGGACGTCGCATCTACAACATGTTCGGCGAAGTGATGTTCCGCGAGCAGCCTCACAAGTACCCGGTCATCGGCTACGTTGAGAACTTCGAGCGGCTGACCCGCGATGACGTCATCAAGTACCACAGCAACTTCTACGTCCCGAACAACATGGTCTTCGTTGCCGCCGGTGACTTCGACACGGCGGAGGCCTACGAGAAGATCCGCGAGACGTTCAGCAGCTTCGAGCGCAGGCCGGTCGAGTTCCCTCCCCTCCATGACGAACCCGCCCAGATGGGCCGCCGCGAGCTCAGGGAAGAGCGCGACCT
>JAUVLG010000083.1 GCA_030595835.1 Candidatus Eiseniibacteriota bacterium | reverse complement strand
ACGTTGGAGGAGTATCCACCGAGCTGCCGCGACCAGAGTGTGTCGCCTTCAACAGTGACGGCGATCACGTAAGAATGACCATCGTTCCACGGACCCGCCTCCGCACCGTTGCCTGGAGCTCCAAGCCCCAGGAGCAGATCCGCACGAGCGTCGCCGTCGACGTCGATGATGGCCGAGCCGCCGGTGGGTGTTGCTCCCGTTGGAAGACGCCACTCGATCTGTCCACTCTCCAGATCCCAGAACATCACCTCCCGCGGTCTCAGTGTGATTCCCGCGGTGGCGCCCAGAGCCATGGCGTCTGTTCTTCCGTCTGCGTTCAGGTCGAACGATCCCAGGAGCACGATGTTCCCTCCCCATCGCCCGTCGGGGAGAAGACGACCTTCGGTGTCCAGTGTGAGCGATGCGACCTCAACGAGATCTGCTGATGCACCCTCCACGACTACCTCGGACGCGAAAACGCACACCTCGTCGCGGCTTGTCTGCCACCACCAGATGAGCTCCGGCGCATCATCACCCGTGATCTCCGTGAACCCACAGACAGCCCCAGTGCTCAGGAGGTGCCTGGTCTTCAGTGCGTAGAACTGGTTCCCCTGGATTCGTGCGACCGACAGGAACGCCGCGCCCCCGAAGCTGGCGTCGTACTTCACTGCCTCGTCCACGCCGTCGCCGTCGAGGTCGGCTACCTGGACGCTGCCGCGATAGTGCGCCGCGCGGATAGCGATGGGGAGTTCGTAGCGCAGGCGGTCGCCGGATGCGGGAAGGGACCGTGGTCCGTCCCCGCAGCTGGTGAGCAGGATGGACAGGCAGACAAGCGCGACGGCGACGCCAGGGCGGCGCCGGCAGGGTAGGTGTGCGAGAAGAGGTCTCATAGTCACAGGCACGAGTATACACCACATTGAGACCGGAAACCTAAGGTGTCGCCGAATCCACGTGGACGGCGTACGTTATGTGGATGAGGCACGCGAGGGAAGTATCGACGGCGCTCGCGCATCAGTCGTGTGTGATGATCGCAGAAGCAGGCACGCCGGCGAGAAAGGAAGCTGATAATGCGCATCGATATGACTGGTTCTGGCCGTGGGCGTGGGGCTCTCATGTTGCTGTTGGCGCTGCTGGCGCTTCTCCCGGCGGTCGGGAGGTTATCCTGGCGCTCAGGACGCGCGTGGCCCTGATACACATCGTCACGGACCTTGAGTGGGACCCGCCCATCTATGGGGTCGATACGCTGTCGGTCTACGGCACGTCCTCGGGGGAGTTCCTGGTCGTCACTAGGACGCCGCGAGGAGTGATGATGGAGGGCTGTGACGGCGACGAGGCGTGGAAGATTGATCTTGCCGGTACGGTCTTCAACTTCGTTGCTGCAGACGCCCGCGTGCGAGCAGCTTGCTCTTGTACCCATGCTGTGGTATAATGTTAACTAGTTACTTCTAGGTGAGTTATGGAGGGACTGCCATGTCTCCGAGACGGAGAGTAACGTACGCGGCGGCCGTCGTGGTCGCTCTGGTGTTCGCGCTGACAGCGCAGGCCTGGGCCGTCGACCCCGCGCGCGCCTCGCAGCTTGAGGGTGGCACGCAGAAGCTCTGGGTCTTCTTCACGGACAAGGGACTTACGAGAGCAGAGGAAGCGCGTGCGATAGACGCGTTTCGTGCGGAGCTGCCGGAGCGGGCGCGGCTGCGGCGCGCCAAGGTCGGCTTCGATGTCAACATCAACGACGTCCCGGTGGCCGCTCGCTACGTGGAAGGCGTGGCCGCGACCGGCGTGGAAGTCGTCACGAGGAGCCGGTGGCTGAACGCGGTGTCCGTGTTCGCCGACGGCGAGCAGGCAGCGGTGATTGCGGCCCTGCCCTTCGTGCGCGAGACACGTCCGGTCGGGCGCGGCACGAAGCGCATGCCCGACATGACCCCCGCTGACGGCCAGCACTCGGCGGTGCCTACTGGACGCGTTCTGGACTACGGGGAATCCCAGGGCCAGCTCGAGCAGATACAGGTCGACCAGCTCCACGACGAGGGACTGGACGGGACGGGCGTTCTGATCGCCATGTTCGACACCGGGTTCGACACCGACCACCAGGTCTACCGCCATCTGAACATCGTCGCCGAGCGTGACTTCATCAACGACGATGCGGAGACCGCCGACCAGCCGGGAGATCCCGAGGGTCAGGACGGTCACGGCACGGCGACGCTGTCGTGCGTCGGCGGCAAGTACGCGGGAGAGCTCTACGGGGGGTCCTACGAGGCAGGATTCGTCCTCTGCAAGACCGAGATCCTGGACGAAGAGATCCAGATAGAAGAGGACTACTGGGAAGAGGCCATAGAGTGGGCCGACAGCCTGGGCGCTGACGTCGTCTCCAGCTCGCTGGGCTATCTCGAGTGGTACACCTACGAGGACATGGACGGCAACACGGCCGTCACGACCATCGCGGCCGACATGGCCGCGGCGCGGGGCATAGTCGTCGTCAACTCGATGGGCAACGAGGGCTACAGCGAGTGGCTCTACATGATCGCTCCGGCCGACGGCGACAGCGTGTTGTCCATCGGCGCTGTCGACATCTACGGCGACCGGGTAGACTTCAGCTCGGTCGGGCCGACGTACGACGGGCGGATGAAGCCCGACGTGATGGCGCTTGGCCTCTCTGCCTATGTGGCGACGACCGGTGACACGGCGAGCTACGCGAATGCCAGCGGCACGTCGTTCTCCTGTCCGCTGACCGCCGGGGCCGTGGGTCTGCTCGTACAGGCGCACCCCGATTGGTCTCCCATGGACATCATAGAGGCGCTCCGATCCACGGCGACGCAGAGTTCGTCGCCGGACACCCTGATGGGATGGGGGATCGTCCAGGCGCACGACGCCAGGTACGCGAACTGGGCCGGGGTTGAGAGCGGAGAGGTTCCGGTGGCGCGGGTCATCTGGGCGAGCCCGAATCCGACATCGCGTGGGACGCTGGTCGGGTTCATCCTGCCGGAGCGCGGGCGAGCGCTCGTCGCCATCTACGATGCAAGCGGGCGGCTCGTACGGACGCTGACGGACCGCGTACTGTCTGCGGGGCCGCACGCCCTGAGGTGGGACGGCAGGGACGAATCGTCGCACCCCGTTGCGAGCGGCGTCTACTTCGCCAGATTGCGCGCGGCCGGCGGAGTGCGCTCAAGTACAAAAGTGGCGGTGGTCAGGTAAGTTCGCCGGCACGCAGAGACCGAGCTGACCGCACGCGGGGGACCGCGTGCGGTCGCTTGTTTGGTTCAGGGTAGGTCCAGTGCCCGCTCACTGAGTCGGCTATTGACAATCCGCCCATTTCTGGACCAGAATCTCACCCACTACGCGCGAAGCGAGAGATCGCGAGCGGCACCGGGGTGAATGTCCCGGTGCAGTGTAGAAAAACCCCGAGTGGCGCGAAAGAACCGGTGGAGGAGCTAGTGATGGCGCGAAATCGTCTGAGAGTATCGGCGTGTCTCCTGGCGATCGTCATCGCCTGTCTGTCCGTTTCGCCGGTCCAGGCCCAGCTGCTCGATGAGGAGCTTCTCGACCTGCTGAAGACGCTCCCGGATGATGAGAGGGCGGAACTCCTGCGGGCTTATGGACTGCCGCCCGGTGGAGAAGGCGCCGCTCCCGACCGGGACGTGAGCACCCCTGAGGTCGTGATTCCAAGGGAGCAGCTTCCGAGCGATATCGAGGCCGCGACCGCAGGAGAGAACACTCTGGAGGTGAAGGGACGGCTGGTCGCGCCTCCTCTCGAACCTCTGACGGGAGAGGCACTCGAGATCCAGAGGGCCTTCGAGAATTTCCTGGCCGAATCCCAGCCTCTTGAGGTTGACAGGCGGCTCGAGCAGTTCGGTTACGAGCTCTTCGCCGGCGCCCCCACCACCTTCGCACCAGCCACCGATATTCCCGTCAGTTCTGACTACGTCATTGGTCCCGGCGACGAAGTCCACGTCCAGCTCTATGGCAAGACGAATTTCGCCACGGATCTGGTGGTCGATCGCGACGGCCAGGTGTCGTTCCCTGAACTCGGGCCGATCAGCGTGGCCGGTCTCACGTTCCGTGAGATGAAAGACCTCCTGGGACGGGAGGTCGAGAACCGGATGATCGGTGTCGACGTCAGCGTGTCGATGGGACGGTTGCGCTCGATCAGGATCTTTGTCCTGGGCGATGTTTTCAGACCGGGAAGCTACACCGTGAGCGGTCTGTCGACTCTCACCAATGCTCTGTTCGCCAGCGGTGGAGTACGGAAGATCGGGAGTCTGCGACGCGTGCAGCTCAAGCGCGGCGGGAGCGTCGTCACGGAGATGGATCTGTACGATCTCCTGATCAAGGGCGACACGTCCGATGACGCAAGGTTGATGCCCGGTGACGTCATCTTCGTTCCCATTGTCGGTCCTCTGGCCGCCGTCGCGGGCGAGGTGCTCAGGCCGGCCATCTACGAGATGAACGGGTCCATGACCGTTCGTGAGCTCATCGATCTTGCCGGAGGCCTCAGGTCCACCGCGTTCACCGACCTGATCCAGCTCGAGAGGATCGAGGATGCACGGCATGTCACCTATGATCTCACCCTGGAGACAACCAGGGACTGGACGCTCAAGGGTGGCGACCTCGTCAAGGTGTATCCGGTCCGGACCGGTGATGAGCTCGCGGTCTTCCTGGGGGGCAACGTCGTCAGACCGGGCAAGCGGCAGCACTTCGAGGGCATGCGGCTGTTGGATCTCGTGTGCTCGCCGAACGATCTTCTTCCCGAGACGTTCTTCAACTACGGTCTGATCGAGCGCGAGAGCGAGATCAACCGTGAATCAGAGTACCTGGCGTTCGATCTCGGAGCGGCGCTTATCGACAGTGTGCCGGAGGCCAACATTGATCTTGCTCCGCGGGATCGCATCTACGTGTTTCACCGCGCGCACTTCCGGGATATCCCCAGGGTGACCGTGCGCGGCGAGGTGAGATCGCCGGGGCTGTACGAGTTCAAGAAGGACATGCGCATCCTCGATCTCGTGCTCGCGGCAGGCGGACTCACGTCCGATGCGTGGCTCGGTGAGGCCGAGCTCTTCCGAACAGAACCTCACACCATGCAGGTCGACAGGATCTCCATCAATCTGGGGCGCGTCCTCGTGAACGATCCCTCGGAGAACATCGTTCTCTGGGATATGGACGAGTTCGCGGTCCACTCGGTCTGGGAGTTCAGGGAAGAGGACACCGTTGAGGTTCTGGGCGAGGTCAACGCCCCCGGGACCTATCCGCTCTCCAGGGGGATGCGGGTCGGTGATCTCATCTTTGCCGGCGGCAACCTCAGGGAGACCGCCTACAGGCAGGAAGCTGAGCTCACCAGGTATGAGGTCATCGATGGAGAGCGACGCGAACTCCATCACGTCATTATCGACCTGCAGGCGCTTCTGGCGGGTTCAAGCGAGGCCGACCTCGAGCTCGTAGCCTACGACAGGCTTCTCATCAGACGGATCACGAACTGGCGCCGCGACGAAGTGGTTCGGGTCTCCGGTGAGGTGGCGTTCCCCGGCAGCTACCCGATCGAGGAAGGCGAGCGGCTCAGTGATCTGATCGGACGATTCGGGGGCTTCCTGGAGGATGCGTACCTGCCCGCGGCTGTGTTCCAGCGCCGCGAGATAAAGGCGCTCCAGTCCGAGCAGCTCGAGCGGATGTCGGACCAATTGGATGCCGACCTCGCGCGCCTGTCGGTGCCCGACCCGCGCGGTATGAGCGCTACTGAAGTGGCACGCCGCCAGGCCGCTCTGGAGTCGGGCGCGCAGCTGTCCGAGGAGCTTCGGAACACGGTGGCCGCCGGTCGCATGGTGATCAGTCTCGGACGGGCCGACGAGATCAGTGGGACCGACCAGGATCTCGTGTTGACTGACGGAGATGTGCTGCACGTGCCGAAGAAACCCGACTTCGTCATGGTGATGGGTCAGGTGAACAACCAGACGGCGTTCCAGTTCGAGAGAAGGAAGCGTGCGGGTCATTTCATTGGACTCGCCGGCGGCATGACGACGTTCGGAGATCGGGGGAAGGCCTACGTGATCAAGTCCGACGGGTCCGTCAAGATGGGCATGCGGACCAAGGTCGATCCCGGTGATGTCATAGTGGTACCGGAGAATCTCGAGCGCTTCGATGGCATGCAGTTCTTCCTGGACATGAGCCAGGTCCTCTACCAGCTAGGATTGGCGGCGGCAAGTGCCTACACGATCGGGCTCTTCCAGTAGCACTGACGCAAGCAGCATTGGCGCAATGACTCCACGGCCACGACACACGAGGTGAGCAGCGAGTGAGCGGATTCTGGGAGCATCTCTGGAAGCGACGGGCGAGGCTGATCTGGATATGGCTTGTCGTCATGGTCCTGGTGTTCATTCGGCTACTCGTGATGCCCGCCGTTTTCACGAGCCGGTGCTTGCTCATGCCGCTTCCTTTTGAACAGGTTGAGCAGGGGGCCGGCGGCGGGTTCGGGGGTGCCTCGGTTCGCAGCCTGCTGGCCGCCGGCGGTAGCTCGGACGCCTTCGCTGCGGCCGCGTTCCTGGAATCGGGTCAGCTGATGAACGCGGTGATCAAGGACCTCGATCTCGGTAAGGAACTCTTTCCCAAGTCGTGGGATTCTGATGCGAAGAAGTGGCGGGGCGCGGCGCCGCACCCGGGGAAGCTGCGCAGGGCGTTCGACCGGCGACTCGATGTTTCCTACGATGGCTACACGGGACTCACTGAGCTGCACGTTCACTGGTGGACCCCGGAGCGCGCGCGGGAGATCGCCGCGGCGGTGGTCGAGACCGGTGACAGGATGCTCCGCGAGTCGGCGATCGCGGAAGGCGAGCGGAGGGTGGAGGAGCTGGAGCGAGAGATGCACAACGTGAGGGTGAGTGAGATCGGTAGTTTCCTCGCGGAGGAGATGACGCAAGCGATCTCGTCGCTGGCGTCCATACGTGCGAGATCCGGCTACGCTTTTCGCGTGATAGATCCGCCTCTTGCCCCGTTCAAGAAGTCCTGGCCACCGAGACTTCTCTTGCTGATTCTCCTGGGGTTGGCAACGGCCGGCGTCGAGATCGGAGCCATCGCCGGCGCCTACGCGAGACGGTCGCGACAGGAAGACAGCTCGGCATCCTCCACATGATAGAACTCTCCGACCACATAGGGCCGTCCGCATTGTGAGGGCGAGTGCGGACATAAGCTCCGGCGCAAGGGACACGGCCATCACCTTCTTCACTCGTCTGTCGGTGATGGCCGCATCGCTTGGCATCCAGAGCGCGCTCGCGTGGTTTCTCGGTCCCGCCGGCCGCGGTTCCTACGCCGTTTGCATCCTCTTTGCCATGTTCCTCGGGGTCGTGTTCACCTTCAGCGTGGACAGGGCGGGGCAGTACCTGATCGCGTCCGGCCGGGCCAAGGTCGTGGATGGGACATTGGTGACACTCACTGCCGGCCTGGCCGGATCGGTACTGGGCGTCGCTGTAGGATACGTTCTGATACAGTCCGGCGCGGAGTTCTTCACGAAGGCCACCACCCTCTCGTTCAGACTGTCTCTCGTTCTCGTCCCGCTCAACGTCATGTCCGAGTCGCTGATCCTGCTTCTGATGGGAACACGACAGTTCGCTTGGATGAGTCGCATCGCGGTCGCCCGCGTGATCACGCATCTGGGCGCCACGCTGCTTCTGGTTTGGGGTCTGGACCTCGGCGTCAACGGGGCTCTCGTGGCACTGATGGTGGGAAACGTTGTCTCGATAGTCGTCGGATTGGGCTTTCTGAGGTTCCGGTATGGATTGGCCCCAAGGCGACTTCGGCGGCGCGACTTCGCAGCACTGCTCTCATTCGGGGTCCGCTACTGGATGGCCAACCTTGGCAGCCAGATGAACTTCAGGATCGGAACTGTGGTTCTGGCGTGGTTCGTCACCACTCCTGAGATCGGCATCTTCGCGGCGGCGGCCAGCCTCGTATCGAGGGTTCTCTTGATACCGGACGCCATTGAGGGCGCACTTCTCCCGCGTGTTGCCAGTGATCCCGAAGGGCGGCCGGAGCTTGTCGCGCAGGTCGCCCGGCTGTCGCTGATCGCGTGTGGCGTCGTTCTTACTGTCCTGGTGGTCGTGAGCAGACCGCTGGTCGCCATCCTGTTCTCGCGTGACTTCCTGCCGGCGGTGCCCCTCATCTGGATGATCGCCGTTGGGATGCTCGTGCACGCAGGGTCAAAGGTTCTGGGGGCGTACTTCATGGGTATCAATCGCCCCTCGGTGTGTTCGTGGTCGGTGGTGTTGGCCGTGCTGGCCAACTTCGGGGCGCTGATGGTCCTCCTGCCTGCCATCGGCTTGCCCGGTGCCGCGTGGGCCATGGGTATCGGGTATCTGGTCAGGACCACCGTGCTTGTTCTGTCGTTCCGCGCCGCGACGCGACAAACGTACCGGGAGACATGGCTGCCGAGGCGAGCTGACATCGCGCTTCTCAAGAATCTGGCGCGGAGCGGGAAGTGGATGAAGCGCGGCGCCTGAAAGGTCGCAGCGGTATCTCGGGGCCGGAGGAGCACCACCTTGTCAGAGCATGTTGGTCCGTCCATGCGATTCGCATTTGTGGGTGACATTTACCTCGGCCCTGATGCGGAGCCCTGGCTCAATGCAGACACCCCGGACCTGCATCACTTGTTGGGAGTCGACATTGTCGTCGGGAACTTCGAGTCGGTGGTTGACGGTCCTTCCGTCGGCGATCCGCACCCGGACAAGATACATCTCTCTACTCCTCGATCATCGCTTCCAAAGCTCAGGGACATGGGCATTGACTTCGTGAGCGTCGCGAACAACCACATCGGGGATTACGGTCCGGAGTCGGCGAGCTACACTATTGAGGCTCTTCGCGACGTATTCGGCAGCGAGAATGTGTTTGGATGGAGCGGGCGGCCCGTTGCTGACCTGGCGACCGGCCTGCGCGTGGTCGGGGCGTGTTTCTCGGAGACCAATCCGTTGGTCACGGGCGACGCATCGCGCATATCCACGGCCGACGATCTGCACGATGTCCTCACGCGCGAGACGGAGTCGGGCGGTCGGCTCATGGTCTACGCCCACTGGGGAGAGGAGTACTTGTCGCTCACCGCTCCGGATCTTCGTAGCAGAGCGCGACAACTCAGGGCGGCGGGAGCCGCGCATGTTGTCGGCACGCACAGCCACGTTGTCGGCGCAGCAGAGACCATCGATGGATCCAGCGCCGTGTACGGTCTTGGGAACTTCCTGTTCCACATCGTCCGCAAGGGGGATACCAGGCTGCTCAGACGAACGAAGCGAGGCACCGTTGCCGTCTTCCGATGGGACGGCGGCTCGGTTACCCTTGAGGAGTTCTGGAGAAGCGAGTTTGATGAGAACCTGAACCTTCGCGTCAGGAAGCTCGCACGGCGCTATCCTGGATCGCACCTGTCGCAACTGCATTTGAGGGTGCCGGCCCCGCTGGCGAGTTGGAGCTACGAGGCCGCTCTCACCAGTCGATGGTTCAATC
>JAUVLG010000056.1 GCA_030595835.1 Candidatus Eiseniibacteriota bacterium | reverse complement strand
GTTGGGTGACTGGACTCTGTGGGTGAGCGACAATGCGGGCGCGGACGTCGGCACGGTCAACGAGTGGTGCGTGAGTGTGCTGGCCGGCGCGGCGACTGGTGTTGATGACGAGCTGAACACGCCTGCGACGCATGTTCTTCGCGGCGTGAGCCCGAACCCGTTCAACCCGATGACGAACGTCAGCTACGGATCTCCTTCAGAGTCCCGTGTTCATCTTGCGGTCTACAACGTAGCGGGCCGTTTGGTACGGACGCTCGTGGACGGTGAGGTCGGTCCTGGCTACCACAGCGCAGTGTGGGACGGCCGTGACAACAACGGAGTCTCAGTTGGCAGCGGTGTCTACTTCTGCCGCATGTCGGCCGATGGCTTCGACGGCTCGATCAAGATGGTGTTGTTGAAATAGTTCTCTGGGGATCAGCTCCGGCCGCGCGCGAGCGTGGTTGCGCTGAGAGAGACGGGCCCGGGCTTCCACGCTCGGGCCCTTTCTTTTCTCCCGGAGTGGTCGCGTTCCCTGCCTGCCCCCCCGTGCTCAGACACACGGCGCGCCGTTCGCCGCGCCTGAACTGCGCGCGGGGGGCAGGCAGGGAACACCACTTACAGCAAGAGAAGAGGCCCGAGCGTGGAAGCTCGAACCATCGCCGGAGCCATCGCCGGAGACAGAGTCATCGCCGGAGGCTTGACCAGCGCGTGCGCAGGTGCTTGAATCAGCGCAACCTATCGTGAGCAGTCTCACCACGGCAGGCGGGCCGCGCGGTGGGCGTGGCGGCGATTCGCGCGAGATCCTCAAGAAGGGAAAAAAATCTATGCCTCATCGTGACAGATGGGCGAGCAGGCCAGCGTTCATTATGGCCGCAGTCGGCAGCGCCATCGGGCTGGGGAATCTCTGGCGTTTCCCGATGGTCGCTTACGAGAACGGCGGCGGCGCGTTTCTCATTCCCTACATCGTCGCGCTCATCACAGCCGGGATCCCGCTCGTCATACTCGAGTACGCGGTGGGTCAGTACTTCCAGGGATCGTCACCGGGCGCGCTTGGGAAAGTGAAGAAGCCCTTCGCCATGATCGGCTGGTGGGCGCTGGGCGTGGGCGCCACCATCTCCTTCTACTACGCCGTCATCATGGGGTGGTCGTGGGATTACCTTGTCTTCTCGTTCACCCAGCCCTGGGCGGGCGGCCCTGAGAACGCGGCGGCGTTCTTTGCACACGTCCTCAGAAGGACCTCCGGACCCGGGGAGATAGGTGTTATCTCGTGGCCGGTTCTCATCGGCCTTGCGGCCACGTGGATATGCATCTACTGGATCATCAAGAAGGGAGTGCTCCGCGTAGGCAAGGTCGTGATGCTTACGGTACCGCTGCCGGCGCTTCTCACTCTGCTCATTCTCATACGCGGAGTGACGCTGCCCGGTGCCATGGAAGGTCTGAAGTGGTATCTGACGCCCGACTTCTCCGCGTTGCTCTCCGGCAAGACGTGGCTTCAGGCGTACGCGCAGGTCTTCTTCTCGCTGAGTCTCGGCTTTGGCATACTGACTGCATACGCGAGCTACATGCCCAAGCGCTCCGACATCAGCAACAACGCGTTTATCACGAGCTTCGCGGACGCGGGCTTCGCGTTCTTCGCGGGTTTCTCCGTGTTCAGCATCCTCGGCTATCTCGCGCAGGCACAGGGCGTGCCCATCGCTGAGGTGGTGGAGGGCGGACCCGGTCTCGCGTTCGTCGTCTATCCGACGGCCATCAGTCTCATGCCCGGTGCGCCGCTTATCGCGGCGGCCTTCTTCCTGACGCTCCTCACGCTCGGGATCGATTCGGCGTTCTCCATCGTGGAGGGAGTGGTCGCGGGGCTCAGGGACAAGTGGAACATATCGCAGAACGCCGCGGCGGGTGGTTTCTGCCTGTTCGGTTTCGTGGTCGGCCTGCTCTTCGCGACCGGAGCCGGCCTCTACTGGCTGGACATCGTCGACCACTGGATGAACAACTACGGGCTCGTCGTCATTGGATTCCTCGAGTGCATTGCCATTGGCTGGTTCTACGGCACTAAGAAGCTGAGGGCGTACATCAACGAGGTGTCCGATTTCCAGATCGGCTGGTGGTGGGATGTCTTCATCAAGTGGATTACGCCGCTGGCGCTCGGGTGGGCGCTCGTTGCCAATGTGGTGGAGGAGTTCAAGACACCGTACGAGGGCTACCCGACCTGGGCGCTCATGGCCGGCGGATGGTCTGTGGTTGCGCTCATCATCATCATCGCAGCGATACTGACCGCCATTCCAGGGACGAAGCGGGAAAGGGAGGAGATGTGATGTCGCTCTCAGCATGGATCACGAGCATAGCAGTGGGCATCGTCCTCTACGGTGGCCTGGCCTGGTGCATCATGATGGCAGTTCGGGCGGAGAGGGAGAAGCGTGATGAAGCGGAGCACGGTTCGTCCGAGCCGCGGTAGACACGCCGTGAGACGAGCCGGAGGACGGCGAGCGCTGGTTCTTCTCGCCACCGTTCTGCTGGGGCTTGCCCTCGCTGCCATGTCCGGGGTTGGGCACGCCGAGACGCGGTCTCCCTGGTCGCGGGTCGAGCCCGGACCCGAGCCCGAATACCCGGACGTTACGGTGACGGACAACTGGCTCTCGCGTCGGCTCGACGCGAGAGACGTTCTCGTCATCGATGTCCGACCCGTCGCCTCGTATCTCGCCGGGCACGTGCCCGGTGCCGTGTCGTTCCCACCTGAACTCGTTCCCGAAGTCGTGTCGCTCCGTGAGCTTGCGCGTCTCCCGGATGTTCTGGGTGACCTGGGTCTCTCCGGACGCGAGTTACTGATCTGCTGCGGCGAGGTGTCCTACTCGAGAGAAGCGGCTGGGCTCTTCTGGTTGTTGGAGGTGGCCGGTGCCGACCGCGTTGCCGTGCTCGACGGGGGTGTGGTGGGGTGGTGTGCGGGCGGGCGCGAACTGGCGTCTGAGGACGTGAGACGGCCGCAGGCGACGTGGGTGCGGGAGCCCAACCCCGAGCTTCTCGCAACGCGCGAGTACGTCAGGCGTTCCTTCGGCGAGCCCGGTGTCGAGATCATTGACGCACGCGGCCTCGAGGCATGGCGTGGCCCCGTCGGGTCTGAGGACTGGGGCTCGCTCGTGCGAGTCGGTCACATTCCTCACGCGCTGCCGTTTGATTTCACCACCTTCTTCGCTCCAGACGGGCGCTTCCTCCCGCCTTCAGAGACGTGGTCGTCCTTTGCGAAGCTCGGTCCTCGGCCCGCCAATCCGATCGACCTGTGTGACGAGTTCGTCGTCCACGGTTGGGGGAGGGGCGGCACTGACAGCGACGCGTGGGGAGACGGCACACTCGCCTACTTCCTTCTGCGCCGTGCCGGGATCGCAGGTGTGCGGCTCTACAGTAAAGGTTGGTCCGATTGGGCCGGCGACCCCTACCTTCCCATTGTCCGGATCGTTGGCGGGGAGGAGCTGCGCCACCGGCTCGGCAAGTCGCGACGGTGGCTCCGGCCGAGCGCTCCGCCCGGGGATTTCGCGTTCTTCGACGTCCGCCACCCATCGGATCACAAGCGCAGCCACATCCGGGGATCTGTCACGCTGCGCTCCGACTACTTCGCTGACTCCCTCGACGTCAGGCTCGACCACCACTGGCCTGACATCGACAGGGCGACGACACCCGCGGTCACATACTGCTACGGAGAGCGTTGCATACGGAGCCGCGCCACGTCGACAGCAGCGGCGCGGGAGGGCTTCATCTACATCGAGCGATTCCACGGCGGGCTGGACGAATGGCATTCCATCGGTGGGAAGCTCGTACGCGCCGAGTGAGTGCGTGGCCGCACAGAACATACAGGAACCCGCCCGGTGCATGCAGTCCGGGCGGGTTCGCTTTCAGTCAAGCCATGTGTTCTGGTTGTCGTCCCCGCTTCTAGAAGAGGCTAGAGAAGAAACCCTTGATTCTGCTCCATGTGCCCGTTTCCACCGGGCTGCCGCCGTTGGTTCTGATGTTCGTGTCGATCGCCTCGACGTGCCACTCGCCGACGTCCTCCGGCGGGCTCTCTATCCACACGTACTGGCATTCGTACTCGATGGGCGTGGTCGTCGTGATTATGTTGCAGTACGTCGGATACACCTCGTGATACTGGTGCTGACGGTCCCCGTCGATCGGCTCGACGTACTTGTTCTGACGCCCGCCCCCCATGTACACTAAGGTGAACGTCGGGCCGCACCACTCGATGTGCTTCCATACACCGTCGATCTGGATGTTGTCGCAGAAGCTCATGTTGCCGTCGCCGTCCACGTCATCGTGGGCGGTCTGCACGACGTTGGTGCAGTAGGCCTCCGGTGGGTGCAGCGTGTGCCAGCTCACGCCGTCGGGCGGCCAGGTCGGATCGAACCCACGGTCCCAACTCGGAAGCTCGAAGACCTCATCTGCGCTGACTGGCAGAGCGAACGCCACGAGCGCCACCGTGGCAAGGGCCATAACGTAAATGCGCATCGCTCTTCCTCCTTCCGCGCGCCGCGTCCGGCGCGCTACCTCTCAACCCAATGGATTCGTCCCGCCTGGGACAACCCTGGGTGAGGCTTGACTGACTTATGGTCAGTATGCTGCCAGCGCAGATTTTCGTCAAGGTCAAAACCAGCGGCCGCGCGTGCGGTGGGCGAGCACGCCGCGAGCGGACGGTAGGGCGCCCGGCGCGCTGGGGCGCCGGGCGGGATCAGGTGCGGTATTCGTGACACGTATGGCCGTGCTCTTGCCCCTAGTTGAAGATCGTCGTCAGCTGAGCCCCGGCGGGGGAGACGAAGAAGAGGAGGCCGAAAAGGGCCAGGAATACGACGGCGAAGGCGCGGCGACGGTCGTAGTGGTCCATGGCGAACTCCTGGTTGGGGACTCTGGCTTCGGCAACACCAAACCCGGCGGCCGCGGAGTTGCTCCGTGGTTGCGTGCCACCATTCGTGTCTGTTCCTTGGCGGACGTCACGGCTCTAGCATGACGCGGATTCAGAGTCAACAAGGAAAAGGGCACCGGGGGGTCAGGATGCCGTCGACATCCCCTCTCCACCGGTGCCCCATCGCCTCGTTCGCTGCTCCTTCTGCCTCGGTCACGTCACGAGGCGGGAGGGTCACTCCGGATCTCTTGCCTAGCTCCCCGAGCTTCCAGCCACCGTCACAGCGGCGCCGCGGGAGCAGGAGCCGCCCGCACCCGTGCCGCACGACCCGCCGATCCCCGGGCAGGTTCCGCCCGCGTCCTCCGCCTTGGCCACGCTGGGGCATCCCGACGCGGTGGGCTCGCACGTGCACTCCGTGCCATCGTCGGTGCCTTCACACGTCACCGTGCACTCTGTGGAGCCATCGTGTCCCGCGCAGGTGACGACGTACTCAGAGCTACCCTCTGCTCCCGAGCACGTTACGATGCATTCCATATCGCCGTCCTTGCCCTCGCATGTGACGGAGACTCCACCTGGAGAAGAAGAGCAGCTGCTGGACTCGGCCTGCTCATCACTCTGTGCGCAGCCGGCAAGCAGAACCCCGAGGCCTGCCACGATCGCGAGCGCCACAAACGGACGTCTGGTCTTCATGCCTGTCCTCCATTACTGCTACTGCGCCGCCCCATTGTGAGGGTCGGCGAACCCGGGCGACCACGATCCATCGGCGTCCGCCCATCCACTTTCTATATTTCATAGTCTAGTTAGTATCGTCCGGCTAGGCAAGGACTCATATGATGTCCCTCCGTGTCGTGTTGCGGCGGCGCCGGGTCAGAAAGGCCCCCCGCTACCTCTCAGCGCTGGGCCCGGGTTCACGGTAAAGGTGCCGAAATGACGTCTTTCAAGGTCTGCCGTCGTCGGGGGACGACACCTGCAATTGACGGTGTCTTGCGCAGTTACGGCTGCCTGGCGGCCACGACGTCGTCTGCGGACTACGGATTCGGAGATTCGTGAGCGGGTCGGGTGGGGTAATGCGGACCGACGAGTGCGCAACTGCTTGTGTGACCGTCGGTTACGGATTGTAGTCTGCCCGGTACAAAGGCGGCACAGACCTTGCCTTACATAGAACACAGTGAGGACGAGCAGTTCCGTGGCCGGGGAGGTTGGACCGGCGGACTGAGAGAAGACATCAGGGCGCCAGATACCTGCTGCGAACGCTCTGAGCGCGACATCTGCTGCGGGAAAGCTCTGGGGGGATCTTGAGATGGTGAAGGAACTGAAGGAACTTGGGCGAAGGCGATACGTGGGCGACAGCAGGACCAATCTGGTGCACGACAGGTGGCACGAGGACTGCGAGGGCTGCGGGTTGGACGCGGTGGTGCGTGGCGGTCACGCCGTCGGGTTTGAACCGGACACACTCGACGGGGCACTCTGGGCGGGGTACGAGTACTGCGAGGGGTGCCACGACAAGACTGAGCCGTCTGCTCCTCGGTGGGCGAGAGTGAAGACGGCGCCGGACGAGTCAGAGGTCAGGCAGGAGATCGGGATGCAAGCGGCCAGGCGGCGGGGGCCGGGGCGAGAGCCCGAGGCGCCGCGTCGGGTGATGTTCGCATCCGAAGAGAAGGGATAGAAGATCAAGGTAGCAGGGGTAGTCCAACGCGGCTGACGTGGAGGACCCCGCAGCCAGGCTTCGGTCTGGTGGCATGCGCGCTACGGCGCGCACGACGACCGGCCCCGCAAGGGGCCGGTTTGCTTGTGCTGAGTTATCGGAGAGGTTCTGGTCGCGCGGCTCAGGTTGTACCGATGTGTTTGCTTCTGCGGTGGACCGCCGGGGGAGGATCGACCGGCGCCTGCGATGCGTCAGGCCGGCTGTCCCTCGGATCCCGGGTCACCGTGGCCGAGAAAGGTCCTCGCTCGTCTGATGTGCTCGACGGTCAGGTCGAAGAAGCCGTGCCCTGAGAGCTGTCTGAGTGTCTCCTCGTAGGCGGTTCTCATGGCGGCGGGGATCTTCTCAACATCGCAGATCCCGACGCTGATCGTTCTTGGTCGGAGCAGGATTATGGAGAAGCCCCGTCTGGGCCTGTGGCAGTAGAGCAGACTGTAGTCCGTGATGGCGCGGCCTTGGATGCGAGTCGAGTAGGAAACCAGGTTCATCGGGTGTGAGAGTGCCTCCTTGCGGGGCGCGTTGCCGCCGTAGCCCAGGTCTACCGCAATGACGACCGTGCGTGGCCGCCCGAACCTCCGTGTCGACTGCCAGTCGTGGAAAGCCGTCGCGATCGGAAGGTGCTCGACCGTCGCGCCGTCGATGTAGAACCTGCCGTCGATCTTCTTCGGTGGCAGTGTTCCTGGCATTGCCATCGACGCGCCGATGGCATCAGCAAGACTCAGATCGGGTGCTGCTTCGGAGGAGAAGACCCGCTTGGCTGTCTTCTCCCGACGTTGGGGGTCGGGATTGCCGGTGCCCATGTCAAAGGCCACACAGGAGAACGGCGGGGACAGCTCCGACAGTTTGGGTGAGCAGCCGACGTATCGCTGCAGTAGGTTCCTCAGGTACTCGTCAAGCCTGGCCGAGCCGTAGATGCCCGCGCGCTCGAAAGATCGTCCCGCGAACGCCCGCACCATCTCTCCCGCGACCAGCCGCATCGCCGGATGCCTCGCGGCGAAGCCGAACAGCTCGTCGGGGTCCGTGATGTCGAGCATCGCCTGCTCCAGCTCCGCCACGGTCAGCCCAGCGGCACGGAGCCCTCCGATCACTGCGCCCGCGGAGCTGCCGTAGATCCCGTCGACGGGCACGCCGAGCAGCTCAAGCACTCTGAGCACGCTCACGTGGCAGGACATCGCCATGCCGCCGCCCGACAGGGCGACGACGACCCTTTTGCGCCGAAGGAAGCGCAAGAGGGGGGAGAACTGCCTCTTCCAGCGTTCCAGATCTTCACCAATCAGAGTCGCGCCGTCCTTCGACAGCGGATCCTGCGGTTGCCGCGCGAGGGAAAACCAGTCGAACTCTCTCTCCGTGCTCATTCCAGTAGCTCCGTTAGTCTGCGAAAAGGCCGAACAGCGCCCCGGTCACAGTGGACATGACCAGAACCAATGCCAGGTAAACGACAGTCTTCCTCGTTCCTATGACGCTGCGCAATATCAGGATGTTCGGCAGCGAGACCGCTGGGCCGGCCAGGAGAAAGGCCAGAGCCGGCCCCTTCGCCATCCCAGCGCCCATCAGTCCCTGGACGATGGGTATCTCGGTCATCGTGCAGAAGTACATCAGACCTGAGGCCACGGCCGCAACCATATTCGACAGTATCGAGTTATCACCTACCAGTCCAGCGACCCAGGCGGACGGAATCAGCCCCTCATGACCGGGCCTGCCCAGCATCGCGCCGACAACCAGGATTCCTGCGAAGAGAAGCGGGAGGATCTCTCTGGCGAGGTCCCAGGAGCCGTCGAGCCAGTCGCGCGTCTCGCGCGTCCCCGTTGCTGCCACGACGGTCAGTCCCGCCATGCCCGCGAGGAACGGGACGAGGGGCTTCCCCGGGAAGAGCAGGGCGAGTGTCGTCACAGCGGCTCCCGCGCTCACAACGCCCCACGCACGCAGGCCGAACCACCTGACGAGTATCGCGCCCAGCACGATGGCGGACGCGCCGGTCAGGGGCCATCTCGCCACGTAGATCGCGTGAGAGAGGCCGGCGTCGCCGACCGCATGCCAGTTAGCGAAGGCCAGAATCGCCACCGTCGAGGCGAAGATCGCCAGGCTCTGGCGCAGAGGGCGCTCGACCTCGGGTCTGGGTTCGGCGAGCTGGTCTTCGGCCCGGGTCGTCTCCTCGTCCCTGAAGACGAAGTGCATGATGAGCCCGATGACGATGCTGAAGACGATCGCTCCCACGGCTCTGGCGATTCCGAGCTGCGCGCCCAGCACGCGCGCCGTCAGGAATATCGCGATGACGTTGATGGCAGGACCCGCGTAGAGGAAGGTCGTTGCCGGCCCCAATCCGGCCCCTCTGGAATAGATGCCGGCGAAGAGCGGCAGTATGGTGCAGCTGCACACCGCCAGAACGCAGCCTGACACGGACGCCACGGCGTATGAGACGAACTTGCTGGCGTGCGCGCCCAGGTACCTCATCACGGAGGTCTTCGACACGAAAGCTGAGACGGCGCCCGCAATGAAGAGCGCCGGCAGGAGGCCCATCAGCATGTGTTCGCGTACGTACCATTGCACGAGCGCGAGCGACTCAGTGACGGCGCTCCCAACCCTTCCGGTTTCCAGCGGAACGAAGTAAAACACTGTGAAAACGGCGGCAACAGCGAGAATGAACTTCGAGTCTCTCTTCCAGTCCAAGCCCTTACTCCTCTTCCTCCCGCGCCCACGGGCGCGTGCGCAGGAGTTCAGTCACCCACGGGGCGATCACATGGTAGTAGACGTGGTGTCCGCGTCGCTCGCCGTCGACGATGCCGTTGCTGCTGAGGAGGGCCAGGTGCTTCGATACGGTGGACTGGTCGAGTCCGGTAACCTCGGTCAGATCACACACACAGCACTCGTCCTCTGCAAGGTGGACGAGGATGACGAGCCGTGACTCGTGCCCGAGCGCACGGAACAGCCTGGCCTGGCTGCGCAGGCCGCGGCGTTCCTCCTGCACGGCATCATCCACCGTGGGTGCTCCGGGGTAGTTCGGTCCCTTTCGGCACTTCGTTCACTCCTGATGGCTGCTTGTGTCGAATCGTCGCCCCCGTGCTCCAGACCGGGGTCGTGCCGCAAACCTGACCACAATATATTGCCATATGGGCATATTTGCAAGTGTGGTCTGCAGGCGGAATCCGACGGAATCCGACGGGAATGCCGGCCGTGATCCCGTGAGCCCGGGTGCGAATGCCCGCAGAGTTGGCTTGAGTGCTGCGCGCTCCGCCGCTATCCTGTCTACCAGTCGTGCTAAGTTGCCAACTGACGTCCTTCTAGGAGGTCGGGCGGCATCTGGTGCCGGAGCGGTCCGGCGGCGCCCGGGCCGCTCGTCAGGAAGTCCCGCGCACCCGGACCACCCTCCATGACCTGGCGGGCGCGAACCCACAAGTCACACTCCAACAGGAGGAAGACCATGCGCCTCTCAATCACGTTGGTATCGGCGGTTGCAGTCGTCCTCTTCGGATTCGGTGGTTCCAGTGCGGAGGCCGGGTGGGAGGAAGCGCTCGACGCGCTGGTCGCGGCCTCGGACGATGGGGAGCGCGAGCCGCTGATCGCTGACATCCTGGACTACGCGCCCTCATGGCAGGAGGTCGCGACACGAATCCAGTCCACCACGTTCCCGACCACGGATTTGGTCGGGCAGGCCGTTCTGCGGACGACGGTGTGCATCGACACCGTCGAGCGACCGTGGGTTCTGCAGATCCCGCCGGACTACGACCCGTCCGTGCCTACTCCTCTTCTCGTGGTTCTGCACGGCGGTGTGGGCGCGGCGGAGGTTCGCGATGACCCACTCGAGTATGTGGCCGAGAGCGAACAGGGCGCGCTCGCCCTCGATCGGGGTTGGATTTCGGTGTTCCCCTTTGGACAGGACGGCGCCACGTGGTTCGATGAGGTGGGGATGACGAACATCCGGGACCTGGTTCGGACGATCAAGCGCGAGCTCAACGTCGACGACGACCGCGTGTGGATGTCCGGGTTCTCGGACGGTGCGTCCGCGGGGTTCGCACACGCGATGCTGGCGCCCACTGATTACGCTGCCTTCGTGGCCCTGAACGGCCACATGGGTGTGGGCTCGGACTTCGACCACTCGACCCACGCGCCCAACATGTCAGCGGCGCCCATCTTCGCCACGACGACCTTCGACGACGGGTTATACCCCTCGCACAAGATGAGGCGGTCGATGGAGATGGCGCGGGACGCCGGCGCCGACATCTACTACCGGGAGTTCCCAGGCGAGCACGACTTCGATGACGTCAAGGACGAGCTGCCCGCCGTCGCGCGCTTCCTCGAGCGGCATCCGAGGGACCCTTTCCCTTCACGTGTCGCGTGGGAAGTGGGTTCGACGGACTTCGGTGAGTGCCGGTGGTTCGCGATCGACCGGATCACCACTGACGAGCCGGCGCCCTGGCACGAGGACCACAACGTTGCGCTCACCGACGACAGGGTAACGATCGGGTTCCAGCCGGATTACGAGTTCGAGGGAACCGGTATTCGCGTCGGCGTCCTGTCCGACGGCGACTACCCGGCGCGGAACATCGGGCTCAAGGCGGGTGACGTCATAGTCAAGGCGGACGCTGCGCGGCTGGACAGCCTCCCGGACCTCTACGAGTGGAAGGGCACGGTCGAGAGGGGAGATGCGTTCGAGATGACGGTTCTGCGTGACGGGGAGAGCGTGGTGCTCAGGGGAGCTCTGCCTGAACCCGCCGGTCACTTCATCTTCAAGCGCGACGTTCCTTCGGCCGCGGTGAGGGCCGGCTTCGCCGCGAACCGAATCGATGTGCAGACGTCCCGCGTCGGCGCCTTCCGCATACTCGTGCATCCAGACATGATCGTGCTTGAGCAGCCACTGGTCATCGAGGTCAACGGCGAGGTGGTATTCGACGAGTTCGTCGAACCTGATCTGCAGTTCATGCTCTCGAACTTCATCTCGAATCGGGATCGTGTGCTGCTCTACGTCGCCGAGGTTGCAGTAGACCTGCCCTAGAATGTGGAAGCGGGTCTGACCCTACCCCCGCGCGCAGTTCAGGCGCGGCGAACGCCGCGCCGTGTGTCTGAGCATGGGGGTAGGGTCAGGCCCGCTTCTACCTCTCCAGCAGCATCTTCAACGTATCCGCCAGTGCAGCATACTGTCCGAGCGAGTTGTAGATCTGAGCAGCGACTCGGATGATGCTCGAAGGTCCTTCTGGATACGCGAGGACCGGGACCTCGAAGCCGTATTCCTCACGCAGGACCGTGTCCAGATCATCGAACGCAAGAGCGGTCGTCTCGAAGTGGAACGTGCCAGGTCCGAGAGGCACGCTCGCGAGCGTCCCGATCATCTCATCCGGACAGGGAGGCGCTACGCCGAGGGCGTCGCACAGAAGCCCGCGCGCCCGAAGCGCGAGTTCTCTGTTCCGTTCCATCAGCACCGGCCACCCGCCCGGCAAGAGCGATCCCATGAACCGTATGGACTCGGGGATGCACAGGTAGGACGTCGGGTCGACGGTTCCCGTCCATCCGAACTCCAGCTGGAAGCGGGAAGCATCGGTTCGCGTCGAGTTGGCGTCGTGGCTGATCGCCAGCGGCCTGATAAGCGGCTGCAGGTCGCGCCGCACGTAGAGAATGGCCGCTCCCTTAGGAGCGCACAACCACTTGTGACAGTTGCCCGTGTAGTAGGCCGGGGCGATGCCGGTGATGTCGAGAGGGACCATCCCCGGACCGTGAGCTCCGTCTACGAGTGTATCGATCCCGCGCTCGGCCAGAGCCCCGACGATTCGCGCTATGGGCATGACCATGCCCGTCAGACTGGTTATGTGGTCGATGACCGCGACGCGAGTTCTGTCGGACGTGCCGTCCAGCAGGCGCTCCACGACCTCGTCCGAAGATCCGATCGGGAATGGGACGTCGACCGCGACGACGCGCGCACCCGACCTGCCCGCAACGAACTCCATCGCGTTCCGGCAGGCGTTGTACTCGTGGCTTGTCGTGAGGAGCTCGTCTCCCGCCTGGAAGCTGAGCGAGCGGAGGATGGTGTTGACGCCTGTCGTCGCATTCGGAACGAAGACGAGGTCATCGGGGTCCACTCCCACGAAGGTAGCGGTCTCGGCAAGTGCCGATGTAGCAAGCTCATCGAGTTCTCTCAGCAGAAACTGAACGGGCCCGCGTTCCAATCTGTCTCGGAGCCTCGTTTGAGCCTCCAGTACCGGAATGGGACACGCGCCGAACGACCCGTGATTCAGGAAGGCAACGTCAGGGTCAAGGCTCCAGTGCCGAACGAACTCCGACGCGCCGGATCTTTCGCCGAGACCTCTCGCCCCCGCCGCGCCGCGCGCATCCTCCTGCTTTCCCGATCCGTCCGCTCCGAGCCGTCCACCCATCGGTGTCATCCTTCCAGCCCTGCCACGCGGGCCTGCTTCTGCTTCCACTGATCGGGGTCCCAATTGGGCATGCCCGACCGCTCTATCTCACTCAGCGCCTGCTTGAGCATCCCGGTCCCAGCGGCCTTACTGCCCAGCTCCATCACCATCTCGCCCAGGTCCCATCTGGAGAAACCCATCCACTCGACGGCGTCGGATGCTCCGTCCGCGTCGAGCCTCGTGGCCCACTCGAGCACCTTGAGCATCGCCGCTTCCGCCTCGTGGAGCCGGTTCTGCTTCATCATGACGTGGGCCACCGAGTAGTCGGCGATGAGCTTTGGCAGCTCTCCCTTGCCCTTGTAGTGATACTCCCGCGCCTTGATCAGGGCGTCGTAGGCTTCACCGTAGCGCTCGTCGTCGTAGTAGTTCCAGCCGAGGTTGTTCCAGAGGGGGCCGAGCCATCCGTCCATCCCGCCCTTCTCCGCCATCTGAATACCCTTGAGCGACCAGTCGAACTTCTGCGTCTGGTCGCCGGTGATGGCTATCATGTGCGCTGCATCGACCGCACGCTCCCAGAGTTCTTTCTCGCCGCAGTAGTCGAACATCTCGTGGAACGTACTCGTCGCTGTCTCGTTGTCCCCGTCCTTCCACTCGAAGCGCCCGCGCACGCCGAGGTAGCGCGACCATCCGAGGGGGTCCGCCGCCGTGGCCTTCGCCGCCGCGCGGATCAGCCACTCTCTGCCCTCGTTCTTCTTCTCGGTTATGAGATAGCTTCTCGCCCGCATGGACGCGGCCTCCACGAATGCCGAGTTGTCGCCGCCGGCCTCTCCCGCTATCTCCTCGAAGAGAACACCCGCTTCCTCGTACTGCCTGCTTTTGAAGATCTCGTCGGCCTTCGCGATCTTGTCCGCCAGCATCGAATCCTCCTGTGTAGCTCCGGCACATCCGGCCAGCAGGGCGAGCGTCACTGCCAGAAAGAGAAGAGACACCCTGCGCACCGACATGGATTACCTCCTTCCGGATTGTGTGCTTCCCGTGTTCAGAGTGAAGCGCCTCCGTGAGTGGGCGATCCCATCGGGGGTGACTTGGCGTCACCGGGGTTGGGGGGCGGGCGGCACGTAGTCCGGGATGATCGGGAAATTCCCCAGGTCTTTCTCGATGGACGCCCGGAGAAACGAATCGACCCACCAGAAGACATCGTGCTTCTTCACCACCAGGCGCAAGAGGTGCATTCTCCTGTGACGCTCCGCGGGTGGCATCACGATGGCCTCGTGGAGGGCCTCAGCCACGCCAGCGACGTCGTGGGGATTAACGAGGATCGCGCCGCGCTGCATCTCGGCCACTGCGCCCGCGAACTCGCTGAGAATCAGCACGCAGTTCTCCTCCAGGCTGCAAGCGCAGTACTCCTTTGCGACCAGGTTCATTCCGTCCTTGTAGGGGGTGAGAAGCGCTATTTCGGAGGCGCGATAGTAGCCAAGCAGGTCGAGGTGATTAAGCGAGCCGTATATGTAGTGGATTGGAACCCACG
Organism: Candidatus Eiseniibacteriota bacterium; assembly: GCA_030595835.1. Lineage (GTDB taxonomy): Bacteria > Joyebacterota > Joyebacteria > Joyebacterales > Joyebacteraceae > JALGZG01. Next base: position 1,177 of record JAUVLG010000056.1, on the reverse strand, counting down.
CGGAGCTCTCGGTGAACTGGCCGTTGATCTGACCGACGAGCTGCTCTATCTCGGCCTTCAGCACCTCGTACTCTGGGATGCCTCTGCGGCTCGGGACGACTACCTGGACCAGCGTGATCTTCCTCCGGTGCTCCGGATGCCGCTCCAGCAGACGACCGAAGGCCTTCAGCCGATCGGGTATCCCCTTGGTGTAGTCCATCCTGTCGACGCCGAGGATGATCTGTCGATCGGGCAGGTTCTCGTGTATGTGCCAGGCGCTCTCAGCAACCTCATGACTTCCGGCGTCCCGCTCGAGCTGCCGATAGTCGATACCAATGGGAAAGACGCCCGCTCGCACGCTCATGTCGTCCGCTGAGATCTCGCACACCTGACCGCGCCCTCGCGTCTCGGTGCCGTTCAGGAGCGTCCTCAGACACTGAATGAAGTTGCGGCGGTCCCGCATTGTCTGGAAGCCCACCAGGTCGTACGCGAGCAGAGCTCTAAGCAGCTGATGGCGCCAGGGTAACTTGACGAAGATGTCCAGAGAAGGGAAGGGTATGTGCAGGAAGAATCCGAGCTTGGCGCGGCTTCCGAGTTCTCTCAGGTTCTGAGCCATCAGCATCAGATGGTAGTCGTGCACCCATATGAAGTCGCCGTCGCCGGTGTGCGCGGCCGTGACATCAGCGAACTTCCTGTTGACGTTCCCGTAGGTGTCCCAGTACTCGGGATCGAAGTTGCAGCGCGTCTGAAGATCATGAAAGAGCGGCCAGATTATCTCGTTGGAAAAACCGCGATAGTAACGGTCCACCTCGCCGGTCTCGAGAGGGACGGCCACCAGGGAGTAGCCTGCACCGCCCACGGCCCGCTCCAGGGCTTCCTGAACCCCATCCTCGACCGCCGTACCAGGCCAACCGATCCAGAGCCCACCGCGATTCCTCAGCACCGGGGCTAGGGCGGTTACGAGTCCGCCCGAACCTGGTTCGCTCCGCCAGTTCCCGTCACTCGACGAGAGGACCACGGGCAGTCGGTTGGACACGACCACCAGCCGCCGCACCACGTCCTCGCGCATTTCCATTGTCATCTCGTGGTCACTCCAATCCACGCCATGAGGAATGCCCTGACGGCCTCGGGGTTCTCCAATCGGCCGTGGGCCTTCGTGGGTACGCCGCGCGGCCCCACCTTGATCCCGATGCCGCCA
>JAUVLG010000019.1 GCA_030595835.1 Candidatus Eiseniibacteriota bacterium | reverse complement strand
CTGGCCGTCGGTGAGACCATCGTTGTCGCTGTCGAAGTCGGCAGCGTTGATGGCGCCGTCGCCGTCGGCGTCGGACCCGTCCTCGTTACCGATACCGTCGATACGACCGTCACCGTCCGTGTCAGGATCGTTCGGGTTCGTACCGTAGACGATGACTTCCTCGTAGTCGTTCCAGCCGTCGCCATCGGTGTTGGGATTGAGCGGGTCGGTGCCCCACATCGCTTCCCAACCGTCGATCAAACCGTCGCCGTCCGTATCCGCGACGAGCCAGTTCGTCTCGCCCAGATGCTCGTCCCAAACGCCGTTGTGATTGGCGTCTTCGACCCCGTCGGGTATGAAGTCGTTGTCCGAATCGAGATCGAGCGCGTTGATGAGACCGTCACCATCGGTGTCGACCAGTCCCTCGATGCCGTCTGAGATACCATCCCCGTCCGTGTCCCAATTGGCCGGGTCGGTCTCGCCGACATCGACGATACCATTGAGATTGACGTCCTCCTCTATATCGAGCAGACCGTCACCGTCCCAGTCGCTTCCCTCGTCTGTGACGTCACCGTGAATGCCGTGCTTGACTTCGTAGAAGTCCGGCAAACCATCCCCGTCCGAATCGTAGAAATACGCACCGGCCGGGGTGGCCACAGCTACCGTCAGTGAGAACACGACCAGAAGAGAAGCGAGCGCAAGCATCGCGCCTCTGTCGCTGCGGTTCTCTCTTGCCATCCGACAACCTCCTAGAAGGGCATGTCCACTCCGAAGTCGCTGCCCATGACCAATGGACAACAGCAACCCGGAACTCCGCCCCGCGGCCTATCCAACACCGCGGGCGAAGACCGCCCGCCACCTCTCCCGGTGGCGATCTGTCTCCTACTTCACTGTCCGAAAAACTCCCTCGTTTCACCTCCTCTTCGACGCTGGATATGCCACCGCATACAGTGGCCTCCGAACGTAGGAACCCTCAGTTTTATGCTGCTCCGTAGACTCTCTGGGCCCCATCTCTGCCGGGGCTTGGGGCAATCTAGCACAGGCCTTCAAAATCTGTCAACCTTCTTTTTCGTGCCGGATTCACGCCCGCCGAATCTTCCAACACCGGGTGCTTTGTCAAGTTACGGAATCCGGATGCCCGTCCTTCTCGCATCTCTGAAGAGGTGTTCATTTGCCGGCCCGGTCCGTCGCATGGCCGGCGAAACTCACTCCTCGTCCGCCCATCGCCGTCTCCCCACCGCCCTGCGCTCAGTGAGCGTCCGCACTCCAATGGTCTCGCCACTCCGTATGTAGGCCCTAGCGACCCTCTTACCGATCCCGCAGATGATTTCGTAGTTGATCGTGCCCACCCGGGCGGCGACCTCGTCCACCGTGATCTCCGCATCCCCCTGTCGCCCGAAAAGCACCACTTCATCCCCGACGCGCGCCTCCGGAAGCCCGTCGATGTCCACGAGCGTCACGTCCATCGTCACGCGCCCGACGATGGGCGCCCTCGTGCCACGCACGAGCACTTCGCCCGCATTGGAGAGCCTCCAACTGTATCCGTGCCCGTAGCCCACCGGGATCACCGCTATTCGCATCGCCCCGTGAGTCCTGAACGTCATGCCATAGCTGATCGGATGTCCCTCCGGCAGCTCCCGTATCTGGGCTATCCGGGACTTGAAGCTCATCACGGGCCGAAGCTGTGCGTCTCCCGGCGAGCGGCCCGAAGGCCTGAGGCCGTAGACCATCAACCCCGGGCGAACCATGTTCAGAGGTGGCGCCAGTGACTCCGCCACACCGAGAAGAGCGGCGCTGTTTGCCGCGTGCCTCAGGGGAACCGATATCCCCTTCCTGTCCAGCCGCGAAAGCAGGGCCGCGAAGTCGGATACCTGACCTTTAGTGAACGCCACATCCTCGTCCGACGCGGGGAAATGCGTATAGACGCCGTCCAGCGAGAGGCCGGGGAGCTTGCCCACGGCGGTCACGAACGGAAGGGCCTCCTCCAGCCCGACACCGCTGCGCCCCATGCCCGTGTCGACTTCCACGTGCACGGAGCCGGTCTTCCCCCTATCGACGCAGACACGGGACAGAGCCCGCGCTATGCCAAGGCTTGGGACCGTGCACGCGAGATCGTACTCGATGACGTCTCGCGTCTCGCTCTCCATCGGAGGGCTCAGGATGAGGATCGGAGATGCGATCCCGGCCTGCCTGAGCTCGATTCCCTCCTGGAGCGTCGCGACGCCCAGCATGTCGACGCCCGCCGTAACGGCCGCCCGCGACACCTCCACCGCTCCGTGGCCGTAGGCGTCCGCCTTGACCACAAGCAGGATCCTCTGGCCCGCCGCGATGCGCGCCCGCACCTCGCGGATGTTGTCCGCCAGGGCATCCAGGTCGATCTCAACCCACGTGGAAAATCGCACGCCCCACCCTTTCGAAGATCCTCGATGTCCGACCCGCACCAAGCGAGCATTCAGTAGCACAGCACGTGACAATCCGCAACTTCTTTCCCTGCGCCGACGGTCCCGTCCATGTGTTGGTATCAAAGAGCAATGGCGCCTGAACCCTCTTTCACCACGACCAAGAGGACCGGCGCAGCGGCCCGCACCAGGGTCTCCCACACCGGAAGAGCCCTATCTACGCCGCTTTCGGCCCCCGAACGTGCAAGCGACGTGCCAGCGGACCTCTATGGCCGTAACTCTCGCACACATCTGATGTTACGCGAGTATTGCACAGGTGCTTCCTCGTTGCACGCGCCTCTCCTGTTCGTGCAGAGCCCCAGCAGACCGCGACTTGCGATTGAAAAGCGCCGTCCGCTCTAGTATCGTTACATCCTAGTCACGGGCTCGCCGGTCGCTCTCGGAGACGCTTTAGTGGATGCGCACGACTTTATAGAGCGTTCACAGCGCGTCATGACGCACCGGCGACCCAAGTCTGCGTACCGCAACAGAGAGGAACAGACCAGATGTCAAGCAAGTCCAGTGACGCCTTCGAGAGACTCGTCGATCTGACGGCCACGCTCCGATCGCCTGGCGGGTGCGCGTGGGATCGCGCGCAGACCGTCGAGACCATTCGCCCTCACCTGGTCGAGGAGTTCCACGAGGTTCTCGAGGCAATGGACGTCGAAGACGACGAGCAACTTCGCGACGAACTCGGCGATCTGCTGTTCCTTATCGTCTTCATAGCCAGGATGGCGGAAGAAGGGGAACGATTCGACCTCACGTCGATCGTCGAGGGGATCGACGCCAAGCTGCGCCGCCGTCATCCGCACGTCTTCGGTGACAAGGAAGCATCGACTCCCGAGGCCGTGCGAAGCCACTGGGAGAAGACGAAGCTCACCGAGAAGAGCCACTCGGGACGGACGTCCATTCTCGACGGACTGCCCAAGGACTTCCCCGCTCTGCTCACCGCCCGCCGATTACAGGAGAAGGCGGCCGCCGTCGGCTTCGACTGGGACGAGCTGTCGGATGTTCTCGCGAAGGTCGATGAGGAGCTGGCCGAACTCCGGGTCGAGATAGCGGACCGACGTGCGGAGAAGTACGAAGAGGAACTAGGCGATCTCCTCTTTGCCATCGTCAACATCGCGCGCTCGCTCGAGATCGATCCGGAGGCCGCGCTGAGGAAGACCAACCTCAAGTTCCGCAGGCGATTCGCTCTGATCGAGCACAGGTTCCGGGACAGGGATCTGAGCAAGGTCGGGCTCGAGGCGATGGACCGCGTTTGGAACGAGGCGAAGGCCCTCGAGTCGGATACGAAGGACTGAACCGCGTACGGACAACGCGCGACCGCGGCCGCCAGGACAGTGCGCCCCGGCACCTCTACGGCCGGCCCCACCTGCCCGAGACGTAGTCCATGATTATCTCACGGTGATCGAACGCCATCCGCTCCGGAAGCGCAGCGGGGTCGAACACGCGCGCGCTGACCGCGTCGTCCCCGCCGGTCGGTTCCCCGCGTCCGCGAGCGACAAACACAGTAGTAATAGTGTGGAGTCTCGGATCCCGGGCCGGGTCCGAGTAGACGTGGAACTGGCGGAGGTCGACGAGCGTGAGACCGGTCTCTTCCTCGGCCTCCCGGGCAGCGGCGTCCTCCGCGCTCTCCCCGTAGTCGATGAAACCACCGGGGAGCGCCCACCCGTGCGGCGGGTTCCGCCTCTCTACCAGCACGATGCCGCCCTGCTGCTCGATGATGATGTCAACGGTCGGCGCCGGGTTCCTGGGCACTTGCCTCCCGCTGTCACCTAGTCGTCCGGACATCCGTCGCCGTCCTCGAAGCCGTCGATATCCTCGGGTTCGTCCGGGCACATGTCGCGCTCGTCGACGATGCCGTCGCCGTCGTTGTCCAGATCGGGACAGCCGTCGCCGTCCTCGAAGCCGTCGATATCCTCGGGTTCGTCCGGGCACATGTCGCGCTCGTCGGGGATGCCGTCCGCGTCGTTGTCCGGATCGGGACAGCCATCGTCGTCGAGGAAACCGTCCATGTCCTCAGCGAGCTTCGGACACCCATCTCGGAAATCGGGGATGCCGTCCCCGTCAGTGTCCGCGGCAAAGACGGGCCACGCATATCCGACCATCAGCTTGGCGCCCCAGTCGGGATAGGCGTCGTGCGGGTCGAAGTCCGGCGTGTCGCGGTCGTCGCCGGATATGCTGATCGATAACCCGCCCGTCGCGCTCCAGCCGGAGCCGAATCGCACACGCACACCGGGCATGATGGTCAGGGGGTTCTCCTTGAGAGCAACCAGATCTCTCCCGTTCAGGATGTCCCCCCGGAACTCGGTGAACAGGTCAACCTTCCGCCCGGGGAACTCCACGGCGCCACGCAGGATCACGGCGTCGTTGTCGCCGGGGTCTCCGCCTTCCGGGACCGCGGGGTAGTAATCGGGGAAGAAGCGCCGTCCGGAAACCTCGTTTCCGTGGTGCGCCCATCCCACGTTCGCGTGGAGCCGGACTGGCAGCCAGTCCGTGAAGTCCGCGGTCGCCAGCAAAGCAATCTCCCAATCGGTATCGGAGCCCCCGGTCAGGTGAAAGCCGTCAGCGGCCTCCCCGTCAAGCTTGAGCTCGGACCCGACGGGCAGACCCACACGCCCGTCCACGGCGAGTGACAGCACGGACCAGTCGACCGGCGCCCCCACTTTGACGCCGATGACCGGCGAATCGAGTCCTGCCACCTCGTCGGGACTGGCGCCGTCGCCCCAGACCGCTCGTCGTACGGGCACGCGGGCTGAGACCTCGAGCCACGTCGTCAATCCGTATGAGGCCCCCGCGCACAGGGTGGTGTACCGACCGGCCGCGTCCTCTCCCCGGAACTCAGCGGCGTCCTGTGATTCGGAGTACTCTCCCGCCACGCAGACGGTCAAGACACCCCTGGTCTGGAGGCTGGCCGTCCGCACGAGCATGAGATCGGAGCCTCCGGGCGAAGCGCCTCCCGACAACCCCGGCAGGCCGGCGCCCGCATCGGGCACCAGGAGCGCCGAGAGTGAGGCGACCAGCGCGCAGCGCACCACGAGGCCGCACACGAGGCTCCTCGGGAAGTGGACGATCCATCCGGGCCGCATCATCCGCTCTGTTCCTCCCCCGCGTCGGGAGCCGCCTCCGCCGCCGATTCGTCCGAACCCGCGTCGGCCTCCCCGACATCGGAATCCTCCGCACCATCGGCGGGCGCCTTCTCCGCCTTGGCCTCCCCTTGCTCCTTCGCCACGTCGACGTAGTTCATTCTAAGCTGATACAGAACGTGCTCCAGCAGCCGTTTCTCATCCGCGTTGAGGTTGCCGTCCGTCTTGCGCTGGATCGCAGCGAGCATCTCAATCGAGTCGCTCGCGCTCGCGGGGTCCACCTCCACGTCGCCGGTCAGAGGATGTACGATCTTCCCGAGCTGCTGCATTGCGGCCGCTTCGAACGTGGCTATCAACCTGAACAGATAGCCGTCGATGCCCGTTGCGTCACCGATCGTGTCCTTCTCCATGTCGTTCCTCCACGGGGATTGTCATCGTGTCCCATCTGCCCCAATATAGGACGCTCCGTTAAGAACGTCAACGAGAGAACGGCCCCATTCGGGACGCATCCAGAGCGGTAAGCAGTCGCGCCGCCCCGGAATCGGGCGGCGCGTGTGCTTATCCTGCTGCAGCTTCCGCTGGACCATATGGGACGGTCGGGCCCAACCGCTCCATATCACTTGAGCATGATCATCTTTGCCGCATCGGTTCCCTCGCCCACCGTGAGCTTCGCGAAGTAGACGCCCGACGCCAGACTCCTCCCCCGCGAGTCGTGACCGTCCCAGCTGACGGCGTGCTCGCCCGGCTCGTGGGAAGCGTCCACGAGCGTCGCGACGCGCGCGCCGCGGACATCGAAGATCTCCAGCAGAACGTCGGCGGACACACACCCGCCAACGACGAACGAGATCCGCGTCGCCGGGTTGAACGGGTTGGGACTGTTCTGCTTGAGGAAGCTCCGCGCGACGACCGCGTCACCCCCTTCGGCTCCCGTGGCGCCCTCGTCCGGCAGGCCGTCGCCGTCGTGGTCTATTGTAATGGTGTACGCGGCATCGATCACGGGCAGCGCGGCCGAGCTGTTCGACGGCGCGGAGTCCCCGCCGAGCTCGCCGTCGGGGTCGGGGTCCCAACAGATGGACGCGACCAGCGAGAAGGACGCGTTCACTGGCACGTTCCCCGGTCCCATCCCGTAGAGAACGTGCCATGGGATGGCCATCTCGCTCCCGCCGCTCGTCCCGTTAACGTGCTGCGAATCGAAGGCCGAGATTATCGAGTCGGTCAGCGCGGTCGCTGTCGTCGGGCTGTCGATCGAGAAGAAGCTATCGGAGTCATACGCGCCCTGGTGCTGGTAGCAGCCGTACTGGAAGTCGGCCCTGAAGCCTGACGCGCTGAACGTAGCGCCGCGTTCCCAGGCGTCGATGGCGGTGAGGTCCGTCTCTCCACCGGGTCCGCCGGGGTCGGTGTCCAGATAGAGGAGCCAGCTGTTCGACACAACCTGCCCGTTCACGCCGAGATACAGGAAGTCGGCGTCCCAGTCGACGTAGAGCCCGTAGAGCTCGTTGAGAAGGGGATCGACGGGGTGCCATGTCGAGTCATCGTCGGGGTCATCGACCACGAGCGTGTAGGGCGCCCATTCGGACGCATCGATCAGCCCATCGATCGTGATCTTCGTATCGGCGCCGTAAATGACCCTCACGTCGTCGGTGTTATCGACCGCCCCGTTGCCGTTCCCGACCACGTCGAAGAAGGAATCCGCCGCAAGCAGAAGCTCGAGCGTGCCGGGCGTCAGGACCTCGATCGCGGCCGCCGTGGCCGCGGCAACCTGGATCTGGATGACGGTCGCGTCGCCCGCGTTGAGGACGGTCGCGGCGCCGGTGAGCGTAACCTCCGCCACGCCGTCATTGTTCTCGTCGATCGCAACACCCGTGGTCGTCACGGCGTCGTACTGCACGATCTCGTTGAACGTGATGTCCAGGCGATCGGCACTCGGGTAGTAGTTGGCCACGACGGGTCTAGGTGCGAGCACGTCCGTGAGCCCGGCGGACAGCGCCTCGAGCTCGGCGATCTCGTCTGACACGGGCGCGCCGGTGTAACCCGCGTAGATGTAGAACTGGAACTGGCCGGTGCCGACGATCTCGTCGATCTCGAGCAGCGTCGCGGTCTGAGCCACGTTGTGGCTGGTCCCGCCGGCACCCAGGACGAGCGCAGCGGTCGCGCCGCTGGACGTATTGCGCTGCCCGCAGTAGCTGCCGGTGCCGGGGTCCCACACACGATAGAGCTCCGGATCCCAGATAAGATCGACGAGGTCCGGCGTCCAGCCGCTCTTGATGTAGGCCGTCTCGCCGCCCACGTCGTAGATGACATCCAGGTACGGGTCGCCGAGAGTCAGGCTCACCGTCTTCACGATCGGGACGTCGTTGTGCCCGATCTCGAGGGTGACGGTGTTGCCATCGGACGAGAGAACCGAGAGGTAGTAGTAGTCGTGCTCTCGGTCGATGCCGCCCACGCTGACGTCCGAGAGGGCCGCGGTGTGGTTGGTCTCGTTCCAGTCACCGGCGGTCCCGGCCCAGTAGACGTTATCGTTGCCCACGACTGAGTAGCCGTAGCCCGAGCCCTTGGCGAAGATCCAGTTGGCCTTGCCGCCGATCATCTCGAACACCGCCATCACACGGTCGTTCCAGATGACGCCCTCAGGGACACCGTCCTCGTCGATGTCCCACAGCGAGCAACCGGTGGGGTTCGACGCGTACGTCCCCAGATCCTCCGCCCAGAGGGCGGCCTCCGAGTAGGGATTGGCGTTCTTGATGTGATTGGAGTAGCGGTGCTCCCAGCCGGCGATCTCGCCGGCGTCGTGCCAGCCCGTCTCGTGCAGCATCGACATCATCACATACCACGCGGACTCCGAGAGGTCGTTGCTGGGTCCGGCGACGATCTTGTCGTGCGCGAACTGCCAGGCGCCCTGGTAGCCCCACTTCGGAGTGTGCTCATCGAGGTTGTCCTCCCCCACGTAGCTGGCCCAGTCGCAGTACCACTGGTTGCAGGAGCCGCCGTAGCCGTACCACTCACCGAGCAGCCCGTAGGTCCCGTTCTGCAGCGTGATGGGGGTAGCGGGGAAGCTCGAGATGACGTCGTTGAGCTTCCACACACTGATCACGTCGGAATACGTGCTGCACTGCTGCAGAACGTAGATGTAGTTGTTGAGCGCGGAGGGGTGCGTGATGTCGAACCCGGCAACCTCGGCCGCGACCTCCCAGTCGTTGCCGTAGAGGATTATCTCATCCGACGTCCCCGCCCATATGGTCGACATCGCGGCGCCGGCGTCGTAGCCCATCTGCCCGTTGAAGTCGTTGTCCATGGGCAGGATCTTGAGCCCGTTGTCCAGCACGTAGACGTGGTGGTCGTTCAGGTAGTCGTTCATGTAGCCGCAGTGCACGTAGTCGTCGAGAATGACTGCGTCGACATCGTTGTCGTAGAAGTCGTCCTTGATCGTATTGTCGATAACGCAACAGGAGGCGTCGATGCCGTTGCCGTCGGAGTCGGGGTTCTCGAGCCAGACGCGCTCAGGTACCCAGGCGACGGTCGGCCACTGGCCGTAGTAGTGGTTGGTCAGCTGCCTGTGGACGTTGACGGACCAGCTGTTCATGTCGTCGTAGACGAACGGCATGATGTGCTGGGCGTACGCCGACGTCAGCATCTGAACCCAACCCTCGCCCACGCCGTTCACGAGCGAGTCGTTGAAGGCCGGGTCGTGCCACGCAGCACCCGTGATAAGCGTCCCCGCCATGTGGAAGTTGCCCGGCAGGTCGTAGTAGTCGTGCGCATCGAGGATCTCATCGAATCCGTCGTCCGGGTTGGCCGGGTCGCCGGGGTACGACGCGTTCTCACCCTTCTCTCCCCAGTAGACCGTGGTGTATGTCAGCCCCTGGTTGCCGTGCTGCGCGAACGCGACGTTGTGGTCGCCGCGCCTGGGCTCGTTGGTCGCGGACAGCTCGTCGACGACCTCCCCGTCGATGACGGCCACGACGTGGTATCGGACGGGGGTCGCTTCTTCGGCCGACACGGCCGCGGCGATGAGATCGTAGTCCTCCTCACCGACGCCGGCCGCCCTGGTGACCGCGGCCCGGAATCCGTCAGGCAGCCGGATCGAACCCTCGAGCGTGTGCAGCTCCGGCACTACGGCCGACGCGCGAACGAGCTCCCGCGAAACCTCGCGAAGATCGGCGCCGAACACCTTCTCCTCGAACGCTCCCCTCTCCCCGTACCCCAGTCGGACACACGTGTCCCACATGATGGGCACCCGCCGCGCCAGACGATCGGGCATCGCCATCGTCCCGCCATCCTCATAGTCCGCGAACACGTAAATGCGAGTCCCCGCCCGTCTGAAGCAGTCACCACTCCCGTCGATCATCTCCATCATGAACATGCCGACGCGGAAGACCAATCTGTCCTCGCCCTGGTCGGCGTAGAAGGCCATGATGTCGCCCGCGTGCCCGACGGCATCGGCGTCGTCGTAGATAGCGTCTATGGCCTTGCAGTTGATCGCCTCGTAGTTCTTGAGGAAGCCATCGGCCTCGATGGGAAGCAGTGCGAACGCGGGTGCGACACAGAGCATGGCTGCCGCCGCCGCGGTGAGAACCGAGAGCAGGAGCCACGATCGTGAGACCGTTCTGACCAGAGACATACCAATCCCCTTCCGCTGGGCCTTCCCAGCGAGCTGACAGGCAGAGAAACATCCGATAATTCGCATTATACCACAGAATCGGCGGGTGGTCAATGAACTGGTGTGTCCGTCACCGCACATCCCTCACCGCACATCCCTTACCGCATGTCCACTGACGCACGTCCACTGACACATGTTCGGATCAGAGCAACCCGCGGCCGCGCGAGGGGGACCGCGCTAGTCTGAGGGAAGCCACCCGTCCACGTACTGAGGCGGGATCCTGATGACCTCGAACAAGGACGCTATGTACTGACTCTCATCACCGGCCTGAGCGGGGTTGATGTACTCCCACACGATCTCGTGCCCGGGGGTCACCTCGATGGCGCGCCCTCGGTCCGTCTCGCTTATCAGCGTGTTACCGTTGGGCAATCGTTCGTTGGAACCGCACTGCGGGGAATGAAAGACGCTGTTCGCGTCTCCCTTGTACACCCAGACGATCTCTCTAGTGGCGGGGTCGAACTCGATGATCCTGGACGCGCCCCGACTGCCGCCGTTGTCAAAGATGAGCATATGGCCGTTGCCCAAGACCGTCGGCTGATGCTGTTTGAGCCACGGACCCTCCATTCCCCACACGACCAGCCCCTTGTCCATATCAACCACGGCGATGTTGTCGAGTTCCCGGATGCAGATGAGAACGTTCCCCTCCTGGAACGCGGGGTCCCAGCCTGCCAGCTCGCCGTCTAAGACCTCGATCGTGTTAGTGTGGAAAATGTCGCCGGATTCCTTCATGCTCTCCAGCAGGTCCTGCCTGCCTGCTCTCTCGATCGCTTCGAGCTGAGAAACGCGCCTGAGCTCGTTGCCGTCAGCGTCCAGCACGACGATGAACTCTTCCAGAACCGGGCTGTCCGGGTGGATTCTGGGCACGATGCGAGGCTCCCGCAGGAGCACGTAGATGCGCCCGTCCTCCATGACATCGAGGTCGTGATGGAACCCCCCGAACTGCGCCCAGATGAGCCGCGAGTCCCTGTCCACCTTGATTATGGCGTGCCCGTCGAATATGGCCAGAACATCGCCGTTCTCGAACAGGTACGCGCGACGCCAGAACCCCGAGCCCTTGCTGGATTTCGGGAGCTCGCCGCCGGGTCCGGCGCGCCAGGCATCCAGGAAGCTGTGATTCCACTCATGGAGCACGTTGCCGTGCATGTCCATCAGAGTGGCGCCCGCCGTGTGCCCGGACGTGTAGAAGTTGAGGCCGTCCCATGTCCTTGTCTCGTCGTGAATCGTAATGCCCCAGACATCGGGCGCCCTGGTCGAGCCGGCCAGGTACCCGAGCGACTTCAGCCGCTCCATTTCTCCCGTCTGCTCGCTCGTCAGCGCGCCTTCGCGCACCGGATGCCACCGTCCGCCCGGGGTCTCCCACTGCTCCAGCCCGGCTTCGCCGTCGGCCCCCTCGGAACCATCGCCTCCTCCACACCCACCCAGAAGGGCCGCGCACAGAGATCCGATCAGGATGATCCGCGCGGCGCAGCCTCGTTCGGTGTCTCTCAAGTCGTCCCCCCGTTCCCAAGTTCCTCCAGCAGAATGCGAGCTGCAAGCTCGGGGTCGGCCTTCCCGCCCGTTCGCCCAAGCACCTGGCCGACGAAGAACCGCATGAGTTTCGTGGCCCCCGCGCGGTAGCGCGCCACCTCTTCAGGATGCGCGGCGAGCACCTCCCGAACCAGCGCCCTCACCACGTCCTCGTCAGACACCGCCCCGAGGTCCAGCCTCTCCACGAGGTTCTCTATCGGCTCGGCCGACTCCATCGCGGCCTCGAACAGCCGACGGGCGGCAGGCTCGCTGACCTCACCACGCAGCCGCAGCGCGATCACATCCGCCAGACGCGACGGCAGAGCGGGAGCGCCGTCCTGCCGGTCGCCCGTGTCGAGCGATGCCACTCTCGCTGACAGCTCTGCCAGTGTCAGCCTTCGCTCGTTGAGATGACCCGCGAGCACCACCATCACCCAGTTGCTGACGGTCTTGGCGGCGGTGGGAGGCGCGTCGGGTCCCAATCGCCCAAGCAGGGCTCCGACGGTGCTCTCGTAGAGCCGGAGCGTCGATGGCTCCGCGGTCAGTACGAACGCGTCGTACTCGGGGATCGCGTAGGCCTCCACCAGGCGCCGACGAGCCGCCGCCGGCAGTTCGGGCAACGATTCCCTCACGCGCTCGATACGGCGCGCGTCGATCTCAAAATCAACCAGGTCAGGCTCCGGGAAGTAGCGGTAGTCCGACGCACCTTCCTTGGAACGCATGGGAACGGCGCGCTCTCTTGATTTGTCCCACAGGAGCGTCTCGTGGGTAACCTTCCCGCCATCTCTCAGCACGGCGGACTGCCTGTCGACCTCGTAGACCAGCGCTCTGCGGACCGCCCTGAACGAGTTGAGATTCTTGATCTCGGTCTGCGTCCCCAGCTCCTTCGTCCCCTTCGGGCGGACCGAGATGTTGGTGTCGAAGCGAAGGCTCCCCTCATGCATCTCTCCCGTGGTCACGCCGAGACAGACCAGGATCCTCCTGAGCTCGTTCAGAAACGCGTCGGCCTCATCGATGCCCCTGAGATCGGGGCGCGTCACGATCTCGACCAGGGGCACACCGCAGCGGTTCATGTCTATGAGGCTTGCGCCTCCGCCCTGGTGCTCCGCGTGCACGCTCTTGCCCGCGTCCTCCTCTATGTGAATCTGGAGTATGCCGACGCGCAGAGTGCGACCTTCGAACTCGACGTCCAGGTGCCCGTCTCTCGCCAGCGGCTCGGCGTGCTGAGTGATCTGATAGCCCTTGGGCAGATCGGGATAGAAGTAGTTCTTGCGCGCGAACCCGGCCTTCTCCGCGATGGACGCGTTCAGCGACAGCGCGACGGCGGTTGCCAGATCCACGGCGGCCTCATTGAGTACGGGCAACGCACCGGGCATCCCAAGGCACACCGGGCACGTGCGCGTGTTCGGCGGGCCGCCGGTCTCATTCAGGCATCCACAGAAGATCTTGGTGCGAGTCGTGAGCTGCGCGTGAACCTCGAAGCCTATGACGGATTCGAATTCCAGTGCGACCTCCTACAACGTGGACGGGACCGGGAATGCGCCCGCGGCGTGCTCGTAAGCCCGCGCCACCCGGAACATAACGGGCTCTCGGAATTTTTCGACCATTATCTGGAGCCCGACGGGCAGACCGGACGCGGCGAACCCGCACGGGACCGACAGTGCCGGAAGACCCGCGAGGTTAACAGGTACCGTGTAGATGTCGGACAGGTACATGCTGACCGGATCGTTGACGCGCTCCCCCAGTGCGAACGCCGTCGTCGGTGACGTCGGTGCGATCACCGCGTCCACGGACTCAAAGGCCCTCTCGAAGTCCCGAACCAGGAGCGTGCGAACCTTCTGCGCCTTCAGGTAGTACTGATCGTAGTAACCGGCCGAGAGCGCGTAGGTTCCCAGCATGATCCGCCGTTTGACCTCCGCCCCGAATCCCTCGCTTCTGCTCATCCGATAGAGATCCTCGAGCGTCTCCGCGTGATCCGACCGGTGACCGTACCGAACCCCGTCGTATCGGGCCAGGTTCGCCGACGCCTCAGCGTCCGCCACAAGGTAGTACGCCGCGACGCCGAGCCCAAGATGCGGGATCGAGATCGTCCGTACCTTCGCACCGAGACTCCGGATGACCTCGAGTGCGTCCCGTACCTTCTCCGCGACGAAAGGGTCCAACCCGTCGGCGAAGTACTCGTCCGGGACACCCACCGCCACACCCGTGAGGTCGACCCCGGTATCGGGAAGAAGACGCGGCACCGGCTCGGCGGCCGTGGTCGAGTCCCGCGGGTCCTCCCCCGCAATGACCTCGAGAAGCGCGGCCGCTCCCGCGACGTCTCGTGACATGGTCCCTATCTGATCCAGTGAGGAGGCGAAAGCGACGAGCCCATATCTGGAGACGCGACCGTACGTCGGCTTGACGCCGACGACACCGCAGAAGCCCGCGGGCTGTCGCACCGACCCGCCTGTGTCGGAACCGAGGGCCAGCGGCACCTCTCCGGCCGCCACCGCCGCGGCCGAACCCCCACTTGAGCCGCCCGGCACGCGACTGACGTCCCAGGGATTGCGGGTGGGGCCGAGCGCGGAGTTCTCGTTGGACGACCCCATCGCGAACTCGTCCATGTTCGTCTTGCCCACGATGACGGCGCCCGCGTCGCGGAGGCGCGCGACCGCTGTCGCGTCGTAAGGAGGCACGTAGCTCTTGAGCATCCGCGAGCCGCAGGTAGTGGCAAGACCTCTGGTAGAGATGTTGTCCTTGACGGCGACGGGAACGCCGCACAGCGCGCCCGGACACGTTCCGGCCGCGCGCCTGGCGTCGGACGCCTCGGCATCGGTGAGGATCTCTCCTCGCTCACGAACGGTGACGAACGCGGACACGGCGGGTTCGACCCGCTCGACACGATCGAGCACCGATTCGGTGAGTTCGCGCGACGAGAAATCGCCCTCGAGAAGACCCGCACGAATCTGGGAGAATGTCAGTTCGTAGAGTTCCACTGTAGCCACACGTCAGCGCCCGGCCCTACCCGGAGCGGAGTCCAGAGCCCGCTCACCGGGAGGGGAACGCTAGTCGTTGGGAAGGACGGCCGGCACCCGGAACGCATCCTCGTGCCTGTCCGGAGCGTTGGCGAGAGCCTCCTCGGGCGGGAGCATCTCCCCCGGTTCGTCGCCGCGGAAGACGTTCCTCCGACGCAGGACACGAAAGGCCGGAGGAACACCGTCCGTGTCGACCGCCTTGAGTTCCTCGAAGAGGGCGAGAATCCCGTTCATCTCGGTCGTGAACGCGACAAGCTCCTCTTCCGTGAACGCGAGCCTGGCCAGCTTGGCCACGTGCTCGACATCACCTCTCTCGACCGCCACCTTCGTCCTCCCGTCAGTCCGAGATGACCTCCAGCTTGCCGTACCTTAACATGATACGCTTCTCAACGTCATCGCCGAATCTTATGCGCGCTACGGCGTCACCCGAGGTCCCGGCGAGTTCCAGCACAACGCCATCGCCCCACTTCGCGTGCCGAACGCGCGTTCCCGGCCCGAACTCCGGCGCTTCCTGCGAGAAGCTCTCGTAATCCGGGAAGACCGCGGCCGGTCCACGAGGGGCCTGGCCCCGACGCCGGCCGGCGGGTGTGCGGAACGACGCACCCCCGGAGAATCCGGCCGCGCGGCTGGGGACGGCAGAGAGAGACCGCACCTCCAGATGCGACGGATCGATCTCATCAAGGAACCTGGAGGATGAGCGCAGGTCCATAACGCCCGCCCGCCTCCTGGTGTCCGCGGCGAACAGGTGAAGCTCGTCCATGGCCCGGGTCATTCCCACGTAGAAGAGCCTGCGCTCCTCTTCAAGTTCCTCATCGTCGCGGAACGCGGACTCGTGAGGCAGGAGCCCCTCCTCCAGACCCGGGATGAGGACCACACCAAACTCAAGCCCCTTCGCGTTGTGCAAGGTCATCAGCGACACGGCGTTCGCACCGTCCGCCCACCTGTCGATGTTCGCGACGAGCGAGACTTGCTCAAGGAACGCGGACAGGCTCTCCTCACCGCTCGACTCGACGAACTCGCTCGCGGCCGACACGAGTTCCTGCACGTTCGCGATGCGCTGCTCGGATTCCTCGGTGCCACTCCTCTTCAGCCAGTCCAGGTACCCGGTGTCCGCAAGCAACCCCTCGAGAACGGTGTCGACCGGGTCGTGCCCGGCTCTCTCGGTCGCGCGCTTGAGCACGCCCGCCAGCGCCTCGGCCGACCCGCGGGCCGCGGCGGGCAACCCCTCAACCTCGGCACTCGAAGCGAGAGCGGCAAGCAGGGAGATCCGTCGGTCGGCGACGAACTCAGTCAGGCGCTCGAGCGACCGGTCCCCTATCTTCCTCGGCGGAACGTTGACGATGCGCGTCAGGCTGACTGCGTCGGCGGGATTGGAAACCACCCGCGCGTATGCCAGCACGTCCTTGACCTCGGCGCGCTCGTAGAACCGTACCCCTCCGATGATGTCGTAGGGAACGGACGCCCGCCTCAGACTGTCCTCGATCACTCGTGACTGCGCGTGCGTCCTGTAGAGCACGGCGAACTCGTGATGGTCGCGCGCTCCGTCCCCCGCCAGCTCGACGACGCAGTCCCTTATGGCGTCGGCCTCCTGATACTCGTTCGAGCACCTGACGAGCGTCACCTTCCGCCCATCGTCTCTCTCCGTCCAGAGCTTCTTGTCCTTGCGCCGCTCGTTCCTGCTGACTACGTCGTGCGCCGCCTCCAGGATGTTCCCGGTGGACCGGTAGTTCTGCTCCAGGCGAAGGACACGGGCCGTCGGGTGGTCGTGCTCGAAATCGAGGATGTTCGAGATATCGGCACCGCGCCAGCCGTAGATGGACTGGTCGTCATCACCCACGACGCAGATGTTGTGGTGCCTGGACGACAGCAGATTGACCAGCTCGTACTGCGCGTGGCTCGTGTCCTGATACTCGTCGACGAGGATGTACTCGAAACGCTCGGAGTACGCCGCGAGGACCTCCTTCGTTCCGCGCAGGAGCCCAACGGCACGCATCATCAGGTCATCGAAGTCGAACGCGTTGTTCTCAACGAGGCCACGCTCGTACTCGGCATAGATCTTCGCAACGCACTCCTCGAAGTAGCCGCCGCCGGTAGCACGGTAGCCGTCGGCCGTCAAAAGCTTGTCCTTGGCTCTTGATATCGCCGAGAGGACCGCCTTGGGTGAGAAGACCGACGCTGAAACCCCGGTCTTCTCCATGCAGGTCTTGACGAGAGCCAGCTGGTCGGTTCCGTCGTAGATGGAAAACGACGGCGACCACCAACCCCAGGCGGCCTCGCGCCTGAGTATCCTGGCGCACACCGAATGGAACGTGCCGATCCAGGCTGCCTTCGCGTCGGCGCCCACGAGCCCGGCCACCCTGTGCTTCATCTCCTCGGCAGCCTTGTTCGTGAACGTCACGGCGAGGATGCGACGCGGATTTACCCCCAGTTCAGTGATCAGGTGTGCGATCCTGTACGTCAGGACGCGCGTCTTGCCGCTGCCGGCGCCCGCGAGTACAAGCATCGGCCCGTCGCCGTGACTGACCGCTTCCCGCTGAATGGGATTGAGATCCCTTGTGAGGTCCGTTTCCAGGACTTCTCCTCCTATGGAAGGGGATGTGGATGGACGCGTTCGGGGCACCGAGGCGTCCGTAGTGGCGCGCGACCGCAGAGGGCAGTCGCCTTGCCGCGGACCGCGCGACCTGGCCGGCCGCGCGAACGTCATGCGGCTAGAACTCGGCGCCCAAAGCGAAATGGGTCACGACGTCGCCGGTCCTTTGGTAGTCGTTCGGCCACGCCCAGTCGAAGCGAATAATGAACATCGAGAGCCGCATTCTGAGGCCGACCCCGTGGCTCGCTTTGATGTCCGACAACCTGGCGCCGGCCGCGCCCCGGACGACTCCGCGGAAGTCGTCGTCCCACGCGGCGCCGGCGTCGACGAACGCCACGCCGCGCAGACCCCACAGGGACAGCGGAATGGGCGAAGCGATCTGCAGATGGTCGATGAAGGGGTAGCGGAACTCGAAGGAAGCCAGCGCGAGGTTCCGGCCGTGGAAGGCAAAGTCATCGTACCCTCGCACTGTGTTGACACCACCCATGTAGAAATTCTGCGCGTTGCGCGCCGAGCTCCTCGCCGCGACGAGTTTGAGCGCGATGCTGTGTCTGGCGCCCAGCCGTATGTACCTTCGCACGTCGGCGATGCCGGTCAGGTAGGCGAAATCGCCTCCGGATTCCCAGGCCCGCTGCAGCGCAATGGAGGACCTGCCGCCGCTCAGAGGACCGATGGAACCCCAGAGCGTCGTGTCGTTCACGAAGCGCACCTTTGGAATTATCAGTGATCGCGCGACCTGCTCGTCCGTGAACTCGTGGTACCCCTCCTCGTTCACCTCCGCGAACTGCCTGCTGACGGAGATGGCCGAGAGATCGAACTCAACGCGGCTGAACATGCTGAACGGATACGAGACTCCGGCCGACACACCGTAGTTCCGCTCGGTGAAGTAGCGTTTCTCGCCCAGATCCTCGCCGAGCCACGTGCGGTCAGAGTAGTAGTAGTCCTTGAAGTTGTACACGGCCAACGAGAAGTTGGCCCTGCGCACCAGGTGTTCGTAGAGCACGTGGAAGTTACTGGACTCGATCTCCGAGAAGAAGTTGGTGGAGACGTAGAAACGGTGGTTGCCAAGCACGTCGCTCACGGCGATCTGCATCGCGCCGCTGAAACCGTAGCCTGACGTGTAGGCGAATCCACCGCTGATCCAGTCGGGCGTGAAGCGGGGTCGGTATTTCTCGACGGACCCGATACTGCGGACGTCTTCATCCGCCGGCTCGGGACGCTCGGCTCGCGTTGGTGGACCGTCATTGGCTTCGACGGCAGCTCGGTAAGCGGCGCTGGCCCTGGCGACCGTGGCACTGCTGCCATCATGCCCGTCGACCGTCGGGTCCGGTCCCATCACCCGCCCCTCCTGCTCGCTCGCCGGCTCCCCGGACAACTCGGCCACGGCGGCGTCCGCCTCATCTTCCGCCGCGACGGGCGGTCCGTGTACGGCGCCCGCGCACGCCGCAGGGAACCAGGGTCCGTCGACCACCTCGCCGCGGAGGTAGGCGCCATCGATCCTCGCCTCTCGCTCCCCATCTGCGATCGCGCCGGCGAAGGCCTCAAGCGGGGCCTTGACGGAGGCGATGTCCCACCCTCCCTCACCGTAGACCCCAAGAGCCATGCGGTCCCCGGCTGCCGACCAACTCGGTGAGGACACACCGCCGATGAGATGCGTCACACGCACGCTCGTCGAGTCGCGGAGGTCGGCCAGGTGGAGCTGCGGCGAGCCGCTCGAATCAGACACGTAGGCCACCCAGGATCCGTCGGGCGACCAGCTTGGCGAGTGCTCGTTCGCGACCGTCGCCACGAGTGTTTCAATGGCCCCCGAATCGACGTCGATGGCGTACAGATCGTAGCTGCGTCTCAGGTCGCTCCGGACCGGAGCGTCGCGGTCCGAGGCGAAGGCTATGAGGCTGCCGTCCGGCGACCAGACGGGCGTTCTCTCGTCGAAGAAATCGTCGGTCAGCCGGATGAGATTCCCGCCGTCGACGTCAGTGACGTAGAGGTCGGAGGCCCCGGCGCTTATGCCCACGAACGCGATGCGCTCGCCGTCCGGAGACCACGACGGAGTGAACGCACCGTCCAGAGCAAACCTGAAGCTCGCCCGAAGCTTGCCGGTCTCTGCGTCGACGATGTGAAGAGCGTCACTCGCGCCGGCCTTGACAATCAGGCACAGCGCGGTCCCATCGGGCGACCATGAAGACCCGGGGCGAAGCAGGTGAAGCGTCTCGAAGTCGTCCGAGCGCTCGCCCTTCACGAGCTTGCTGAGGATGGTCCCGTCCAGCGTGGACGCCACGTAGACGTCCGAGTATCCGCTGCGATCAGTGATGAACGCGACCCTCTGGCCGTCAGGCGAGATCGAGGAACCCACGTTCAGATAGGAGTTGTCCTTCTTGTGGTCGGTGACAAGCCTCAGGACATCCTCCCCACGGTCCCTCTCGGACACCTCGGGCCAATACCTCTCCTGGAGCGAACGCTCCCATTCCTTCGAGAGCTCGACCGTAGTGAACCCGGTCGCCTCTGTCAGAGCGCGCTCGAGATTGTGAGTCCTCGCGAGTGTCTTGACCGTCTCTTCGATCTTCTCGGGGCCATACGTGCTCGCGATGAAGCAGAGCGCCGACTGCCCCTCCTTGTAGACGAGATAGCCTCCCCAGAGATACTGAAGGGGAACGACGGCATCGGACAGAGTGAGGTCGCGCAGTATCATCTCCGCCTCGGAGTCCCATCCCCTGGAGACGTACTCCGCCAGCCCCTCGACGAACCACAGCGGGACGGGGTTGGTGTAGGCCTGCCGGAGAACGGACTCGACGAGCCCGCCGTAGATGATGTCGAACATGAAGACGTGTGTCAGTTCGTGGTAGAGAACGTGGCGGAGGTCCTCGTACGAACCCGTGAAGGGAACGACGACCCTGTTCTTGAAGAGTTCCATGAATCCCCCGACGGTCTCGCCAATGGCAGAATCGGAGGTGTTCGTCTGGCGGAAGTCGTTGTGCGATCCGTAGATGATGACCGGTATCACCGTCGTGAGCTCGTGCCCGAGGAGCGTCTCGAACTCAGCGTTCGCGGCCTCGACTATGATCGAGACGGCGTCCGAAAGGTCCTCGTAACCATCGTAGTAGTAGACATCGAAGTGCTCGGTCTGGATGATGTTCCAGGTGAACGCGCCGTACTGGACCTTGTTCCGCCCAAACCGCGTTGCGAGCGCGTCGGACGGAACGATACTCACCGTGACCAGAGCGGCGACGACTAAGGCTCTCGTGCGCCACGTTCCGCGCATCTCGATATCCTCCCAGGGGCTCCGGTCAGCTTCGGGACGAAGGAAACTACAACCACAACTTCATTTTAGGCATCGCCTTACGATGTGTCAACTCCAGCGGTTGACTTCACCGCTCTCGGCCGCGATGATGGTGCTCTGAGTCTCTCACAGTACCTTACGACGCGGAGGACAACACGGTGATTCGACTGTGCGCGTGCGAAGGAAGAGCGGCGCGGGGCGTTCGGACGATCGCCGCGGCGTTCGCGCTCGCCGTTCTCATAACGGGCGGTTGCGGACCTGATGGGGAGACCGGGCAACCCGGCGCCCCGGCTGCGCGGGGGCCCTCCACCACGCAGCCAATGACGGCTGAAGCTTACGTCGCACACATAGCCGCTCTCACAATTGCGGTCGAGGAAGGGTTGTCGGGCCACGACGCCGCGTCACGGGCGATCGCGCTGGGCAGCAAGGGGCACTTGCGAGAGGAAGTAGAGGAGTTCGCCCGGACGCTCCGCTCACGTCCGAAGACGTGGGTAGAGATCGAGAGAGAGGTGGACAAAAGGATCGTCGAACTCAGAAGCGCGGCCCGCGATGGCACCGGCGACACCGAGTAGCAGCGACGGCCGAGGAGAATAACCGCTGGTCCCGACGTCAGCGGGCGACGCTAGCTGAACGAGAGAGCGTCCCGGACGAGCAGGAAGATCATCAGTCCGGCGAAGAAAACGAGGCCGGTCTGCTGCCAGACCATGAGCTGCCTCTCGGTGAGCCCGCGCCGCCGCACCTTCTCGAGCACCATAAGCAGCAGGTGGCCGCCGTCCAGGATCGGAAGCGGCAGCATGTTGATGAGGAACAGGTTGAGTGACATGAACGCCATGAATCCGAAGAAGTAGGTCGCCCCCCACCTGGCACTCTCGCTGGCCAGCTGGATCACCTTGATGGGTCCCCCCACCATGCTCCCCGCAACCTGACCCGTCGCAAGACCGACGAAGAACTCCACTATCATCCGGAGGTTGGCAGCGGTGAACCTGACGGCCGTCACGACGGCCTCGCCGGGACCGAGCCTTCGCACCTCCCAGGGACGCATGATGCCTATCATACCGACGGTGCGCACCTCCGTCATGCCCACAGGCTCATCCCCCTCCTCGGGCACGACTACGGCGCTCATCACCTCCGCGTCACGCTCCCAGACGATGGTCAGCTCCTCGCCCAGGCTCTCGTAGATGATGCCGCCGAGTTCACTCCAGCTAGCGATCTCGACGTCATCTATGGTGACGATGACATCGCCGGCTCTCATCCCGGCCCTGTCAGCCGGGCCGCCGCTCAGCACATCGCCTACGACGGGCGGAACGTACGCCGTCAACCCGAGGTCGAGCTCGCCCGTCTCCTCATCCCCTGCGACCGCGAGAGTGACGTCGACAAGCACTCCGGGATCCGCGCCGCGGCTCACGACGAGTTCGACCGATCCGTCCTCGTCCAGAGCGGCGAGCCTGACTACGTCCTCCCAGCTCCCGACGTCCGTCCCACCGACCGACATGATGTGGTCCCGTGGGAGAAGGCCCGCGACCGCCGCCGGTGAGCCTCCCTCCACCTCACCCACCACCGGCTCGCCCAGCGTCTGGATCCCCGTGAACAGGAGGAGGCCGGTGGCGACCAACACGGCCCAGACGAGGTTTGTGACAGGTCCTGCCGCAACGATGATGGCGCGGATGCCAATGCGCTTGCTGAGGAACGCGCCGGGACCGAGCTCAGCCGTGTCACCCTCGGGCCGCTGCTCCGTGCCCGCCATCTTCACGTAGCCACCGAAAGGGATCGCCGAGAGGGCGTACTCCGTTGCACCGCGCGTGAACTTGAGGATGCGCGGGCCGAAGCCCATCGAGAAGCGTTCGACGGTGACCCCCGAGGCTCGCGCGGCCAGGTAATGCCCGAGCTCGTGTACGAAGATGAGAATCCCCAGATTGAAAACTATGGCATAGAGGTAGAAACGTATCATCGGCGTCAGACTCCGGAGTGGTTGTTTGTCAGTGCCGCACCCGCGGGCCCGTGGCCCGTGCGACCGACGATGTCATCGACGATCTCTACTGCGGTGGTCCTGGCGCTCCGCTCGGCCTCGAAAATGGCAGCGAGGTTCTCGGCGGGGCCGGTTCCCTCCGCGTCCAGGGTTCTGGCGATGACAGTGGCGATATCACCGAAACGAATCCTGCCCTCGAGGAACGCACCGACCGCCACCTCGTCCGCCGTAGTCGCGATCGTTGGGGCGGTCCCGCCCTCGCGCGCGCTCGCGAGGATCAGGCCGAAGCAGGGATATCGCTCGGCCTCGACCGGTCCGAAGTTCAGCGTCCCCATATCGGCGGGACGGAACTCGTTAAAGGAGGTCCCGGGTGCGTCGGGGTAGAAGAGAGCATACTGAATGGGAACGCGCATGTCGGGCGAGCCGAGATGCGCCAGAAGGCTGCCGTCACACAGACGGACGAGAGAGTGCACGATCGATTCCCGGTGCACTACCACGTCTATCAGCTCCAGCGGAAGGTCGAAGAGCCACATTGCCTCCACAACCTCCATCGCCTTGTTGGCAAGCGTGGCTGAATCGACGGTGATCTTCCTGCCCATGTCCCATGTGGGGTGCGACAAGACCGCCTCGACGGTAGCAGAACCCACCTCGCCTACTGGCAGGTCGCGCAGCGGACCGCCGGAAGCCGTCAGCACCACACCCGTGACTTCACCGTGTGCGGTCCCCCTGAGGCAGCGGAATATGGAGCTGTGCTCGCTATCAACGGGTATCAGCTCGCTGCCCGTCCGACCGGCCAGGCTCGTCACGAGTTCCCCGGCCATCACGAGCGACTCCTTGTTGGCAATGGCCAGCCTCTTGCCGGCCCCGACGGACGCCGCGGTCACGGGCAGGCCGGCGGTACCGACCAGAGCGTTCACAACGAGGTCCACATCGGGATCGGACGCAAGCTCTACCAGCGCCTCCTCGCCCACTCCTATCTCAAGGTCGGCGCCGAGCGAGCTTGAGCCCGCCGCCTCTTCACCAATGGCAACCTTCACAACACCGAACTGCTTTGCCTGTGCGGCAAGGAGCTCGGCGTTCCTGAGCGCGGAGAGACCCACGACCTCGAAGACGTCGGGATTGGACTCGACGACGGACAGGACGCTTCGTCCGATCGAGCCCGTGGACCCAAGAACCGCTATGCGCTTGCGTGACGACAAGAGCGCTCCCATCCAGTTCGTGTTGCGCGGCCGTGCCTACGTACGGACTACACCACCAGGAACCTCAGGTAGTAGTAGACAAGCGGGGCAACGAACAAAACGCTGTCGAAGCGATCGAGCATGCCCCCATGCCCCGGCAGAGCGTGCGACGTGTCCTTTATCCGGACGTCGCGCTTCATCAGAGATTCGACGAGATCACCAAGAACGGCCATGACGGGGGTCGTCAGACCGAGCACCAGCGCGTCCACGACCGTCAGAAGCGGAACGATCGTGGCCCTGGCAATGAAGGCGATCACGATCGCGACGACGACGCCGCCCACGGCACCCTCGACCGACTTGCCCGGGCTTACTCGAGGGAGGAGCTTCCTCTTCCCAATGGCGTTCCCTACGAAGTACGCGCCCGTGTCGGCCCCCCAAGTCAGGACGAAGGCAAGGAGAACGAAGAACCCGCCCAGGTCCGTCCCCTCGACGCCCTCGCCCAGCTGCCTCAGGAGGATGATGTGGCTGCCAAGCCAGGCGACGTAGAAGACCCCCAGAATGGTCGTCGATATGTGGAAGACCGCGAGTTCGCCGTCCCGTCTGAAGAGCTCCATTCCCATGATCGCGATAAGCATCAGCGTGATGAAGAGCCCGGAGAACATCCCGCCCTGGAAATAGACGTACCAGGAGACGACCAGGCCGGCCGCGATCCCAACGGTCTTGAACGGCCTGATGTCCTTGGCCTCCATCATGCGGTAGAACTCGAAGAGGCCCACCCCGATGATGAAGTTCATGGCGAGAAGGAACGGGATGCCGCCCACGAGTGAACAGATGATGATGACCGGCCCGCCGACGGATGCGGTCAGGAGCCGCGATGCGAGCTGTCGCCGGTCAATACCCATGCTCTATCGCCTCTTTGACGAGATGCCGCCGAAGCGGCGCTCGCGGCGCTGGTAATCCGCCAGAGCCTCGTGCAGGTGACACCTGCGAAAGTCGGGCCAGAGCACCTTTGTAACGTGTATCTCGCTGTAGGCGATCTGCCAGAGCAGAAAGTTGCTGATGCGCTGCTCCCCGCTCGTCCGAATCAGCAGATCAGGATCGGGAACATCGGGAGAGTACAGGAAACCGCGGAAGGTGTCTTCGTCTATGTCTTCAGACCGCACGTCGCCCCGGCGCACTGCCTCCGCGATCGCGCGGGTGGCATCCAGGATCTCTGCGCGTCCCCCGTAGCTGATGGCCAGGTTGAGCCTGAGACCGGTGTTGCCGGACAACCGCTCAGAGGTTGCGTCCAGGCGAGCACGAACGTACTTCGGGAGACGGTCGAGACGACCGATCGCATTCAGGCGGATGTTGTCCGCATCCATATCATTAATCTGCTCCCGCAGCGTCTGATCGAGGAGATGCATGAGGCCCGCGACCTCGGATCTGGGTCGGGTCCAGTTCTGCATCGAGAACGTGTACAGGGTAAGCTCAGAGAGACCGAGCTTGGCGCCGGCGGCCACAACGTCCCTCACGGACGCGGTCGCGGCCGCGTGTCCCGCGATGCGCGGCAGTCCGCGCTTCCGCGCCCACCTGCCGTTGCCGTCCATGATGATGGCCACGTGGTGCGGCAGGAGGTCGGGGTCCAGCACCAGCGTCCCCAGGGTATGGTCTCGCTTCTTCCGTTTCATGGCCACAACAGTCGCCTCTGCCGGCATCGATTGGGGGTGAAACGCGGGGACGGCCGACCATCGCCAGCCGTCCCCAAAATGGTCGCCTCGCGCCAGACCAGCGCCCTACTTGCCCGGCTCTATAGCATCGAACGGGCACTCGTCGGCGCATAGCCCGCAGTCCGTGCAAGCTTCCGGGTCGATGACGTACTTGTCCTCGCCCTCGGAGATCGCCTCGACCGGGCACGCGCTGACACAGGCGCCACACGCCGTGCAGGCGTCGGTGATCAGGTATGCCATCTCCCACCTCCTCGATGAAGAATTCCATCACTGTCGGTACTGCCATTCGGCCCGAACGGACACTCGAGCGCCCGTGTCAGACCTCCATCAATTCGGTCTCCTTCGCCGCGAGAACGTGGTCGACCTCGTGGATGCTCTTGTCGGTCATATCCTGGACGGTCTTGTCGTGGGCACGGTGGAAGTCGTCCTCGGAGATGTCCCCGTCCTTGAGCTTCTTCTTGAGGATCTCGTTGACGTCGCGCCGGACGTTCCGGATCGCGACGCGCCCCTCCTCGCCGAGCTTGTGGACGTAGCGGACCATCTCCTTGCGCCGCTCCTCGGTCAGAGCCGGGATGGGCACGCGGATCAGGTTGCCGTCGCTCGACGGGTTAAGACCCAGGTCGGCCGAACGAATCGCCTTCTCTATGTCACCGATCAGCTTCTTGTCCCAGGGCTGAACGACCAGAAGGCGCGCCTCGGGGACACTGATGTTCGCCACCTGTCTCAGGGGAGCCGAGCTCCCGTAGTACTCGACCTTGACCCCATCCAGAAGAGACACGGTCGCTTTCCCCGTGCGAATCCTCGCGAACTCCCTTCTGACTGCCTCCACGGCCTTCTGCATCCTGTTCCCGGTATCAGCGAAGAGCTCGTCCATCGATCACCCTCCCTTGACGGTTGTTCCCACCGGCTCTCCCGCGACCGCCCTGGCGATGTTGCCAGGCACCGCGAGTGCGAAAACGACCAGGGGCACTCCCTGTTCCCTAGCCAGTGACACGGCGGTCATGTCCATTACCATGAGCCGCTTCTCAAGCATCTCCTGATAGGTCACGCTGGCGAAACGGACCGCGTCCGGGTTCTTGGCGGGGTCCGAGTCGTAAACGCCCTCGGCCTGCGTAGCCTTGAGGAGCACGTCGGCCCCGATCTCGGCCGCTCGCAGAACGGCGGCGGTATCTGTGCTGAAAAAGGGGTTACCCGTACCGGCACCGAAGATGACGACGGCGCCCTCAGATAGATGGGAGTCGGCCACCCTGTGGTCGAAAGGTTCCGCGATGCGACCGCAGGGAATCGCGCTCATGAGCACGGCCTTCTGCCCCAACGACTCAAGCGCGTCTCTGAGCACCAGCCCGTTCACGAGGGTCGCCGCCATTCCGGCAAGATCGGAAGCGACGCGGTCGGCCCCACCGGCGGCCACGGCGATACCCCGAAGGATGTTGCCGCCGCCTATCACGACGCCCAACTCCGCCCCTGCGTCCGCGGCGGCCTTGATCTCCGTCGCCAGTCGCACGGCGGCTTCACGTGACACGGGTGCGCCACCCTCGCCCAGCAGAGATTCCCCACTTACCTTGAGAACTACGCGATTATACGCAGCAGGCACCTGAGGCTTCCTCTTGACCCTCCGGCGCGGTATCGCCCAGCTCCAACCGGACGAAGCGCGCGATGCGGATATTCTCGCCCAAGGTCGCAATCGTCTGCGTGAGGAGATCGCCGACGGTGATGTCCGTGTCCTTCACGAACGGCTGCTCCAGCAGACAGACCTCAGAATAGTACTTCCCTATCTTGCCTTCCACAATCTTGTCGACGATGTTCTCGGGCTTGCCGGACGCCAGAGCCTGCTCCTTGTAGATGCTCCGCTCCCGCTCGAGCGCGTCCTGGGAGAGGTCTTCCCTCAGAACGACCAACGGGCTCTGGGCAGCCACGTGCATGGCGACGTCCTTCGAGAACGTCTTGAAGAGATCGGTCTTGGCAACAAAGTCAGTCTCGCAGTTGATCTCGACAAGCACCGCCAGCTTCGACCCCGCGTGTATGTAGGAAGCGATGAGCCCCTGGCCCGTCGCTCGCTCGGCCCTCTTCGCGGCCTTCAGTATCCCCGCCTTGCGGAGGTGGTCGACGGCCTTCTCCAGATCACCGGCGGTCTCGTTCAACGCGGCCTTGCAGTCCATCATGCCCGCTCCGGTCTTCTGCCGGAGCTCCTTCACCTGAGCAGCTGAAATGCCCATTCTGTTCTCCAATGATGTGTGTGTGACGTGAGACGCGCAGAGCGCTGGTGCGCTCGGCTACTGAGCCTGAGGCGTGGCCTCACCGCTCTCACTGCCGGTCATAACGGCAGCGGGCTCGACAGCGTCACCGCCCTCGAGGGAGGTCGTCCTGACCTCCAGCACGGTGTCAGCAATGAACGCCGCGAAGAATCTGATCGACCTGATCGCGTCGTCGTTGCCCGGGATCGGGAATTCGATCCTCTCGGGATTGGAGTTCGTGTCGCAGATTCCGACGATCGGGATCCCGAGCTTGTTCGCCTCGCTCTGGGCGATCTGCTCCTTGCGGGTGTCCAGGATGAAGACCATACCGGGGAGCTTACCCATCGTTCGGATTCCGTTGAGGACCTTCAGGAGCTTGGCCTTCTCTCTCTCGATCTGGAGGATTTCCTTCTTCGAGATGAGATTGTAGGTGCCATCCTCGGCCATGCGCTCGACATCCTCGAGGCGCCTGATGCTCTGTCGTATCGTGCGGAGGTTGGTCAGTGTGCCGCCGAGCCAGCGCTCGGTCACGTACATCATCCCACAGCGAACGGCTTCCTCCTGGACAATGGTCCTGCCCTGCTTCTTCGTGCAGACGAACAGGATCGACTCGCCGCGCCTCACGGTCTCCGCGATGGCGTCGCGCGCCTTCTCCAGGTTGAGCAGCGTCTTTGCGAGATCGATGATGTGAATCCCATTGCGCTTCATGAAAATGAAGCGCTTCATCTTGGGATTCCATCGGTGCGTCTGGTGTCCGAAGTGAACACCGGCTTCCAGCAGCGTTTGCAGATCGGCCTTAGGCATCTCTTGCTTCTACCTCCGTGAACAGGTTGTTCCTCCGCGCCCTTCATCCCGGCGCCGGCCACGAGCGGCGTCCTTCCCGCCCGCGGACCCCCGTGCCGGTCCGGCCGCGTGTGAGATTCCCACACCACAGCGTCGGTGTGGGTACAGCCACTGCTACCTCTTCGAGAACTGGAACTTCTTGCGCGCGCCCTTCTGGCCCGGCTTCTTCCGCTCCTTCATCCGCGGGTCCCTGGTCAGAAGTCCGGCCTGCTTCAGAGGCTTCCTGTAGCTCTCGTCCACCTTGACGAGCGCACGAGCAATGCCCAACCGCACGGCACCGGCCTGCCCGCTGATGCCCCCACCGTTCACGCTCGCATGCACGTCGTACCGGTCGCCCGTCGACGTCAACTCAAAGGGCTTCAGTACACCCTCGACCGCGGTCTTGCGCGGGAAGTAGACAGCGATCGCCTTGCCGTTGACCGTTCTGTTCCCGGTACCCGGCACAAGTCTT
Organism: Candidatus Eiseniibacteriota bacterium; assembly: GCA_030595835.1. Taxonomy (GTDB): domain Bacteria; phylum Joyebacterota; class Joyebacteria; order Joyebacterales; family Joyebacteraceae; genus JALGZG01. Next base: position 9,287 of record JAUVLG010000019.1, on the reverse strand, counting down.
ACCCTGGCAATCGATTCCTTCCTCCTGCCGACCGCCTGAATCGTGTTACTCATTCATCGACTCCTTTCGGATGGACCGTCGAACTGCCCATTCCGCCCGTGAGCTCCAGAACCTCGGGGCACTGGGCCTGGTGCGGATGGTCCGGACCGGCGTAGACCCTGAGCTTCTTCATCATCTTGCGCCCAAGTTTGTTCTTGGGAAGCATCCCCTTCACCGCGTGTCTCACGACCTCGGTCGGCTTCTTCTCGAGCATCATCCTCACGGTGACGTACTTCCCTGCCCCCGGGTGCCCGCTGTGGGTGAAGTACGTTCTCTGGTCGAGCTTCTTGCCAGTGAGCTGTATCTTCTCAGCGTTCACGATGATGACGTAGTCGCCGGTGTCGAGATGTGGCGAGAAGTAGGTCTTGCCCTTCCCCCTCAGAACCGACGCCACTTTGGTCGCCAGTCGCCCGAGCACCTGCCCGTCGGCGTTGACGACGTAGTGCCGTCGTTCGATCTCAGGAAGTTTCGTTACGTGTGTCGACATCGAAGTTCCCTCCAGGTTTTGCGCTTCCGGACTCAGGGACACAGGCCGCGTTGGGCGCAAGTACGCCCCTGCGCCGGATCAGACCGCGCTTTTCAGCAACACGAACTTGTAAGTTTAGTGTCCTGAGAGAAGCCTGTCAAGCCTCAAGGCCCGTCCCGTCGCGAAAGAGCGTATCCTCATACGGCGCCCTGAAGACGCCGGCGTCCGTGACGATCGCCGTCACAAGACGTGCCGGTGTCACGTCAAAGGCGGGATTGTAGACGGACACCCCCTCGGGGGCGACCCGCACGCCCTGAATCTCAGTCACCTCGGAACCGTCGCGCTCCTCTATGGGTATCAGGGCACCGCTGCTGAGCGACGGGTCCAGCGTCGAGAAAGGGGCCGCCACGTAGAACGGGACGCCGTGCTCCCGCGCGGCGAGCGCCAGAGGGAACGTCCCTATCTTGTTGGCCACATCACCGTTCCGGGCGATGCGGTCGGCGCCGACCACGACCTTCGTCACCCAACCTCTCGCCATTGCGGACGCGGCCGCGCTGTCACAAAGAAGCGTGACGTCGATCCCCCTCTGCCGAAACTCCCAGGCGGTCAGTCTTGCGCCCTGCAGAAGTGGTCTGGTCTCGTCGGCGAAGGCTCTGACACCCTTCCTTTGCTCGACTGCCGCGAATATGACCGCGAGGGCGGTCCCGCCCTCCGCGGTCGCAAGGCCCCCCGCGTTGCAGTGTGTCAGCACGCCGTCACCGTCATCGATGAGGGCCGCACCGTACTCGCCGATCCTCCGGGATAGCTCGCGGTCCTCCTCACAGATGGAGACAGCCTCCGCGCTCAGTCGACGCACGGCCTCGTGCGGATCGACGACGGCGGGGTCACGCAAAACCTTGAGCATCCGGGCGACCGCCCACGCGAGGTTGACGGCCGTGGGTCGCGTAGAATTGAGAAACTCGGCCGCGGACGAGACCTCGGCCCTGAACTCATCAGGACTCAGTGCCTGATGCTCGAGCGCCGCAAGGGTGATCCCCATCGCAGCAGCGACACCGATCGCGGGAGCACCGCGAACCTCGAGCCGCCGGATGCTCTCCGCGATGTCGCGGTAGTCACGCGTCTCCTTGTGTACGAACTCCAGCGGGAGTCTCGTCTGGTCGATAAGCCTGACCGAGTCGCCGAGCCACTCTATCGTTCTGATGTTCGTATCTGTTCCCATGTCTCCCCCGCGGTGCGTTTCGCCCCGCCGTCCTTCGTCCACCGGATCAGCGGGCCCAGCCGGATCACCGGGCCTCGCCGGATCAGCGGGCCCAGCCGGATCAGCGGGCCTCGCCGAATCAGCGGGTCCTGCCAGATCAGCGGGCCCAGCCGGATCAGCGGGCCTCGCCACGCAGTTCCTTCAAGAGCAGGCTCAAACGAACAACGGGCAGCCCGACGACGTTGTAGAAACACCCGTCGACTCTCGAGACGACGGCCGCACCGCACTCCTGAATGGCGTAGGATCCCGCTTTGTCCATCGGCTCGCCGCCGGCGACGTAGCCGTCTATCTCGCTGTCCGACAGCTCACGGACCAGGACCTTAGTCCTCTCGAAACCCCGCACGGTCACTCCGTCCGAGCAGCGAATGACCGCGAGCCCGGTCAGGACCTCGTGCCACCTCCCGCTGATGGCCTTGAGCATCCGTACCGCATCGGGCGGGTCCGACGGCTTCCCAAGCATGGCCCCGTCAATGATAACGATGGTGTCAGCACCGAGAACCGTTCCCTCGGCGTAGCGGCGAGCGATCTCCGCGGCCTTCATGCCCGCCAGCCTGACAACGTGATCCTCGGGAGTCTCGCCGTCCTCCGTGTTCTCATCCGTCCCCGGAGGCTCGATGACAAACTCCAGGCCGAGACCCTTGAGTATGCGCCTCCTGCGAGGCGAGCTGGAAGCCAGGATCAGAGGCAGCTCACCTATGAGGTCCGCAATCAGACCGCAGCTCAAGAGACCTCCCCGGGGTCGCCCACGGCCGCCCCTTCGTCAGTGTCGAGGATGATGGTCACGGGACCGTCGTTCTCCATGGAAACCGCCATGCGACTACCGAACCGGCCGGTCGCGACCGTCAGCCCCCCCTCCCGAAGGAACTCGGCGACGCGCTCGTAGAGCCTCTGTCCCTCATCCGGCCGCGCTGCACCGATGAAGCTGGGCCTGCGTCCCTTTCTGCAGGACGCCAGCAGGGTGAACTGCGAGACCAGGAGGATGGCGCCGCCCACGTCGGTGACCGAGAGGTTCATCTTCTCAGAATCGTCCTCGAAGATCCGAAGGGCAGCCATCTTGCCCGCCATCCAGCGAGCCTCGGCGTCCGTGTCGCCCTCGGCGACGCCCAAGAGAACCACCAGTCCGCTCTGGATCTCGCCGACGGTTCGCCCGTCGACCGTGACGCGCCCGTGCGCCACTCTCTGTAGCACTGCTCTCATGTCCTTCGTTCCTTGGTTGCCGACCCGCGCGCCGCCTCTGCGCGCTGTCCCTTCGGGGGCACACCGCCGAAACGTGAGAGCGGTCTCTCAGTGCAGGCGGCGGACCCTCGCACGGGCAACCGTCAGTACCGCCGCACCGAGCGCCGGCGCTCGACGCCTTTGATGCCCTTGAGGCCCTTGAGGGTCCGGATGAGCTTCTTCAGACGGTGGAGGTTCCCCACGACCACGCTGAAGCGGGCGACCACCTGGCCGTCCTCGGTGGCCATGGACGCTCCGGTGACCTCAACTCCCTGGTCGGCTATCGCCCTCGACACATCGGCCAGAAAGCTGCTCGTGAGATCGCCGTGAACGACGAAGCCGGCGGGGAACGTCTGCCTCTCACCGACGTCCCACTCGACGGACATCTTGTGCTCGTCGTCGATCGTCGGTCCAAACGTATTCGGGCAGCCGACCCTGTGCACCGATATGCCCCGGCCGCGCGTGATGATCCCCACTATCTGGTCACCCGGCACGGGCTGACAGCATTTGGCGAAGCTGAGCATGATGTCACCGATGCCCTTGATCTTCACGCCGGTCTCCGGGCGCCGCACCTTCCTGGCGAAGCGCTCTACGATCGCAGGCCGCTTGGGAGGCGCGGGTCTCAGCCTCCGCCCGAGCTCACCCAGACCGACGTCGCCGCGCCCGACGGCCGCGGCCAGATCCTGAGTGCCGTCAAGCCCAAAGCTCTGTGCCACGTCATCGAGCGACACGGCGCTCGCGGCGGGGCCGAGCTTCTTGAGCTCCTTGTCGATGATCCTGCGCCCGAGGATGATACTTTCGCCGTCTGCCTGCTCTCTCAAGTAGTGGCGGATCTTGCTGCGCGCCCGCGACGTCGCCACGAGACCAAGCCAGTCCCTGCTGGGATGTGCGGCCTCCGATGTAACGACCTCCACGGTCGACCCGCTCTCGAGCAGATGCTTCAGTGTGACCAGCCTGCCGTCCACGCGAGCGCCCGCGCAATGATAGCCAACGTCCGAGTGAATGGAGTAGGCGAAGTCTATCGGTGTGGAGCCCTTGGGCAAATGCTTGAGGTCTCCGTTCGGCGTGAAGACGAATATCTCGTCCCTGTAGAGATCGACCTTGAGCGACTCGAGGAACTCGTCGGCCTCGGTCAGATCGATGTTCCCCTCGAGCAGCTGCCTGACCCACGCCAGGCTCTCCCTCAGCTCGTCATCGACCGGGCTGCCCTCCTTGTACGTCCAGTGGGCCGCAATCCCCATCTCCGCCTGTTCGTGCATCTCCTCGGTGCGGATCTGAATCTCCACCATCTGACCACGCGGACCGACGACCGTCGTGTGAAGCGCCCGGTATCCGTTGAGCTTCGGCGTCGCGATGAAGTCCTTGATGCGGTCGTGGATCGGCGTGTAGAGCGTGTGGACCGCTCCGAGCGAGCGGTAGCACTCACCGACGGTGGACGTGATGATCCGCATCGCCACGAGGTCGTAGATCTCGTCGACCCTCTTGTCCTGGGCCAGCATCTTCTTGTGAATGCTGTAGAGGTGCTTCGACCGGCCGAAGATCCTCGCGACCACACCCTCGCGCTCCAGCGTCTCCCGTATCGGCCGCGATATCTGCTCGATGTAGGCGTCCCGCTCCAGGCGGCCGGCGGAGAGAGCGCTCTCCAGTTTCTTGTGAGCATCGGGATCGAGCCACTTGAAAGCGAGATCCTCCAGCTCACGCTGGATCCTCGCCATGCCGAACCTCCCGGCGAGCGGAGCATAGATCTCGCGCGTCTCGCGTGAGATGCGCTCGATCTGCGCGGGCGTCAGGTGGGAGATGGTTCTCATGTTGTGGAGACGATCGGCCAGCTTGATGAGGATAACGCGGACGTCCTTGATCACGGACAGGAGCATCTTCCGGAAGTTCTCCGCCTGCTCCCGCTCCTTGCTCTCGAACTTGAGGCCGGTGATCTTCGTGACGCCGTCGACGAGCTCGGCTATCTCCTCGCCGAACTCCTCCATGATGCTGTCGAGGTCGATGTCGCTCTCCTCGACCACATCATGGAGAAGCCCCGCCACGACGGTGGCCGAATCGAGCTGGAGCTGGGCGAGGATCTCCGCCGCCATCTCGGCGTGGACAAGATAGGGGTCGCCGGACCTGCGGGTCTGCCCCTCGTGTGCGCGGGCGGCGACACTATGCGCTCGCGCGACGAGGTTGGCATCCAACCTGGGGTCCAGTTCGAGAACCCTTTCTGCGAATTCAGAATCTGTCATGGGCTGGTGTGGGTCTCAACAACCGCGTGCGGACACAAAGGGGACCTAGCACCTGTCTGCTAGTAGTCTTCCGGCTGAACGTCCTTGAGCCTCAACTGCAGGTCGGTGACCCCTCTCCAGGTGTTCTCCTCGAGCACGTAGGCGAGGGTGATCATTCCGCCACCGCCCCTGAGCTCGTCCAGGTGATTCGCCATGCCGAAGCCGATTGCGTCCATGACGCGGTCGCCCTGCGCGACGGTGAGCTTGAGGTGACCGTTGCCGACCGATTTCGCCGCTATCAGCTTGACGTTGCGAGTCCCGAAGATGGGCTCCGGATTACCCGCGCCGAACGGCCGCATCTTCTTCATGTGCCCGACGAGGTTGAAGTCACACTCGACGAGCGTGACCAGTGAGTCGATGTCGATGACGGGAACCAGATCCTCCGCCGTCAGAGTACGCGACACGACGCTCTCCACGCATTCCCGAAACGCCGGCAGTCGCTCCTCCGGTAGTGCGACGCCCGCCGCGTGCCGATGGCCCCCGAAGCTGGTGAGGTGCTTCTTGCACTCAACCAGCGCCGAGTGGAGATCGAAACCGGGGATGCTGCGTCCCGACCCCTTCCCCACCCCGTCGGTCACAGACAGCAAGATCGTCGGGCGGTTGTACTGCTTGGCGATGCGCGAGGCGACGATCCCGATAACGCCGGGGTGCCACCCGGACGACCACAGCACGATCGAACGACAGGCCGACAGATCGACCGACTCTTCGATGATCCTGGTGGCGTCCTCGAGCACGCCGGTCTCGAGAGTCCGCCGCTTCTTGTTCTCGAGATCCAGCTTCCTGGCGATCTCTGCGGCCACGGCCTCGTCCTCGGTCGTGAGCAGCTCGACGCCGATGCTGGCGTCGCCCAGTCGACCGGCGGCGTTCAGCCTGGGCCCCAGCGCGAATCCGATGTGCGGGGCCTGCGCACGTGCGGGCTCCACACCGGCCACTTCCATCAGCGCCCTGAGCCCCAGGTTGCTCGTTCTCCTGAGCCGTTCCAGCCCCAGCGTGGTCAGCACGCGGTTCTCGGAATCGAGCGGGACGATGTCGGCGACGGTCCCGACGGCAACCAGATCGATGATCTCCTCTATCGCGTGAGCAACGTCGCGGTAGTCCCGCGCGAGCGCCGCCATGACCTTGTACGCGACGCCCACACCGGCCAGGTGCGGGTACGGGTACTTGGAGTCTTTCCTCTTGGGGTCTACGACGGCGACAGCATCCGGCAGCTCGTCCTGAGGTTCGTGATGATCGGTGACGATGACGTCGATCCCGAAGCTCTTCGCCAGAGCGATCTCCGCGTGTCCCGTCACACCGCTGTCGACCGTCACGATCAGCTTGACACCGCTATCACGCGCAATCCGAACTCCATTCTCAGAGAGCCCGTAGCCGTCCGTAAGTCTGTTTGGGATGTAGAAACCGACGTCGAGTCCGGCGGCCTCGAGGCACCGTTTGACCACTACGACGGAGGTTATGCCGTCAACGTCGTAGTCGCCGCAGACGAAGACCTTCTGCTTCTCGTCGACGGCCAGTCTCAGGCGCTCGAGTGCGGGCTCGATGTCGGGGAGCAGGAACGGGTCGTTGAGGATCTCACGGTCAGGGTGAAGAAACGCGTGCGCCTCCTCGGCGCTCGTCACCCCGTGCCGGACGAGCACAGCCGCGAACGCTCGCGGAACGTCCATCTCGGTCGCGAGTTCGATCGCTCGGGCCTGCTGGTCCTCGTCCGGAAGTCTCCATCGGCGCTTCAAGCGTCTCTCCTCTTCCGCGTGGGGACTGCCGATATCGTCGATCAGTGCCGGGGCTTCCATCCCGACCGGAGCGTGCGCGCGCCGTGAGAGGAAAGGGCCGGGGTGGAAACAGTACAGACGGAGCAGACCGTAAGCCGAGTTCTGTCGGAAGTGTTACCTTCCGCGGCGATCATTCATCTGGGACGCCGATTACCCGACGCCTCATGCGACCTACCCGAGAGTTGTAGCGAAGCGGGCAGCTTCTCCTCTCCTATTTGATCTCGCTCCGGGTGGGGTTTACCAAGCTGCTCCCGTCACCGGGAACACTGGTGAGCTCTTACCTCACCTTTTCACCCTTGCCGGGACCCCGTTGCCGGGGACCTTAGGCGGTTTCCCTCTCTGTGGCACTTTCCTTAGGATCGCTCCCACTGGGAGTTACCCAGCACCCTGCCCTGTGGAGCTCGGACTTTCCTCAGGTGAGCCCGTGGGCCACCCGCGACCGCCTGGTCTACTCCGTCCGATCTCTGCACACCTCTGGACCGCGCGCCGTCGGGGTCGCGAGTGCGTCCCCGGAACTGCGCGGGCCCCTGCGCCCTCCGGGATGGGATCAGCGTCCCATCCGAGCGCCGATCTGCGCCAGCTTGTCGGCCCTGGTGTTCTTCTCCCTCGGTATGGTCTCGAACCTCACCGAATCCAGACGGGAGAGCAGCTGTCCGACCTCGAGGTACCGATCTATGAGCTTCGTGTCCTTGACTCTGTAGCGCCCGGTGAGCTGATTCGAGACGAGCTCGCTGTCGAGCCGCACGGTGACGCGCCGTGCACCCAGGGCCAGAGCCCTCGCGAGTCCGATTCTCACGGCCTCGTACTCAGCCACGTTGTTCGTCGTCCGTCCGAGGTGCTCGCGGAACTCCTCGATGGTCTCACCGTCAGGAGTCAGTATGACTCCGCCTGCCCCCGACGGGCCGGGATTCCCCTTGGATGCGCCATCCGTATATATGACAACCTCGGCGTACGATTGCCGAGATGCCGCGACGTCGCCGGCTCCGGAATCGGAGGCGACGGCCTCGGGAAGACCGAACTCCATCGGCGCGGTAACCGAGCCCGCGAATACGGCCACGCTCTCGAGGAAGGCCGCTGCCCGCTCCTCGGGAAGACCAACGTCGTGGGCCGCCTCCTGCAGCGTGCGTCCAGCTGCGATCGCCCTGATGAAACCCTCTTCTCTCCTACCCACCGTCCGTCTCCCGCCGCCAGTAGAGGATCCGTCCACAGCTGTCGCACTCTTTGAAACCGGTGGTCCGCTTGACCTCGATGATGGTCTGAGCAGGCAGGCTCATGTAGCACCCGGAGCACGCGCCATTCTCCACACACGCCAGCGCGCAGTCGCCCTTGCTCCTGAAGATGCCCTCGTACCGCCTGAGCAGCGGCGCGTCGACCCGCATCGCTATCCGCTGCCGTTCGTCCTCCTTGACGACCACCTTGTCGTTCAACTCGTCGAGCCTTGCACGGAGCTCGCTCACGTTCTCATCAATGCCGCGCTCAACTTCGGCCAGATCGGTACCGGCCTGCTCCAGATCCGCCGCCAGCTCCTCTGTCTCCTCAAGCAGTTTGAGGATGCCGTCCTCGAGATCCGAGATGCTCTGCTGGGCGAACGCTATCTCGTGAGTGAGGGCCGCGTATTCCGCGTTGGTCTTGATGAGAAGCTGCTTGGCCTTGAGGTCGTTGATCCGCACCGTGGCGTCCTCAAGCTCACTCTCCTCGTGCTGGCGCTCTTTCCTCGCCTCAGCCAGCGCGAGTTCCTTCACCTGATGAGCGGCCCGGACGCGCTCTCGCTCGCTCTCCAACTCGTCGATGCGAACGGGAAGCAGCTCGCCCTGCCTCAACATATCGGCGAGATCGATGTCCTTCTTCTGAAGCTCGAGCAGAAGCTCAAGTTGCTCAAGCACTAGTTCCCCCTAAAGAGACGATGCCCACGGCCGCGGGTGGACGCAAACAACAGGCGCGCCCGGTCGGGCACACCTGCGTCGACCTGCGGGCTTCCGCACGATACCACTCTGTTGACGCGCCTGCAGACGCGATGCTGCACGCGGACTCCCATTCCTGCCGCTCGCGCCGGGAGCAGGAGTTCGCGACGGACACATTCTGATCTGTTCCCGAGTATGGTGGGCGATACTGGATTTGAACCAGTGACTTCCGGTATGTGAGACCGGCACTCTAACCAACTGAGCTAATCGCCCCCATGGCCTGGTATTCTTGGTGGGCCCACTCGGATTCGAACCAAGGACCTACGGATTATGAGTCCGCTGCTCTACCGCTGAGCTATGGGCCCGCCG
>JAUVLG010000007.1 GCA_030595835.1 Candidatus Eiseniibacteriota bacterium | reverse complement strand
CTTGCAGGCGCAATCGGCGGCACGCTGTTTGCGGCGGCCGCCCAGGCAGAGATGCGAGCGCCTGCATCAACGACCATAGCGCTCACGAGCGCGAACGACCACGAGGCTGGCGCGGCCGACGAGCGCTGGCTTTTGTCGTGTTTGACCCAACGGGATGACGAGTCCGCCGGTGTATCAAGAAGACTCGTCGCCCTGCCCGACTGCGACGGCGCGATAGTGGAGGCCGTCGTTCTCTCGGGCCTCCGCCTGCCACAGGACCAGGCAGCGACACTCGCATGGGTGGAGGACATCGTCCGCATCCGCGAGCAGACGGTGGCCGTGGTCGCCATCGACGCAGGCCTCATCCGGTCCGCACAAGCACGCCGAGGCCTCTCGGGAAGCATCGAGATCCTCGTCGCTCCTGAAGGAGCGCGTGGACCTGTCTCGAGGAACACCGGCCCATTCACCGGCGTCTGCGAGCGCGCGGTTCTCAACTACAGCGCGTCCGGCAGCGAGGCACGGGTGTGGGAACCGCCCTCGTCCGCCGGGGAACGCCGCGGCAACGTAACCTACTGCTACTCGGTGGAGGACTGCGCTTCGGCCGGCATCGACATGCTTGTGGTCGTCGCGGATGAACTACACTCCTCGCCGATTCTGCACACTTACGCGGCCCATCACTCGTCGTACCTGGGGCTCAACGTCGGCGTCGTCGGCGCTTCCGCTCTGGCGGAGCTCACCTCGGAGAGCTTGCACGGTTTCATACAGGACGTCTACGAGACGCAGTCGGCCGCGCATTTTGGTGACGGGCATCTCGGGTTCGTCCTCCTCGTTGGCGACGCCTACTCAGACGACAACACCGCCGTGATGATCCCCACGTACGACGGCTACGGCGGGACGGAGGTAGCGTCCGACCACTACTACGCGTGCGTCAGCGGAGACGACGACTTCGAGGACGTTATGATAGGTCGCCTCTCTATCGGGAATGTGAACGAACTGATCGCCGTCGTCGCCAAGTCCGCGAACTACATGCCCCTTCCCGATGGAGAACCGTGGTGCGAGAGCACGCTCCTCGTCTCGGGACTCTTCTACACGATCAAGGACGACTACGTAACGCTGTTCGACGAATACGAAGAACTCATGCCGGACGACTGGGCGGTCGACCGGATCTACAGACACGACTACGAGAACAACCACAGCTGCTCCGTGGACGTTGTTGAGGCCTTCAACGAGGGCCATTTGATGGTCAACTACGCGGGAGACGGATGGATCTCGTCGTGGTACAAGGTCATCGACACCACCGACATCCCGCTCATGAACAACGCCGACCGGCTGCCGATCGTGCTGTCGATGGCGTGCATGACTGGATGGTACGACAATACCACGGAGATCGACCAGACCGGCTCCTACGACTGTTTCGCCGAGCAGATAGTCAACACAGCAGGCAGGGGCGCCGTCGCGTGCCTGGCGTCACCGCGCGCCAGCGACGGTGGCATGTTCCGGACGCTGACCAAGAGCATCTACCGGGCCATGTTCACCGAGAACAGCGTCTTCCTCGGCGAGACCATGGCCATGGCGAAGCTCCTGCACCTTCAGGACGGCGGGAGCGTTGACTATGCACGCCATTTCAATCTCTTCGGCGACCCGACGCTGATCTACAGATGGAACGCCACCCCAACCGATATGCCTGAGCTCGTCGCGAGACCGCACGAGATCGTGGTCACTCCTGAACTTCCAGCAGTCGGTGACAACCTGACGATCGAGATCACCGTGAGGAACACCAGCACGCTGACGGCCACGGACGTGCTGGTTCGTGTGACCGATGTGTCTTCGGCCGGTTCCTATTCTCAGGACATCGTCATCCCCTCGATGGGCGGCTGGTCGTCAGAGTCTGTGACGGCAGTGATCCCCGCGCTCTCGGGCGCGTGGCATATGCTCGACGTCACAGTCGACCCGGACGGGACGATCGACGAGATCGAAGAGGGCAACAACACGGTCACCTTCAACATCTACGTCTACCCGCACGTGATCGGATTCCCGGCGGACACGGGCGTCGACGCCTTCGGGCCGTGCGTGGCGCGCCTCAACGGAGCGGAAACACACGTCTTCCTCATGGAAGCTGAGGCCAGCGTTCGTGCGCTCACACAGTCTGGTCAGACCCTGTGGGTCACCGACCCCGCGACGGCCCCGGTCGACTACGGCCCGGAAATCGCACCGGCCGTGGGAGACCTTGACGGCGACGGCGTGAACGAGATCATCGCCACCAGACGAATGGGACTAGCGGCGTTCGATTCGGAGGGGCAGGTCCTCTGGAACATCATTACAGATGATCCGGTCGGTTCCCCCGTGCTGGCAGATGCGGACGCGGATGGCGACCTCGATGTCATCCTCGCAACGAAGATGTTCTTTGGAGGAAGCTCAAAGATCATCGCGGTGAACGAGGACGGGGTGCTGATATGGTCCCACTCTCTGCCCTCGGGTGACCCGGTCAGCGCGACACCCGCGGCCGGTGACTTCGACCAGGACGGGATTGCCGACTTCGTCTTCGGCACGGTCGGGGGACAGGTGGGTGCCATCTCGTGCGCGCAGATCCCGCCGGTCGAGCTGTGGCCGCCGGTCCAGCTGAGCGCGGGCGCCATTGGCGCCCTGGGACTTGCCGACCTCGATGACGACGGCATGCTCGAGATCGCGGCCATCGGTGAGGGCGTGTACTGCCTCAACGCTGAGGACGGCACCGAGAGCTGGACCGCCGCCCTGGACACCACGGCGGTGTCGCTCGCCATCGGTGACATCGACTCCGACGGTATCGCCGATGTCGTGACCGGCTCCGCGGCTGGAACGATCTACGCACTCAGGGACGGCGCAGAGATCTGGAGTTCTCCACTTCACTCGCGACCCACGGCTTCACTCGCTATCGCGGACCTGAGGGGCGACACTGGGATGGAAATCGTCGTCCTGACGGCAGAGGGTCTCCTGCACATGCTCGACTCAGACGGCGACTGGCTAGTGGCGCCCATTCCCGTACCCGGTGCGGGGTGCGCCTCCCCGTTTGTCGCCGATCTCACGGGCGACGGAGCCCTGGAGGCATGCGTGTCGTCCTGTGAAGGACGAGTCTTCGTGTTTGAATTCGACGGAACTTCCTTCGAGCCGGCCGTCGAGTGGCAGGGCGCCGGGGGTAATCACGCGCGAAACGGGATCCTGATCCAACCCTTCGCGGGCAGCATACAGGAAGGCGCAACGCTGTTCGGAAGGTACCTTATCACCGGTGACGTTACCATTGAGCAGAGCGCCGCGGTGACGGTTCTCCCGGACGCCGTACTGGAGTTCGCCAACGACGCTTCGCCGTCGCTGGCGGTCTACGGTCAGCTGTTCGCTGTCGGACACCCTGACGCTCCGATCATCCTGCGACCGAACGAGAGCCGTACGCCCGACAGCTGGGCCGGGATCGACCTGAAGACCGGGTCGTCCGCTGATCTCTCGTCGTGTCTCATCTCGGGCGCGGCCGTGGGTATTCGCGGGAACAAGGCCACGATCGTCCTGAATGGTTGCAGTGTGTATGAGAACGTTGTCGGCGCCCACCTGACAGAGTGCACCCTCAACGCGACCGCAAGTGACTTCTCGCAGTCGGAAAGCCTGGGCCTGCATCTGAGCGGCGGCAGCGGGACCATCACGGACTGCATCTTCGACGGAAACGTCACGGCGGGACTCTGGTGCGACGACTACGCGTCCCACAACATCTTGAGCAACTCCTTCACGAACACGACGGACGGCAGCGGCCTCGTGTGCTACGGGTGCTCGGACGTCTCGGTCGACTCGTGCACCATGAGCCTGAACGCGGGGCACGGCGCGCTCGTTCATACGTCGTCACCGAGCTTCAACGCGTGCACGATCACGGACAACTCGCTGGACGGCATCTTGTGTCGCAGGCTTTCAGCACCCATGATCTGCTGGACCACCATCTCCGGCAACACCGTCGGGGTCTCCGTGGAGTCGGGAGCGACTCCAAATCTGGGGGATCTGATCCACGAGGACGCGGGGAACAACAGCGTTATGAACAACGAGACGGCCGCCGTCGCCAACTACACGGACGGCGAGTTCCCGATACAGATCAGGGACAACTGGTGGGGGGCGGCTCCACCGGTCGGCAGGATTTTCATTGGTTACGTCCGCTACTGGCCCTACTTGACCGCACCCCCCGACCCACATGCCGGTGGGCGCGACCCCGTCGGACACGAGGAGCCGATCCCGGCGATGTTCCGGCTCGGCCACAGCTCGCCCAATCCGTTCAACCCCGTCACGTCGATAGACTACGACATTCCCGCCGGTGGTGGGGTCGTCGACATCTGCGTCTTCGACGTTGCGGGCAGGCGTGTAGCGACGCTATACTCCGGTCACCACGATCCGGGCACTCACAGCGTGACCTGGAACGGCCGCGACAGCCGCGGGCGCAGCGTGGCGAGCGGGATCTACTTCGTCCGCCTGGACGCCCCGGAGTTCAGCGCTTCCAGGAAGATGATCCTCCTGAAGTAGCTCTCTTGATCCCACTCCTGATGAGACGAGACCGAAACGCCCGGCACGAGCCGGGAGGAGACACCTGTTCATGGCTGATGTTATGAATGTCGGTGTGTTCACAAGCGGAGGCGACGCCCCCGGCATGAACGCCGCCATCAGGGCGGTCGTCAGGACCGCGTTGGCGCGCGGCATCAGCGTCACCGGCATCCGCCGAGGCTACACGGGTCTCATCGCCGGCGACTTCATCAACCTCGACGTCACTTCCGTGTCGAACATCATCCAGCTCGGTGGGACCATTCTCAAGACCAGCCGATCTGAGGCTTTCAGGAAGGCGGACGGCAGAGCCGAGGCGGCCAGGAAGCTCGCCGACGCGGGTGTCGACGCACTGATAGGCATTGGCGGCGACGGCACCTTCCGCGGACTCATGGACCTGACGAATGAGCACCGTGTGCCCGTCGTCGGCATTCCCGGGACCATCGACAACGACATCCCGGGAACCGACGACACCATCGGTTTCGACACGGCCGTGAACACCGCGCTCGAGTCCATCGACAAGATCCGCGACACGGCTGACTCCCACGACAGGATCTTCTTCATAGAGGTGATGGGCAGGTACTGCGGCGCGATAGCGCTCGAGGTGGGGTTGGCAGGTGGCGCGGAGGAGATCGCGATCCCCGAGGTCGCATTCGACATCGATTCCGCCTGTCGTATTCTCGCGGAGGGCAGGAAGCGCGGGAAGACAAGCTTCATCGTCGTGGTCGCCGAGGGAGCCTACGAAGGCGGCGCAACCGCATTCGCCGCGGCGGTCCGGGAACGTACTGGTTACGACTACAGGGTTAGTATCGTCGGCCACGTGCAGCGTGGCGGCTCGCCGACGTCCTTCGATCGAACGATCGCGAGCCGTATGGGCTGCGCCGCCGTCGACGCCGTGGCGTCCGGGGCCAGCGCTCAGATGATCGGGATCGTGTGTGACGAGATGGCGCTCGTGCCTCTCGCCGACGTCTGCAGCCAGAAGAAGGAGGTCGACCTGGAACTGCTCAGAGTAGCCAGGATCATCACCGGATAGGGCGCTGGAACGGTCGGACTCGACCAGGCCTACTCCTTCACGGAGAAGGTCGCACCTCCATCCTTGACGTCCACTAGAATCGTGTCCCCGTCCTCAAACTCCCCCTCCAGAATCCTCACCGCCAGCGGGTTCTGCACCTCACGCTGGAGCGCACGTTTCAGCGGACGTGCTCCGTACACGGGATCGAATCCCTCTCGCGCGATCATCTCTCTAGCCGCGTCGGTCAGCTCCACATCCATCTTCCGCTCGGACAGAAGCTCCTTCAGCCGTCGCAGCTGAATGTCGACGATCTCCTTGATCTGATCGAGCGACAGTGACTTGAAGATGACCATCTCGTCGACGCGGTTGAGGAACTCGGGGCGGAACTGCGCGCGCAGAGCGTCCGTCACGCGCCTGCGCATCTCGTCCTCTTCGTCCGCGCCGAGCTCACCTATCCACTCGCTCCCGACGTTGGACGTCATTATGATCATCGTGTTCGTGAAATCTACGGTCCGTCCTTTGCCGTCGGTCAACCGCCCGTCGTCCAGGATCTGGAGGAGCACATTGAACACGTCTGGATGGGCTTTCTCTATCTCGTCCAACAGGATCACGGAGTAGGGACGTCGCCTGACGGCCTCCGTCAGGTACCCACCCTCTTCGTATCCCACGTAGCCCGGAGGCGCCCCGATGAGGCGCGCGACCGAGTGCTTCTCCATGAACTCCGACATATCGATGCGGACCATCGCGTCCTCATCGTCGAAGAGGAACTCCGCAAGAGCGCGTCCCAACTCGGTCTTCCCGACGCCGGTCGGCCCCATGAATATGAACGAACCTATCGGACGCCCCGGGTCCTGTAGACCAGCCCTTGCTCGGCGGACCGAATCTGACACGACCGATATCGCCTCGTCCTGACCCACGACACGCAGGTGGAGACGCGCCTCCATCTCAAGCAGCTTCTCCCGTTCGCCCTCGAGCATCCGCGCGACGGGGATCCCGGTCCACATCGCAACGACCTCTGCTACGTCGTCCTCACCCACCTCTTCCTTGAGCATCTGCCGCCCGCTCTGGAGAAGGGCGAGCTTCGCGTTGCCGTCGTCGAGCGTCTTTTCGAGTTCGGTCAGCCGACCGTAGCGCAGCTCTGCCGCCCTATTGAGGTCTCCCTCGCGTTCCGCCCGCTCGTACTCCGACTTCGCCGCCTCGATCTCGGCCTTGGTCTCGCGAATCGTCCCAATGGCTTCCTTCTCGTTCTCCCACTGAACCCTCATTTCGGAGGAGTTCTCTTTCAGGTCCGCCAGCTCAGCCTCCACCTTCTCGAGACGCTCCTTCGACCGCGCGTCAGTCTCCTTCTGGAGCGCCTTCTGCTCGACCTCGAGCTGTATCATGCGCCGCTCCACCCGATCGAGTTCCTGCGGCATCGAGTCGATCTCCATCCTGAGGTGTGACGCCGACTCGTCGATGAGATCGACTGCCTTGTCAGGAAGAAACCTGCCCGTGATGTAGCGATTCGACAGCCGGGCCGCCGCCACGAGCGCCGCGTCCTGAATGCGCACCCCGTGGTGTACCTCGTAGCGCTCTTTGAGTCCGCGAAGAATCGCTATCGTGTCTTCGACCGTGGGCTCGCCCACCATGACGGGCTGGAAGCGCCGCTCGAGAGCCGCGTCCTTCTCAACGTGCTTCCTGTACTCATCGAGGGTCGTCGCGCCGATAGCGTGGAGCTCTCCGCGAGCGAGCGCCGGCTTGAGCATGTTGGCGGCGTCAACGGCGCCCTCGGCCGCTCCGGCGCCCACGATGGTGTGCATCTCGTCGATGAAGAGGATGACCTCACCCTGTGCTTCTTCTACCTCCTTGAGCACAGCCTTCAGGCGGTCTTCAAACTCGCCGCGGTACTTCGCTCCGGCGATCAGGGCACCCATGTCGAGCGCGTTGACCCGCCTGTTCTTGAGACCCTCCGGCACGTCCCCGGCGACGATGCGCTGCGCGAGCCCCTCCACGATCGCCGTCTTCCCTACACCGGGCTCTCCTATCAAGACGGGATTGTTCTTGGTCCTCCGGGACAACACCTGGATGACACGACGGATCTCCTCATCGCGGCCGATGACGGGGTCGAGCTTGCCCGCACGGGCGAGATCGGTAAGGTCGTTGCTGTAGCGCGCCAGCGCTTGGTACTTCTCCTCCGGGTTCTGGTCAGTCACGCGCTGGGTGCCGCGTATGTCCTTCAGCACCTTGAAGATGTTCTCGCGAGTCGCGCCGCCACCTCTGAGCGCCACGCCTGAGGGCGTGTCCGCCTCCTCCGCGATCGCGATCAGTATGTGCTCTGTACTGACGTACTCATCCTTGAGCTGCTGCGCCTCGTTCCAGGCAGCACCCAGCACGGACTCGAGAGCGGCGGACGCGTAGGTACTCCCGGTGGCGCCGTGGACCTCGGGTACCCGCTCTACGGCCGCCTGCGCTTCGTTCCTGATCCGGCCGACGTCGGCGCCCAACCGCTGAAGAATGGGGATGACTATACCTTCGTGCTGCTCGAGCAGCGCGATCAGCAGGTGCTCGGGGGTGATCTCCTGCTGGCTCCGCTCGGCGGCGAGATTCTGTGCTGCCTGCACGGCCTCCTGGGCCTTCAGTGTGAAACGGTCTAGCCTCATAGCTGTTGCACTACCTCCTGATTGTCTCTCTACGAATCCTACGGTGTCGCGGTGCCGCTCCGCCGACACGGCCATCCCATCACCCACCGCCACAGCCGGCTCGCAATGTCGGAAGGCGTCCGGTGCGACCCGAGGGGGCCAGAAGGAATCCGAGCCCCGACCACACGCGACAACATCAACCACACTACACAGATGATTTGATGCACGAAGCCAGATTTGGTTGCGACGATCCGGTCCTTGTGGCGCCTCCACGAACCGCCGACAGAGACGGCGCGGGGCTCTTCCTGCCGCCGGCCCTTCCGGGTTGACTGACCGCTTGGCCGAGGCTACAATACCTTAGAAGCGTAGGCGCGCCAGTGCGCGCCGAGGCGGAATACCAGGGCGGTGTAGCTCAGCTGGTTAGAGCAACGGAATCATAATCCGTGTGTCCGGGGTTCGAGTCCCTGCACCGCTACCAGATAGGGGCCCTCTCGCTCAACGCCGGAGGGCCTCCGCTTTGTGGAAGGTATGGAGCCGTATGGGCAATCTCGTATCGACTGTCCGGAAGACCATGGAGCGGTATCGAATGGTCTCTCCCAGAGACGCCGTCCTCGTAGCCGTGTCCGGGGGACCGGATTCCGTCTGCATGCTGCACATACTGCTGAGCCTCCGTGAGAAGATGGGATTCGAGGTCAAGGTCGCACATCTCGACCATCAGTTCCGCGGCGAGGAATCGCGTCGCGACGCCGAATTCGTGACAAGCCTCGCCGAGCGATTCGATGTTCCCTGCTTCTGTCATGAGGAGAACGTGCCGCGCTTCCTAATGTCGAACGCCATGTCGGCACAGGAAGCAGCACGCGTCCTGCGGTATCAGTTCCTCGTGAAGACCTCCAAACTCGAGTACTGCCAGCGCATCGCGACGGGGCACAACGCCGACGACCAGGCGGAAACAGTACTGATGCGCGTGCTGCGTGGCGCCGGACCCGACGGTCTCGCCGGCATCCCTCCCAAGCGCGAGGGGATCATCATCCGGCCGATTCTCGCGTGCTGGCGCTCAGAGATCGAGAATTACCTGTCGGAGCACGATCTTCCCTTCCGCATTGACGAGAGCAACCTCGAATCGAAGTACCTCCGGAACAAGATCAGGAACGACCTGCTCCCGCAGCTTGCGCACTACAATCCGCAAATCTCGCGGTCGCTCGTGAACCTCGGCTCGACAATGGCGGACGTGTCCGCTCACTTCGGGAGACTGACGGACCTGGCGCTCCCAGAAGTGCTGAAAACAGCGCGGGTTGGGCAGTTTGTCCTTGATTTGCGCAAGCTCACTGGCTACGATGAAGCTTTGCAGAGGAGCGTTTTCCGGAGGGTCTTCGAATTCCTCCGCCCTGATCTCCCCCCTCTTGCCTCTCGTCACGTTGACAACCTTCTGAGCATGCTGAGGGAGGGCGATGTCGGGGCATCCGTAGAACTTCCGGATCGCGCCCGTGCTCGACTCGAACACGGGTGCGTCGTGTTCTCGCATGGCGACGGGCCTCCCACTGCCGAAGAGAAGGCCCTCGACGTGCCTGGGACGGCTGCGTTCGCTGACGCCGGGCTCACGGTGACCGCTGAGCTCCTGCCCCGTTCCGAACTGGGGTGCTGTCCGACCGAGGCCAACGAAGATCTTGCGCTCTTCGACTGGAACGAACTCTCGCCTCCGCTCAAGATACGCTCCAAGAGGGAGGGCGACAGGTTCCAGCCGTTCGGAATGGAAGGGACACAGGGTCTGAAGGAGCTCTTCGTCAACTCGAAGATCGCCTTCAGTTTCAGACCGTCCGTCCCGGTCCTGTTCGATGAAACGGGTATTCTGTGGGTTGTCGGCATTCGGCGCTCGGCCCGGGCTCCGGTGACCGACAACACGAAGATGGTTCTTGCTCTAAGGGCACGCACATCGGAGGGGTCCCCTGGAACTCGGAAAGATACTGCTGTCTGAGAAGCAGATACAGGACAGAGTCGCTGAACTCGGGGCGCGCATCTCTGAGGACTACGCCGACGAGCCCCCGGTCTTCGTCAACGTCCTGAAGGGCGGCGTGATATTTCTCGCCGATCTCATCAGGGCGACGCAGATCCCCATTGAGATCGACTTCATGGAAGTGTCGAGCTACGGGGACGGCACCAAGAGCACGGGCGTGGTCAGAATCCTCGAGGACCTGTCGCAGAGCATCGAGGGCAGGCACGTTCTCATCATAGAGGACATCATCGACACCGGACACACGCTTCAGTACATCATCGAGAACCTCGAGACCAGACACCCGACGAGCGTGAAGATCTGTACGCTGCTGGACAGGCGCGGCCGCAGAGAGGTCGAAATCAACCTCGACTACGTGGGCTTCGTGATACCCGACAAGTTCGTCATCGGGTATGGACTCGATCTGGCACAGAAGTACCGCAACCTTCCTCATATCGCGGTGCTCGAAGACGAAGAGATCCCGTAGGATAGAGCACGGAAACAGGTGCGGGTCGCAGAATGGGGCCCACACGGACACTAACTCCGCCGCCTCGGGAACCAAACTCATGCGATTCCACTCGGAAGATCAGCAGCCCCGCTGGGGCCAGGACAAGAAGGACGAGGACGAGAAGCGCGACAAGCGCGGCGACCTCGCGAAGAGGATCGTACCCAACCCGCGATCCCGCCATCCCTTGATGCTCTGGATCATCGCCAGCTTCATTGTCTTCATGGGGTTCAATCTCTACTTCCAGACCAGGGAAACCCGCGTCGAGATCTCCTACTCGAGGTTCATCGAGGAGATCGAGGCGGGCAATCTCGCGGCGGTCAACATCTCCGACCGCCATGTCGAGGGTGAACTCGCCACGACTTCAACCGTCAGGCTGAACGGCGGCCCCGTCGATTTCATCGAATTCGAGACCTGGCTCCTGTCCGACGATCCGGATCTCTTCGGTGTCATCCGGGAGCACAACCCGAACGCCGTGGTCCAGGGGCTTCCTCCGTCGACCAACTGGGGCAGCGTGGTGTTCTCGATCCTGCCGCTTGCGGTAATAGTGGTGTTCTGGATCTTCATAATGAGGACCATGCGAGGTGGTGGCGGCCCGGGCAAGGCATTCAGTTTCGGGAAGAGCGGCGCCAGGCTTCTCACCGAGGACCGTCCAAAGGTGACGTTCGACGACGTCGCCGGACTGCCCGAGGCGAAGCAGGAGCTGCAGGAGATCGTCGAGTTCCTCCGGGAACCCAAGAAATTCCAGCGACTGGGCGGCAAGATACCGAAGGGTGCGCTTCTGATCGGCCCTCCCGGTACCGGGAAGACCCTCCTCGCCCGCGCGGTAGCCGGTGAGGCCAACGTCCCATTCCTGTCGATAAGCGGGTCCGACTTCGTGGAGATGTTCGTCGGTGTCGGCGCGTCGCGTGTGCGTGACCTCTTCGAGCAGGGCAAGACCAACGCCCCGTGTATCATATTCATCGATGAGATGGACGCCGTGGGGCGCATGAGAGGCGCCGGCCTTGGCGGCGGTCACGACGAGCGCGAGCAGACCCTCAACCAGCTTCTGGTCGAGATGGACGGGTTCGAGTCCAACGAGGGCGTGATCTTACTGGCCGCCACCAACCGGCCGGACGTGCTGGATCCGGCGCTTCTTCGTCCAGGCAGGTTCGACCGGCAGATAGTCGTCGACCGCCCCGAACTGCTGGGAAGGGTCGGCATTCTCAAGGTGAGCGCGCGGAACGTCAAGCTGGACGAGAAGGTTGATTTCCACATCATCGCTCGCGGAACGCCGGGCCTGTCCGGCGCGGACCTGGCGAACCTCGTGAACGAGGCGGCGCTCCGGGCCGCGCGCGTCGGGCACGATGCCGTCGAGATGAGCGACTTCGAGGAAGCCAAGGACAAGATAATGCTAGGCACGGAGAGGAAGAGCGTTATCCTCTCCGCCGACGAGGTCAAGACGACCGCCTACCACGAGGCCGGCCATGCGCTCGTGTCGTGGCTAACGCCCGGGACCGATCCCATACACAAGGTCACGATCATCCCCAGAGGTCACGCCCTCGGGATAACGCACTTCCTTCCCGTGGACGAGAGGCACAACTACAGCAGGCAGTACTGGCTGAACACGCTGACCAGCGCCCTCGGAGGACGCGCCGCCGAGAAGATCGCTCTCACCGACATTAACACAGGCGCGGCGCAGGATATCAGCTACGCAACGGAGATCGCGCGGCGGATGGTGTGCGAGTGGGGCATGAGCGAGGTGCTCGGACCTGTTACCTTCGGGAAGGAAGACAACCAGATCTTCCTCGGCCGGGAGATAGGCAGGGTCAAGGACCACAGCGAAGCCACGGCCGTGCTGATCGACAAGGAGATTCGAGGCCTGGTTGACGCGGCAAGTGACCGCGCCGAGAAACTCCTGGCGGCCAACCTCGACAAGCTGAACCTGCTGGCGGAGGCTCTCCTTGAGCGCGAGACGCTCACCGGAGATGACGTCAACACGTTGTTCGGTGTCGCCGTGAAGAGTGAGGCCGACCCCGCCGAAGAAGCCGGCGAGGACGCCTCGTCCGGCGACGGGCAGGACGAATCCGCGGCCTCCGCGCCGGATGCGTCCGCCTCGCCCCAAGACGTTGAACCCCCGACAGAGTAACCCATGACCGACGTCCTTTCCCCACGAGCACTGCTCATCAGATCGCGTGAGGACGCCGCGAGAGAGATGCTGAAGATCGGCGTCTGCCAGGGCGGCATCGATGCGATGGAGGGGAAGGCGCGCACGCTTGTCATCAAGGTCGCCGGCGCCACTGTTCCCGCCGCGCACGTTCTCAAACAACAGATGCTTTCTCTCGGCGGTGACGCCGCCGTAGCGAAGGACGTGATCACGCACGCGGTGGACTCGACCGACGTTCTCATTATGGGAACACCCAGACAGATGCGCGAGCTCACACGGAAGCTGTCCTGGCAGCCGTTCGGGCTTCCAGAACTTGGCGAGCGCATCGTCGAGCTGCTCGACACACTCGATGGGCCGGGGGGTTCTGTCCTGCGAGCAGGACGGTACACGCTGGACCTAGGCGAGCGGGTCCACATCATGGGCATTATCAACACCACCCCCGATTCGTTCTCCGACGGCGGCGACTACCTTACCCCCACCGCGGCCGTCGAGCGCGCTCTCGCCATGATCGAAGAGGGCGCCGATATCATAGACATCGGTGGACAGTCCAGCAGGCCCGGGTCAGAACCCGTGACCGAGGACGAGGAGCTCAGGCGCGTGATGCCCGTGATCGAGCGTCTGGTCGACGAGTGGGACGGCCCCCTCTCCATCGATACCTGCCGTGCCCGTGTCGCCGATGAGGCACTCAAAACCGGCGCCTCGATCGTGAACGACATCACGGCCTTCACGGCGGAGCCACGGATAGGCCGCGTGGCGGCTGACGCAGGCGCGGCGGCCGTACTGATGCACATGCAGGGAACTCCGCTAGCAATGCAAGAGAACCCCTCCTACGGTGATCTGATGGGCGAGGTGGCGTTCTTCCTTGAAGCGGCCATAGAACGGGCCACCTCTGCGGGGGTAGGTGATGACCAGATTGCCGTTGACCCGGGAATAGGATTCGGAAAGACTACGGAACACAATCTGGCGATACTCAAGCGCCTGCCGGAACTCGCCGTCCTTGGAAAGCCGATTCTGGTGGGGCCGTCGCGAAAGAGCTTCATAGGCAACGTGCTCGACCTCCCCGTGGGAGAACGGCTCGAGGGGACTCTCGCAACGGCCGCCTACGCCGTTGCGCAGGGAGCAAGGATCATTCGTGTGCACGACGTCAGGCCGACGGCTCGCGCCGTGCGAATAGTGGAAGCGTGTATCTCGTCGTCCGCGTAGCGGGCCACGCGAGGGTGACGTAGGGCAAGGTAGCGGGAGCCGCCCCGACCAGGTCTTCCCGCGGCGCGCGTAGCTGGACCCCGCCGTTCGGAGAGGGAAGCGATGTCAAGCTGGAGAATCGTGATCGACCTCATCGACATAGCGATAGTCGCCTTTATCGTGTACCACCTGCTCCTTTTGCTGCGCGGAAGGCGCGCGATGCAGATGCTCACCTCACTCTTCGTGATCGTCGTCATCGGATTCGTCGCTCGCTGGCTCCAGTTCGACGCTCTGAACTGGCTCATGTCCGGCCTCAAGGGTATCTGGGCCGTCATTTTCGTAATCCTGTTCCAGGACGACCTCAGAAGATTGCTCGGCCAGGTCGGGCAGAGTCGCTTCCTGAGACCGCTTGCCAAGCTTGAGGAGCACGAGGCAATAGACGCCGTCGTGGCCGCGTCGAAGACCATGTCACAGAAGAACACCGGCGCACTGATGGTCATCGAGCGCTCCGCCAGGCTGAGCAACTACTACCAGACCGGCGTCCAGCTGAACGCCCCGGTGGTGTCCACTCTGCTGGAGTCCATCTTCACACCCCTGACACCTCTCCACGACGGAGCGGCCATCATCAATAACAACCAGATCGTCGCCGCGCGCTGCACGCTACCCCTCTCCCAGAATCCATACTTCGTCCACACCCTCGGCACGCGTCACCGCGCTGCCGTCGGCCTGACGGAGGAGACGGACGCCGTGGTGGTGGTCGTCTCGGAGGAAACCGGAGAGATATCGCTCGCGCTCGCGGGGCAGATCTCGAGGGGCCTCTCCCCCGGCGCGCTGAAGGAGAGGCTCTTACAGCTTCTGAGACCGGCAACGGCTGAAGGAGCGGGAACCTAGAGGAGACCTGATGTACAACCATGAGAGAACGAATCGCATCATCGCGTGGGCGGTCGGAGCCTTTGCACTGATCATGTACCTCATGACCACCGCGCCTGTCGTGGCGTTCTGGGACAACGGGGAGTTCATCGCCGTCGGCTACACGCTTGGTGTCGGTCACCCACCGGGATCTCCGATCTACACGCTCATCTCGAGGCTGTTCTCGATACTGCCGTTCGCAAATCCGGCGCAGGCGGTCAACTTCGAGTCGCTGATGTGCGGGGCGCTGGCACTCGTGTTCCTGTACCTTGCGATCACGAAGATGGCCAAGCGATGGGAGGGCACGGTACGGAGCTTCCAGGACGGTCTTCCCACTTACGTGGCCGGCATTACCGCGTGCCTTTTCGCGGGGTTCTCGTACAGTTTCTGGGAGAACGCGCTCGAGGCCGAGGTGTATGCCACCAACATGCTTGTGATGACGGGATCGCTCTGGCTGATCCTGAGGTGGTCGGAGGTCCGCGAGGAACCCAGGGACAGACGGTACCTGTATCTGATCATGTACCTGCTCTCCGTTGGGATCGGAATCCACATGGGCAGCCTGCTGTGGGCGCCTGGCATCCTGCTCTTCATGATCCTCTTCGAGAGGAACTACCTTGGGGTCATCTTCCTCGGCCTGCCGTTGCTGATGGGGTTCGTGCTTCTTTCGAAGGGTGTAGATTGGTACAGGGGACCTCTGGGCCTGTGGGTCGTCTGGGCAGCGACGAATGTCTTCTACGCCGTGCCGGCGCTCTGGCCCGAGCAAAAGAAGATCAAGGGAAAGCGCGCCAAGGACCCGAAGACACATCCCGCGGTCATGCCCTCGTGGCTGTTGATAGGACTGACCGTAGTAGGCCTTATTCTGTTCTTTGCCACGACGTCGGCGCACGGTGGCGCCGCGGGAGTCTGGTATGCCTGGTGCGCCGCGGCGGCGGCGGCGGCCGTCTACTCCTTCGTCCACCTGCTTCGCAAGGGAGTCATCGACAAGCCCGAGATCCCGGCCAGGATGGTGCTGGGAACGGTGACCCTGGCAGCCATCGCTCTCTCGGCGCACGCGTATCTCCTCATAAGGGCCCGTCTCAATCCCGCCATCAACGAGTCCGATCCTGACACGTGGGGCGCGGTCCTCGACGTGATGAGGCGCAAGCAGTACGAACCGATGAGTTTCTTCCCACGAAGGACGCCATTCGCCAATCAGTTCAAGATCCTCTGGGGATACTACCGCATACAGTTCCCCGTGTTCCCAGCCGCGCTGTGGTTCGCGTCCATTCCTCCGTTCCTCATGGCCATCTGGGGCGCCATTACACACCTCAGGCGCGACAGAAGGACGGCAGCCATGATGCTGGTCGGCTTCGCCGTCACGTCCATCGGGCTTCTCTTCTACCTCAACATCTCCGACCACGAAGTCAGGTCCCGCGAGTACTTCTGGGTGCCGTCGTACGTCGGCCTCGCCATCTGGATGGGGATAGGCTCAGGAGCAGTAGTCCGCTGGGCCAGGAAGATGGGAAACACCTACCGCAACATCATGGTGGCGGCGCTGTTGCTGCTGGCGATCCTGCCCATCGTCATGCAATACCACACAATGGACAGAAGCGGGAACAAGGTCGCGTACTACTACGCCTGGAACATGATCAACTTCCTCGACGAGGATGCGATCATCATCACCAACGGGGACAACGACACCTTCCCGCTCTGGTACCTCCAGCAGGTTGAGGGCATCCGCACCGACGTGGACATCGTCAATCTCTCGTTGATACAGATCAACTGGTACATCGAACAGGTGAAGGATCGCGGAGTACCGATGAGCTTCACGTACGACGAGATCGAGCGAATGACGCCCTATTGGACCCGCGACGCCGACACAGGTGAGATGAAGCTGATCACACTGAGAGACATCACGCTCCACGACATCATCCGGGAGAACGACGGAGGGAGACCCATCTACTTCGCCGTCACGGTTGACGACTTCATGGGCTACTACGACAACCTCGAGCTGGAGGGAATGGTCTTCCGTCTCAAGCCGGAGACGGGACGCCACATGATCAACGTCGAGAAGACATACGAGGACTGCTTCGAGAACTACAGATATGACAGCTTGATCGACGTCGACGACGGCTGGAGGGTCATGGACGAGATCTACAAGCCTTCGACGACAACGCGTCTGGTGACCAACTACGCTGCCGGCTTCTCGCGCCTCGGCTTCAAGGCAATGCAGTCGCGCCCGATCGACGCGGACGAGGCGGTACGCCTATACAACCTGGCTCTGAAGTTCGCCCCGCGCTACGGTCCTGCTCTGAACGGGCTCATTGCCATCTACGCCGTCCACATGATGCAGCCGGAGAGGGCGCTGCCTCTGGCCGAGAAGCTGCTCGAGGTTCAGCCTGAGCGCGTCGAGACATGGGTGAGATACGGTGGCGTTCACATGATGATCGGTGAGCGGCTCACCCACAACGGCAAGGAGGTGGAGGCGCTGAC
Organism: Candidatus Eiseniibacteriota bacterium; assembly: GCA_030595835.1. Classification (GTDB taxonomy): domain Bacteria; phylum Joyebacterota; class Joyebacteria; order Joyebacterales; family Joyebacteraceae; genus JALGZG01. The sequence continues at coordinate 37,951 of JAUVLG010000007.1, read as the reverse complement.
GCACTTCGAGGAGACCGTGCGCGCCTACGAGTACGTCCTCAGCCAGGAGCCCGACAGACGCGAACTCTACGGACCACTGCTCTCGATATACGGGAGGTTGGGCATGACGCGAGAGCGCGACGGCCTGATGGACCTGTGGGGCAGGTACGCACCCGAGGAGCTTCAGGGTCTGATGGAATCGGGCGCGGCAGAGAGACCCATGCCGTAGTGCGTTGGGCCCGGATGCCGTCGGAAGCCACCGCCGGGCCGGAGAAGCTCCCGCCGTGCAGAAGAAATGAACTACACTAACCGCGGAGGATGACCGAAGCCGGTCCATCCTCCGCGGTCAGGTACTGCCCAGCGACGCGCACGATGTCATCGTTGGTGATTCCCCTCACAACGCTCGGCAGCCTCTCGATGTGCTCGTAGCCCATCCCGGCCACTTCCGCGAATACGTAGCTCGCGGCCCTCGTTGCACCGCGCTGCATGGAGATCTCCAGCATCCCAGCAAGGTAACGCCGGCCCCTGTCCAGTTCGTCGTGTGAGAGCCCGTCCCGCGACAACCTGGAGAACTCCGAGACGAAGGTGTTGACCGCGACCTCCTCCTGTCCGGGCGGTGTCGTCACGTAGCCAACGAGCGCACCTCCCTCACGAGCCGGGACTGGCATTGCTCTGACGCTGTAGGCGAACGGCGGCCGTTCGCGCAGCGCTCGCCACAGTCTCCCTCCCATCATTGTCAGCGCGCTCGACAACACGTGCATCGTGGCCGAGTCCCGCGTTCCGATCGGGGGGCCCTGAAAGCCCACGGCGACCGAGGACTGCCCCTTCCGCTCCAGCGCCTCATCGACCCGACCTTGAGGCGACGGTGCCTTGAGTACCTTTCCGTCCGACCCTGCTGGGCGCGGGAGCCCAGCCAGAGCCAGCTCGAGTTCGTCCGCGGCCCTGCCGACGGAGACATCGCCGGCGAGACACACGCAGAGGCTCCCGGCCGTGAAACGCCGCGAATGCCACTCGCGGGTGCTACCAGGAGACAGATCCGAAAGCGTCTCCGCTGTTCCCGCAACCGGACGTCCGTAGGGATGACCCGGGAAGAGCAGCGGCACGAGACGCAGCATCGTCCTGCGAAAGGGGTGGTCCTCCGCCTCGCCCAGCTCCGCAAGCGCCTCCGCACGCACGGCGTCGAAGTTGTCGACGCGGAGCGCGGGGTGAACCACCGCCTCACAGAGGATCCCGAGCGCCTCCCTCAGGTGTTTCGATAAGACAGTGGCGCCTGCACCGAAGCCGTCTCGGTCGACCGAGACAGAGATGCCGCTGCCTAAGCCCTCGATGTCGTCGGCGAGCTGGTCCGCAGACCGTGAGACCGTCCCTCTGAGCATGTGCTTGAGAGTGAGATTTGTGACGCCGAGCAGAGAGTCCGGCTCGTCACGGAAGCCTCCCCGGAACCCCAACGCCACTGATACAAGCGGCAGACGCCGCGATTCCCGGACGACAAGGGACGCGCCGTTTGAGAGCGCCCTCCGTGAGCAGCCGGCGTCCGCGGTCTCCCGTGCAATGTGAGGTCTCGTGAATCTCTCGCTCCCGGCCCATGCTCCCGGTCTCTCGACCAGCACGTGCTCGGAGGCTCGGCTGCCGGGCGACAGCCCTGCTGCGACCAGGGCATCCGGGCCTTCTTCCGCCGCCGTGCTTCCCTCGGGCACATAGGCGACCATCGCCGCGGACTCCGCGTCCAGGTACTCGTTGGCCGCTCGCATCACGTCGTCCGGCGTCACGGCGGCCAGGCGATCGATGTACTCCTCGGCGTAGCTGTGATCCCCCATCGTCTCGAAGAAACCGAGGGTCATGGCCATGGTCTCGACGGTCTCATTCTCCAGCAGATAACCTGCTTCGAGCCTCTTCACGCTCTTGACCATCTCGTCCGAAGCGACGGGTGTACTCTGCAGACGGCGAATCTCCCCGAACAACTCCTTCACGATCTTGGAAGGCCGCGTGCCATTCGTCCCGACGGCATGCATGGCGACAATGCCCACGTCACGATGCGACACGACAGACGCGCTGATGTCGGACACGAGACCTACGGATGTCTGCAGGGACTTGCGGAGACGGCTGCTTCTTCCGAGCCCGAGCAGACCACAGAGCACGTCCAGAACAGGTATGTCGGAGTCGCGCACGGGGGGCGCCGGGAAACCTACCACAAGATAGGACTGACGAAGACTCCCGGTGTGGATGGAAGCGCCGGGCGTCCACGCAGGCCGAGTGCCTACGCGCGCGCTTAGTGCGCGGCCGTCCGCCGTGCGCCGCTCGCCGTCGTCCGCCGACATCAGCTCCCGCGCTCGAGCAACCACCTCACCCGCGTCCACGTCTCCCACGACGACCTGGACCGTATTCCCGGGGGCGTAGCGCTCACGGAAGTAGTCCGCGAGGACGGTGCTGTCAATGACGGCCAGAGTCTCCTCGGTCCCGACGATCCTGCGTCCATATCCGCTGTCTCGGAAGACCGCCTCCATGAGGCGGCGCCAGATGAACGCCGACGGATTGCGCTCGGACATCTTCATCTCCTCGACGATGACCGATCGCTCGCTGTCTACATCCACCTCAGCAAAGACGGGGGAACGCAGTGTCTCGCTCTGAGCCTCAAGAACCTCCGGCCAGTGATGTGCCGGCACCACCTGGTAGAACGCGGTGTGATCGCACCCTGTTCTGCCGTTGAGATAGCCGCCGGCGTCCTGAACCGTCCGCGTCAGCACGCCGCGCGGGTCACCCTCGCGGCCCTTCAGGAGCATGTGTTCGAGGAAATGAGAGACGCCCGCGTGGCGCGCGGGCTCGTCGGCGGAGCCGGTCCCGACCCACAGATTCAGGGCGACAACAGGCGCGACGTGCACCTCCTCCACGAGGAGGGTCGTCCCGTTCGGGAGGATCTCGCGTTTGACCATGGCGCCTTCCGGTGGAGCGTGCTTTCGATGGCTCGGCAACTAGAGTTCACCGAAGCCCAGCGACGCCTCCACGAGTGCGGGTTGTATGCTCCCCACGTCGAGCAGCTCGTCGTGGAACGTCTTGAGGTTGAACGCGCTTCCCGCACGGGCCTCGTACCGCTCTCGTATGCTCAGGATAGCGAGCTTGCCGACGAGGTAGCTCGACGGCTGCGTCGGATTACTCGCATAGCGCTTGACCTCCGCGGTCGCATTGATCCGCTCGAGCCCTACCTCGGACACCATGAACTCGATGGCGTCCTCCACGGTCATCTCTCCGAGCTGCAGGCCGACATCCACGACGACTCGAGCCGCGCGCCACAGCGTCTCCTTCAGTTGTCCGAGGCGCGTCTTCGCGCTGGAGTAGAAGCCGGCGTCCTTCATCATCTCCTCGCAGTAGAGCGCCCACCCCTCGATGAAGACGGTGTTCCACAGGACCTTCCGAACCTTGCGGCGCCCGAGGTTGGCTCGGACGAGCTGCAGGTGGTGTCCAGGATAGGCCTCGTGGAGCGCGATGATGGGAATGGTATGAACGCTGTGGCCGCGGAGCTGCTTCTCCTGATCCTCTGGCGACAGGCTGTCATCGACGGGCGTGACGTAGAAGAGCCCCCGCTGCTTCTTTTCAAAGGGCCCCGCCGGATGGTAGGCCGCGTACGGCAGAATCTTCCTCAGGAAGACGGGGGTATCTATTACCTCAAGCTCCTCCCCCTCGGCCACGCTGACGAGATCATGTTTGAGCACGAACTCCCTGGCCCTTGCCATCTCGGAGGCGTAGTGCTGTCTGAGCCCGCCCGCGCGCGGATGGTCGTTCTTGAGATCATCCATGGTCTCGTGCACCGATTTGCCGGGGTCGATCTCTCGAGCGACATCATCCATCTGCTCCCGCGTCTCCCCCAGCATGCGCCGCCCAAGCTCCCTGAGCTCAGAGCTATCCATCTTGAGCATGTGGTACTCGCGCTGAATCCACTCGTAGTTCTCCCGCCCAACGTGGAAGGAGACACGCGATCTCTCAGCCAGTTCCTCGAGGTAGTCCGCGGCCCCACTGAATGCCTCCTCCGCTGCCGCGCTCACCCTCTCGAGATCAGTGCGAAGTGACGGCACCTCCGTCGCGATTCCCGGCACGACGCCCGAGATGAACCCCACCCCACTCCTGGCGATCTCGGCCCCGACCGTGGCGAACACCGCCGGGGGCTGTTTGATGTTCTCACGCATCGCCGTAAGAACGGCCGGGATCTGCTCGAGCCTGCCGAGGAGCGCGCGGGCTCTATCCTCAAGTGGAGCGAAGTCGCCGAGAATGAGCTCGTTGCACCCGGACAGCGCCGTGCCGACGTACTCGATGGGCTTGAGTTCGTGTGTGCGCAGCACCTCATGTTGGAACACGGAGTATCTCAATGAGGCGCGCAGTGCGGCCGCATCGATTCGTGCCTCGACCGGCTCGTCGTCCAGAGAGAGGGCCTCCAGTTCCGAGAGAAGCTCCTTCAGATGGTCGTTCTTCTCCACCTGGGCAGCAGGCGAGAACTCACCCAGTTCGCCGTCGTGGTCGTGGACACCCAGAAATGTCGCAAAGACCGGATGGTCGGCAAGCAGCGTGCTTACATAGCGGTCGACGATCCTGTCGAGTGCGGCACTCATACGACCTCCCGTACCGTTGGCGATCCCTGCTGGGTGAATGCGTCCATCGCTTTCGGATTGTCACACAGGAGGACGGGGCGCTCAAGGCGATTTGCCGAGGCCAACCGAGCGGTTCCAGGAGGGCGCATCGGCAGCGCGCGCTCCGCTGGTAGCACGGGCGGCGGAGGGTTCCCGGTAGACGCCGGCCCCCAGTCCTAGAGTCATCGCGCATTCGGCGAGGCTGCGGGCCAACGAGTGCAGCAGGCGCCTTCGCACTGCAGAACAGACCACGGGGAACGAGGCGGACCTCTGCCGTCCCTCTGAGGCCACGCACATAAGGACACCCAGGGCTGTAGCGGTCGCCTCGCGCACCTGGTTCCTCTCCACGCACGCATCCTGCCCGACACCGACCGTGTCACGGGAGCACGTCGACTCCACGGCGAACCGGAGATCCTTGGCGAGAAGGGAGTTCAGCCTTGCGAGGTCGCCCGGATCGATGATGCCACCGCCGGGATGGCCGCTGCAGTCGGAGGGCAACGCCCGTGCCCGTCGTCCAGAACGCTTGTGTACCGCAATTGACGCTCTCGTTGCCACGCCCCAAGCCTCCGCGAAATCCACCAGCAGGGGCTTGGGGCCTGGCCGGGCGCACCCGACCTCGTCACCGCCACACCACACCGACTCCTCCGCACGAGCCGATGCCGCCCTCCAGTTCCCCGCACCCCGCTTGATACGTTCCTGCGAGGTGGTTTCAAAGCAACCGGCGTGCCATCGCGAGAGCCGCGGGATCGGAGTGGGCCCGCGCCCGCGCAACCTCGCGTACCGTCGTCAGCTACGGCGGTTCGCTCCTCAAACAGAAAGGGGCCCCGCCCCTGAAGGCGAAGCCCCACCGTGAATCTCGTTGACGACTTCAACGGGAGCGAGAACGTCTCCGCGCCGCATATGCCTCAAGGACCACACCAAGCTTCCTGAGGGTAGTCGCCAGTCGCGTTGCCTCTGCAAGCCCGTTCCTGGCACTTTGTTCCATGAGTTCCGCAACGCGGCTGCCGTCGGCCTTCTCGGATTCGGCCGTGATTATCCTGTCCGCCGCCTTGAGCGCCACCTCTGCGTCCTCTCTTCTCCTCTCGAGAGGCCCCGCGGCCTCCGCCGCCACACACGCCATCGTGCGGGCCGCGTCTCTGAGCCCATTGACGGCTCTGGCAAGAGAGACCTCATCAATGGACGAACGGGCCACCTCGTCTACGACGGCATCGGCTAGTAGCTCGGTCTCCCGAGCGAGGGCACCCAGTGACTTGAGCCTCACCGCCGGGTCCCCGGACGGCGGGCTATCGGACGCCCCTCTCGCCACGTCTCCGACGAACCCCCGTGCCTCACCCAGACACCCGGAGACCTTCCGCAGTATCGCGATCTCAGCCGCAGCGCCCTCATGGACCTCCTTGAGAGAAACGAGGAGCTCGTGCGAAGACCTCATGATCTCCGGAGCAGTGCGTTCGAGCTCCTCGATGACGTCCTTGCTCAACTTGAGCTCGGACCGTGTGCCCGCGGAATCCCTGAGAAGCACGACGAGCCTGTTAATCTCGTCGTTCAGTTGCCCCAACTCATCCGTGCGCGTGAGCTCCGACAGCACGCCCGTGTCGCCGTGACGCGCAACGTAGCAGGCGCGCACCAGACGCCGGACGGCTCTGACGAGGGCGTTTCCCCACACCGCCGCAACGACGAGGGACACGGCAAGAACACCTCCCAGCGCCAGTTGGATCGTCACCGGTCTCGCGCCACCGACGTACATGGCAAAGAGCACGAGGTCTTGAACGACAAGTGCCACCCCTACCAGGAGCACAACCTTGACCTCAATGCTGGGACCGGAGCGTTCCATCTCTGCCTTCCTCAAACGCGCGCGGGCGACTGCATTCAGAGCATGCATGACGCACGCACAAATATGTGTGCGCGGCTTGTTCCACTGCACTGGTGACGAATTCTGCAAGTAGCATGCCAGCGGAATGCCGGCCGGATACACCCTGACAGCAGGCGCTTCCGCCTTTGCTGGGCGCGTCCTGTCGTCTCAACCCAGCTCGTAGAGCTCGGGCCTGCGGTCACCGAGGACGTCGTTGACGTCGGTGATCGCCTTGTTGCGGGCCAGCATCGGATCGATCTCGACTATGAACACGCCCTCACCAACGACGTCGGCGCGCGTCAGGATCTCTCCCTTGGGCGTGACCACCTGACTCCTGCCGGTGAAGGTGAGTTCCTGACCGGCTCGGCGCTCGGTTCCCACTCTGTTCGCGGTAAGAGCGAAAACCCTGTTTTCGATACACCGCGTCACCATGGCATCCTGGCAGAATGGAAGGACCAGATTCGCGGAGTGACAGAGGATGTCCGCTCCCTTGAGAGCCAAGGTGCGCGCGATCTCAGGGAATATCCAGTCGAAGCAGATCATCATCCCCAGCCTCACACCTCCGATATCGACGACCGCCGGGGACCTGTCGCCCGGGTCGAAGACCCTTTTCTCGTCACAGAAGAGCTGCACCTTGCGGTACACGGAGGTCATCCCGTCCGGAGATATCATGATCGATGAGTTGTAGAGCCGCTCCCCCGCTCTCTCGGCGAAGCCGAGCACGATCGTCGCGCCCCTGTCGCGGGCCAGAGCCGCCACGCTCTCCAGCTCCTCCCCGCCCGGGGTCTGCGACAGCGACAGCGCCTCTGCCCTGGATTCGAAGACATACCCGGACAGGGCCAGCTCGGGCAGGACGAACAGGTCGGCTTCCTCAGACGCGATCATCGACAGCAGCTTCTCGATGTTCCTGTTGATGTACCCGAACTCTGGCTGGAACTGCACAACGCCCGCTCTCATTGCTCATCCTCCCGGCACGCACGCATAGAGTACATAAATCGTCAGGAAGTAACAGGGGATGCCCCTTCCACCCCCACGAATCCCTCTCTTCCGACCAACCGCCCTGTGGCGTACTTCTTGCTGTTTGAAGACCCGGCGGTCGGTGCTTGCGGCCGCCCACAACTCACGTTCGCCGTCCCTGTTAGCAGCCGATGCCGAGGGAACGTTCGGGAATCGGTAGCCGGGTACGAAACTTGCTTTTGAGCCTCTTCGACACGGAGGCCTTCACCTCACGGGTATCGGATAATGGCAGAACGAGCGCATCGAGCCAAGACGAAAGAGTCATCGACCCGCACCGGAAGCAGGACGCGGAAGAGCAGGAAGCTGAATCTGGGGACCGACGTCCAGACCTCCTACTTCTTCATGCTCAACTGCCTGCTGCACTCCAGGGTGAACATCGGGATCGAGTCGAACTCCGAGGTGTACGATGAGGACGTCAACGTATATCTCGCTCACCTCCTGAACGCTCACATCGACCCACGTTACCTCCTTCGAGCCTCCCGCTACGTTTCGCGGACCGATGCCGACATCGTCGCTTCCCTGGACGGGAACGCCGACTACCGTCTCCGGTACGAGACCTACAAAGCCAACGCCGACTTCCTTCTCGTGGCGGTCAGTGTGTTCGACCTGTTCGAGGAACCCAAGCACAGCCAGCCACATCATCTCCGCACACCCAAGCAGGCCTACATCGGGAGAGCTTCACTCTACTACTCCCTGGCATCCTCATATGCCATGAAGCTCGCGCATGGAGAGAGCCCGATCGCGGATACCCTTATGAAGCTGTCGGAGAGCATCGACGACTACGTGCGGATCCTCTCCTACATGCGGGGACAGTACCTCGACTTCATCAAGAGGTACTCCCATGGCGAGCTGTTCCATCTGGACCGTGCGCTCGATGAGATCCACAGGGACGAGACCATCGAGCAGATGCGCGACGAGTTTCTCGACACCTACCACGCCTGGATGAAGACGCGCACCAGCGAGCTCAAACACAAGCTGCAGGAGCAGGCAAAGCTCCTGAGGGAGGTCGACCCTACGTTCGAATTCAAGCCTCCAAGCTAGAAAGCAAGTGGAGCTCCTCAATGAGACGACCCGCTCCGGACGCACGAGCAAGTGCACCGCCTGGAGCAACGACCCTCCTCTGTTCGAGGAGGGTCGTTCGTGTTCAGAGGCAATGTGGTGCGAGAAAGAGAATGGCCGTGGCTCGAGGAGCGCTATCGCGCCGGGATGGTCAGCACCTTGCCGACGGCAATGATGTTGGGGTTCGAGATGCCGTTGGCCTGCACGATGTCGGCCACGGTCACGCCGTACTGCTGAGCTATCGAGGCGAGCGTCTCGCCCCTCTTCACCTCGTGCGTGTAACCCGTGGCCATCGACGCAACCGAGGTCCGCAGCGCCTCGAGATCCTGTCTCAGCTGACGGTTCTCACTCGCCACCTCCTCGAGGACGATCTCCATCCGCCTCAACATGTCGTCGCGGTCTTCCTGCCGCCCGGAATCCACGGTTCTGATGCGATCCTCGAGTTCGATGCCCAGCTGCTGCTGACCGTCACGAACCGCTTCCAGCCCCCTGGAGAAGTCCGTGTCGAGGCCGGAGAGCTGCGCCGTTATCTGATCGAGCACGTACCGGATCGCACCCGTCTCTTCCTCGAGAGCGACGATGCGCCCCTCCATGTAGAGGACCTTCTCAGACAGGCTCGCCTGGCCGCGCGAGAATTCTTCCTCCACTTCCCACACGTCCCTCTTCACGGCCAGTCCACCCGTGCCGCAGCCGGTCAGCGACAGGCCAAGCGCAACTGTCAGTAGAATTGTCACGACTCTCGACAATCCGAATGCGCGTAGGCCGGCACCCGGACACGATGCTAGTTTCATGTTCTGTCCCTCCGCCGGTCTGGTTGGCATGGCGCGGGGTCCTGAAGGCACCCCCCGCCCGGTCAGCAATTCGTGCGCTGGAACCTACATCGAGACTGCGAAGTGGCCCCTACGGTTCTGGGACCACGCGTCCTCCGTGTTGCCGAGGGCGGTCGGCCTCTCCTCACCGTAGCTGACAGTGTTCAGCCTGCCGGAGTCGATGCCGAGGCCCACAAGGTAGCGCCGCGCCGCGAGAGCACGCTGCTCACCCAGAGCCATGTTGTACTCGTTGGTCCCGCGCTCGTCACAGTGTCCCTCGATGAGAACGCGCGCCTCGGGGTTCTCCTTCATCCAGACCGCAACGCCCTCGAGCGTGGAGATGTCGCGATCTATAACGTGGAACTGATCGTACTCGAAGTGGATGTCCGAGAAAACCTTGCCCATGATGTCAATGTAGACCGTGTCCTCAGGCACGGGGGGAATGGGGATGTCGCCGTCCACGATCCCCTCGGTCTCCTTGATGTCCTCGGGCTCGATCGTGATGTCCTCCATAACCTCTTCCTTGGAACCGCACCCCGAAAGAGAGAGTGCGAGTACCACGGCCACCAAACCCACCAACAGAAGAGCAAGAACCTTCTTCATTCCGTCCTCCTTGTGAAGACGCCCCTTACGTTGAGAAGCTAGAACGACCATGCGGGACTCAGATAGTCCCCGCTGCCGCTCGTGAGCCTCAGCGGTTCAAGTTCGTATATGTCCAACATGTAGAGGTTCGACTTGTCTCCCGACTTCATGCTGTAGACGAGGTGTCGTCCGTCGGGCGCCCAGGAAGGATCCTCCTTGTCCTTCCAACCTGTAGTTAGTCGTACCACCTCTCTGGTCTCAACGTCAACCGTGCAAATCTGGAATGCGCCATCCACCTTGGAAGTATAGGCTATCAGATCACCCTCGGGCGACCAATCAGGAGACGTGTTGTAACCCCCCGTGTAGGTGAGGCGCTCCACCGTCCCGCCGGTTGAGCTCATGACGTAGATCTGAGGGGAGCCGGAACGATCGGACACGAACGCGATCCGGCGTCCGTCCGGCGACCAACAGGGCGACGACTCCGTACTTCGCCCGAATGTCAGCCTCGTGGGATTCGTGCCTTCCCCCGTGAGTCTGTATATCTCCGTGTTTCCATCCCGCGACAGCGACATGGCAAGATCCCCGCTGCGCGGCGAGACGGCAACGAACGCGTTCAGTCCGGGGAAAGACGTCAGCCTCTGCACGACCCCCGACGTCACTGATATGGCGCAGGTTTCCTGCTGCTGGCCCCGATACCTCATGTAGGCAAGCCGCTTGCCATCCGGAAACCAATCGGGGTAAATGGCCAGCAGGTCGTCCCTGGTGACCCTGCGGCGGTTCTCTCCGTCGTAGTCCATTACGTAGATCTGCTTCGTGCCTGTAACGTTGGACACGAACGCGATCTTCGAGAGGGCTATCCCCGGCTCGCCCGAGATCAGAACAACTATGTCGTTAGAGAGACTGTGTACCGCGTCCCTCCACAACCCCGCGTCGCCCGAGTATCTGCGGCCGAGAATCGCTTTGCCCTGGCCGAGGTCGTAGACGGTAGCCTCCAGATTGAACTCGGACAACCCGGCGTCGAAGGTCCCCTTAACCAGGATCTCACCACCGAGCGCGATCCACTCGGGGAACGCGACGGAACCGGTGGCCCGATCCTCCGCCTCGGTTTCGTCAACAAATTCCAGGTTCTCAATGACGCTGAAGTAGCCGGAGTTCGAGAGATCGAACGTCAGCACGTCGCGGATGTTGGACGCGTTTACCATTCCCCCCGCGCCTTCGAAGAGCGGCAGCGCCACCGTGATCTTCTCACCGAACCCCTTCTCGATACTGAGATAGACGTCCTCGGCGCCCGCCAAGCTGCTCGCTGCGAGGAGCACCGCGACCGAAAGGACGTACGGAACAACCCCTCTGAGTCGAATAGAACCCAACTTAGCCCTGCCTTTCACTGTCTATGTCCTCCGTCGAGTCTCGCGACCCATGGGAACGGCACCGTGGGCTCGCACGGCTCGAACGTGCTACTCCGTGGGAGTGAAGTCTATGGTGACATCCAGGCGGTCACCAAGATACGACGGCGGTAGCTTGTCAAACGGGGCCGACGCACGAACCGCCTGCTCGGCCGACTGGTCCAGCGTGGGCCAGTCGGAAGACCGTGATATTCTGAAACCGGTCAGGGAACCGGAGCGCAGAATCGTGAACGTCACACGCACCGTGGGGATATCTCCTCCCGCGAAGCGGACGGTCGGCGGCTTCCATTTCCTGAGTATCTTCCCCTGTAGCATGACCAGGTAGGTGTTCGCCACGACCTTCCCCGCGGTGATCGTGGTGCTCCCCGAGGGGGTTTGCGGCGCAGGCGCATCCTCGCGAGGCGTCTCCTTCGCGCGGCTCGCGTCCTGCTGTTTGAGCCTGTCGGCTATCTTCTCCTCCAAGCTCTTCTCCACCCTCCGGGGTGGCGGCGCGACGACATCGCGAACCGGACGCTTGACCGGTTTCTCCGGAATGACGCTCGTCTCCGGCGGAGGCTCGACCGGTGCAGGCTCTGGCTCGGGAACCGCTTCTTCCTGTACTTCTTCTACCGGCGGCGCCTCTGCGGGCAGATTGACCAGCTCGACCGCGTAGACCTCCATGGCCAGCGGCTGTCTCACGCCAAGATTAGGAAGAATCGGCAGGAGAGCAAAGAGTGCGACGTGAACCGACGCCGATATGATGAAGAGTCTGCGCATGTCGTCCGTCCCGACTTGATGCTCGCCCGGCCGCTCACTGCCCGGCGCGGCGCTTCCCCGCCAGGCGATCACTGCTCGACCTGTTCGACACCACTACGTCGGCTTCGTTGCCACCGCGAGCCTGGTGATCCCCACTCCCCTGACCGTGTCCAGAACCTCCACGACCTTGCCGTACTTGAGATCGGTGTCGGCCTTGATGAGCACCGCGACGTCCTCTCTCGCGGCGTGGGCGTTCGCGAGGCGCTCACTGAGTTCCTCCAGCGTCACCCGCTGGCCCTCCAGGTATACGCGCTCGTTCTCCGCAACGGAGATGGTCAATACCTCCGCGACGTCGATGCGCTTCGGTTCGGCAGTCGGGAGCGTGATGTCTATGCCCTGCTCCATCATGGGCGCAACGATGATGAAGATGATGAGAAGTGTCATCATCACGTCCACCAGCGACGTCACGTTGATGTCGCTGACGAGGTCCAGGTTGTACTGCCGCTTGCGTCTTCTGCTCACTGGCTGTCTCCGCCTACCTGGCTCCGAAGCTTCTCTCAACCGTTGACAGGAACTCCGAGGAGAAGTTCTCCATGCGCTGCGTGAGGTTCCTGACGTCGTTCATGAGGTAGTTGTAGCCGACGAGCGCCGGGATCGCCACGGCGAGCCCGGCCACCGTGGTCGTCAGCGCCGCCGACACTCCGGGTGCGACGCTGCTGATGCTGGCGCTGCCGGTCATGGACATCGCGGAGAAGGCCTTCATTATGCCCCACACCGTTCCGAACAGACCCACGAACGGCGCGACGCCCGCGGTAGTGGCCAGCACGACCAGGTGGCTGCTCAGGGTCATTACCTGTTCGGAGGTAGCCGTCTCCAGACTGCGCTCGAGTCCGTCCATCTGAACCATCGACAGCGAACGACGGGTCTGCATTCGGTCCTTCCCCCCGAGAATCAATGCCAGCTCGGCGAGGCCTGCTTCGAACACCGCCGCGAACGGCGATGGACCGAACTCGGCGCGATCGGCGTAGTGCTCCACCATGTCATCCGGGGCTTCCCGGAACCTGTCGAGGAACGCGAACGACTGCTTCCTGGCCCTGCGGAGGACACCCCTCTTGTATAGGATGATCGACCACGAGTAGATCGAGACCAGGAACAGAAGGAGGACGATGAGCTTCCCCACTACCCCTGACTGACCTATGGTTATCAGAAATCCGGTCCCCAAGGTGATGTCTCCTATCGTTCGCCGCTCGACGGCGCGCCAGGCGTGTCCGTACTGAATCGCAGGTATGCGAGCCAGCGTTCTTCGATGGCGCCGAGGGAATCGCCCAGTGTGGCTTCCAGAAGAGCTTCCGTCCCCTCAGATCTTCCCGCCGAGCCGCTGTGGAGGGCGCGGACGATGTCCACACCCTTCTCTTCGGTAAGGAAGGCAACGAAGGACGCTGCCGCCGGCTGTGAGATTCTCTCGTCTAATCGCACAAACGTCACTCCATCGACGAGCAAATCAAGGCCCGGCAGGACCTTCCTTTCAAGCAGGTCCGCCCCCGCCATGCGGACAGGCATGCCTCCCCACGTGCCCCCCGCGTAGACGGCCAGACCGTCCCGAATGAGGGGAGTATACACCTTGCCGTGGGCCTTCGCATCCACCAGCTTGAAGATTTCCCGCGTCAGCGGGGCCTGCGCCCCTTCGACGCACGCGAGGTGGATCACGCCTGCCCATTCGACACGGTGTGCAATGGCCGGGTTGTCGGTCACCCTGAGCTTCTCCTCTAGAGACGGGTACAGATAGCAATCTATTCGCCCGCCGCCCGCCGTGCCAGCCCCACCCCCTGGATTCACTCCCGTCAGCTCCTCGATGCGCCCCTCCGCTATCGCGCAGACCCCGGCGATCTCCTCAAGCGTCTCGTCGGGGACGCGTGCGCTCGCGTGAAGCACGGCACTCCCGGTCTCTCTGACCGACCACTCCGCGTAGGGGTCAACGGTCCGAGACGCGCTGCCCTTGCCGCTCCAGCTCATTATAAGAATGTAGGCTACTGCAAAAGCCACCGTGGCGAGCCTGGCGCGTCGCCTTGGCAGGTTGAGTACCGGCTCTGCGGCCAGCCCTAGAAGAATGAAGAACCAGATGGCCGACAGGTCCAGCTCCATCGCGAGACACCAGAGGAACGGGTGCCGCACCGGGTCTACCAGGAACGACAGGTTCGCCGCGGCGCTCGCCGAATGCGTGAGCGGCATGAGCGCGGCGAATGCAAGTGCGCTGAGACCCAGCGGGATCGATGCGTGACAGACCGCCGAGAAAATGACGCGGAAGCGATTCCTTCCGCCGAAGAGCGTGCCCGCTACTTTGAAGAAGAACGCCTGGAGAAGGGTGACCACCGGCACGGCCACCACGCTCAATACGACCGCGAACGTGAGCGCCGCAGACTTGGCGTCCGACAACCCCGCGCCGCTCAGGAACGCCTCGCTTCGCAACATGTCGTCCATCATGCCGCTGCTGAGCGCCAGGAGCCGGTTGATCATCACGGAGACGGCAACGAATACCAGCGGAAGGATCCAGTGGGGTCGGTCGACGAGACGCCGGAATGTCTTGCCCGGGAAGACCAGAACGAGAGTGAGCGCGGCCAGTGGATGTATGGGGCGCATCTCGGTGGAGGGTGCATCGATTGTCACGAGGGCTTCCGCTCCTTGAACACAGTGCAAAGACGAATGGCCGACGGGGGTTGCCAGACATTACTGTGACGTTGGAATGCTGTCAAGAAGGGAGAGCCGGTGGACTCGTCAGATGCCTCTCATAATCCTCTGTCGACGCTGGAACGTCGCTATCTCGCTGATACCGGCCTGCTCGAGCATACGGAGGGCGATGTCGAAGTCCATGCCCACCTGATGCGGCGCGTGTGCGTCCGAGCCCAGCGTGACGGCGACGCCGTGCCGCGCGCAGATCTTGAGGAATGGCAAACTGGGGTAGGGTTCTGCCGCGCGCATTCTCAGACCGGACGTGTTGATTTCTATGGCTACTCCGGCGTCCCTGAGCGCGCGCGCCGCAGTCTCGTACATGTCGTCTATCGGGACGCTGGTGACGATCCCATGTTTCTTCACGAGGTCGGGGTGCGCCATGATGTCGAAGCCGCCCTCACGGGCCGCCCTGCAAAAGAGATCGAAGTAGCGCTCGTAGGTTTCGTCCGGATCGCGACCCTGGTAGCTCGACAACCTCCTGCTGTCCCCGAACCCCCACCCATCTATGTAGTGAACCGCACCGTACACGTAGTCGAATTCTATCCCCTGCGCCGCGGCCCATATCTCGTCCATCTGGTCGGGGAAGTAGTCCATCTCTATACCGAGCCGTACCGTGATACCGCCGTCCGAGTGTCGAAGCTCGTCGACGATACTAACGTAGTGCGAGAGCTGGTCAGGCTCCATCGTCAGGTGCCTATCCCTGATCCTCAGAAGCGGCATGTGGTCCGAGAAGCCTATCTCGGGCAAGCCCTTCCTGATGGCCTCGCGCACGTAGTCCCCTGGCTCACCGACGGCGTGTCCGCAGAGCTTCGTGTGGATGTGATAGTCGACGAGGTTGCGAAACTGGCGGGGAACAAGCTCGCGCCTCCCGCGCGTCCATTCGAGACGGCGACGCCGCAGGCCGCGTCTCACTCTCAACACCTGGCCACGGACGGTCGTGTAGGGCCCCTTCGCCATCACCGCTCCTCCGCCTTTGATGCGCTGTCAGGGGCGGCGCCCGTCGCCACGCTCAGCTCGTGGGCCACTTGCCGGGAGGCCTCGGCTGTCATCTCGCGCAATCTGTCTGGAGAGTCGGCCACCGTCACGCCGGCAAGTCGCCTGCCACCGACAACGGACGATGCGACCCCCACGAGATCCACGCGCCCATCGGGCCGGCCGCGAACATGGAGCCTCACTACGGCCCATGCGGACGGGTCCTCCCCGACGGACACTTCCGCCTCCGTGGCGTCCCTGAGTCCCCTGGCGAACAGACGCGTTGCAAGGGCTGCGAGGGAGTCCGGGGGAACCGTCACGAGGGAATCAGGTACGTCGACTGTCGCTCTCTCCACCCTGATGGTCCCGGGGTCCTCGGAAGGAGTCAGCTCGGAGGAACATCGGTAAACACCGACCGCCACGAAGACGAGGCTGACGACGAGCACCAGCTTGAGCCACGGGGACTGGGTCTTCCATCCGCCATCCGTTGGAGTCGGCGTGGAGTCCTTGGGATCGGCCACCGGCGACTACTCCTCTCCCCATGCGTGCCTGATCAGTGCCGGGTCCGGCGGCTTCGTGAACAGGCTGACGACGACGAACACCACAAGCGAGACCAGAACTCCCGGGATAAACCCGTGGATACCAAGCGGCTTTCCAGCGACCATCCACCCGAGCGCAACGACCGTCCCCACCATCATTGACGACGTGGCTCCTGCTCTCGTCCCGCGCTTCCAGTAGACACCCAGCACGACCGGCCAGAGGCACGCGGACGCAATGACCGCCCACGCGAACGCGGTGATAACCAGTACGAGAGCGGGCGGGCGATAGGCGACGAACAGGGAGATGAGCCCGGCCATTACGCTGGCCATGCGACCGAGCATCACTTCGTGTGATGAACCCCGTGCCGCGACCGCGCCTTTGGCTGCGCTACGCGGCGCGCCGCCCACGCGCAGATCACGGACAATCGCTCCACTGACGATGATGAGCACGGACGCGAACGTCGACATGCCCGCCGCCATGACGCCGGCCAAGAAGATGGCGCCGCCCCACGGATTCAGGACTGCCTTGGTCAGCATCGGAATCGCGAGGTCGGGGTTCTCGAGCGGCGGCAGAATCAGACGACTCATCGCACCGGTCATGTATGGGAACACGGCCATCGCGCCGCCCAGCGTCGCCAGAACGACGCCCAGTTTCAGAACACGCGTGCTCTTCATCGAGTAGAACCGCACCAGGAGCTGCGGCATACCCCAGACCCCCAAGCTCACGATGAGGGCATAGGACACGAGCCCTCCCCAGCCCCATACGCCCGGCGTCTCCACAAGCCCAGGGTCCAGCGCCGCCAGATCGAGACTGGCTTGAGTGAACCCCCCGACCCTCCCGAGTGTAGCAAACGCCAGTAGCAGCAGTCCGAAGATCATGATCCACGCCTGGATGAAACTCGTCCAGACGACGGCGAGATAGCCGCCGATCGACACGTATATGAGGATGATGAGTCCCGCGATGAGTACGGCCGAGGTGTAGGGAATGCCCATCAAGCCTTCCATGATGCGCCCCATGCCGACCAGGACGCTCACGTTGTAGACGATCATGAAGGCAAATATGATGAGCGCAGAGAACACCTCCGCCTCACGCGCTGCGTAGCGCTTGCCGATGAAGCCCGGGATGGTCATGGAATCGAGACGCGTGGTGAACTGCCACAGCCGCCGCCCCATCACGATCCACACGAGTGTGCACCCCACGAGGACGTTCGCGGCGGCGACCCACAGCGTGGACATCCCGAACTGGTAGCCGAACGCTCCGCCGCCAATGATGAGCACCGAGCTGAAGTACGCGGCCACGAACGAGAACGCGGTCACCCACGGGCCGATCTGCCGCCCGCCGATATAGAAGTCAGACGCACTACGCGTCCTCCTGCCCATCCAGAGCCCCGTCCCTACAAGCATCGCAAGATAGAGTCCCAGGACCGTCGCATAGACCCCCACGTTACTCATCGCCACCTCCATCCGACCCGGAGAACCAGACCGCCCAGACGATCGAAATGGCGATGCTGGCCGCCACGACCAGCAGAGCACTGAAGGTCAGCCAGGGAAGCGCGAAAGGTCCCATCGTCTCCTCCTTAGTCTAGAAGAAGCGGTAGTAAATGCGGAGGTACGGCGCCCAGTCGAAGTCGTAGCCGCCGCCCTTCCTCGCCGCGGAAACAAGCGCGCTGAAACCGATCGTCGTGCGCTCACCGTCCCACGCGATTCCGGGACAAGCATACGTCCTGTAGAACTCCTTCGACTCCGAGCTGAAGACGCCCTTGTACTCCCAGAGCAAGTTCCAGCTCTCGTCCAGTGGCGTCTCGATGGTCGCCACGCCGACCCACATATCGGGGGAGTCAGCGCCACCCTCTCTCTGCCCGTTCATCCAGTAGGTCAAGCACGCATGCGCCGTGATCGGCCCGACACTGTGCGTAGCGACGACTCCCAGCATGTAGTCCGTGGAGCCATCTGAGAGCGGGGCGAGATTGAGGTTATCTACGCCATCGGTCTCTCCGGTCGGGAGCCTGATACCGGCAAGCGCTGCCACCCGCGGATACCCGTCGTCGCCGCGGAGGATCTGGAACTTGGGATCGATGATGATATCCCCGAGCCCCGAGTTCGACTTGCCGGATTCCCAGGATTCGAATTCCCCGTAGCGGTCCTCCAGAGGAAACGATGCCCTGACGGTGAGCCGGTCCGTCACACCGTAGTAGATCCGCGGCACGAAGGACATGGACGTCACCCTCTCACCGCTTCTCAGTTTACACCACCCCGGATTGGAGCCGTCTACGTCATACTCCAGCGAGTAGTCCTGCCACGTACCCCACATGTCCAGCATGAAGGTCCCGGCGGGAATGGTGTTGGCGCTGGCGCCGACGATGGGTAGCGCCTGTGCGCCGGGCGCGGCCGCAAGAACAACGACGACCGGTAGCAGAAGTGCGATGGCTCTTCTCACGTTCACTCCTTCACGCTAACGAGAGAACGCTCGCGTCCAGCGAGCAGGCAGAATCTCGACCCTCCTGTGGAAACACTACCGCATGCCCTTCAGGCGGTCAATCCTGCTGTGTCCCGAGGGATGGTCAGTGCGCGTGACCCTCCGCCCGCGGCAGCGATACCAACGCGCTTGGTGTCTCCGCGCGCCCGTGCTATGTTTGTTCCTCAGAGACCACCGTCGACATCCCACGGAACCCTGGAGCCCCCTCTTTGATGACATCCCTCGGCCCTTCTCGCGCCCGATTGCTCATAGCCATCGCATCTGCTGCCGTTATCACTGGTGTTCTCTTCCTGTGCGCGGCTTCCTTCGCGCAGAGCACGCGGCCAGATCGGGGCACTCCGCCCGAGGCGTGGCAGGCCAAGATCAAGGAACCCAGGACCCCGCGGGGCGGATGGCGCACGGCGAGGGACTCGCATCTGACTTCTGAGCAGCGCGCTGAGCTGAACAAGCTGGGGTCGCTCGGCTATCTCGCGGGCGGAGCCCGTGCTTCCTCCATATCTGGTGTTACCCTCTACGACGACTCGCGCAGCTGGCACGGCCTCAACCTGTACGTCTCCGGGGACTCACCTGGCGCCACACTCATGGACATGGACGGCAACGTTGTCCACGAGTGGCGCTATCCCTTCGACATGGCGTGGCCCAACCGCCAAGAGGAACACAAGACTGAGAGGGGAGCCCGCTACTGGTTCCACGCGCACCTGTTCGAGAATGGCGACATCATCGGGATATTCAACGGCCTGGGTCTAGTGAAGCTCGACAAGAACTCAAATCTCCTCTGGAAGTTCACGGGTGGAAGCCACCACCACCTTCATGTCGCCGACGACGGACGCATCTACGTCATCACGCACAGGCAGAGAATCGACTCCAGGATCAGCCCCGACGACAACGTACTCGAGGACGCCATTACGATTCTGGATACAAACGGGAGATGGCTCGCCCACATCTCCCTCATCGACGCTTTCTGGGACTCGGACTACGCCAGCTGGCTGAGGACTGCGCCGATCAACCGCGCGAGAAGGAAGATCGACGTCCTCCACGCCAACAGAATCGTCGCCCTCGATGGGCGACTGGAGAAACGCATTCCGAGCTTCCGTGAAGGCAACTTCCTCGTGTCGCTCCGAAACTTCAATGCTCTCGTCGTGGTCGACATCGAACGCGAACAGATCGTGTGGACGATGTCCGGCATGTGGATGCAACAGCACTGCCCATCCGTTCTGGACAACGGCAACATCCTCCTCTTCGATAATCAGGGAGACTACGGTTCGTCCCGAATCATGGAAGTCGACCCGGTCACGCAGGAAATCGGATGGCTCTACACGGGAGACGCGGAGAACGGCTTCTACTCGGAGAAGTTCGGGACAGTGCAGAGACTTCCGAACGGGAACTCTCTCATTGCGGAATCACACTTTGGCAGGGCACTGGAGGTCACGCCTCTGGGCGACATCGTCTGGGAGTACTACAACCCGGCCCGCGCGGGAGACCGCAATGAGCTCATCGCAAACCTCTTCGAGATCGAACGTCTCCCGCAGGACTTTCCGACCGACTGGCTGGACTGAACTCCCGGCGGACCCGGACGTCACCCGCCGTACGTGTCCATCCAGGCGATCTCCTCAAACGGCCGCCGCTCCGGGCGCTTGGCCTCGCTCGCGGCCTGTCCTTCTGACAACAGGTCGCTGACCTCGTCCGTGTGCTTCCCGAACATGACGAGGGTCACCACGGCCATGTCGTCCGGAATGCCCAGGACACCCCTGACCCCTTTGGGACTGTAGCCGGCGATCGGATGCGCGACGAGCCCAAGCTCGGTGGCTCGCAGGATCATCTGCGCGGTGGCCATACCCGAATCGAACAGGAAGTAGTCGCGCCCCATGATCTGACAGTCGAGATCCGCTCGGCTTATCACGGCGACGACCATGGACGAACCCCTCGCCCACGCGTTACCGTCTGGAAGCGTCTCAAAGAGGCGCTCGAGGATCTCGCCATCCCGCACGAAAACGAAGCGCCACGGCTGGTTGTTGAAGCACGAGGCCGCGAGGCTCGCCGACTCGGCGAGATCGTGGACGGTGTCATCCGTTATCTCGACGGGCGCCAGCGCCCTGTAGGCTCTGCGCGCTTCGATTGCTTCCTTGACGTTCATGGCATGCCCTCCGTTGGTTCGGCCAGCGGTTCACCGCAGCACTGTACTCTTTGCGTGAGCACTTCTGCGTTCCTTGCTTCTCTCTCCTCACGTGCCCGGCGCTCCCACAGGTGCACGCTCAACCGGATATCAACGATTCCTCCACCGCTACGCCCAGAGTTGTCACCACCTGTGAAGCGGCTGTGCACCGCCGTCCGGTGGTTATGCACAGCCGATGGATTCGTTGTGCACTTCACCCGATGAGTTACCCACTATCCTCGCTTGAGATGCACGCCATTCCTCACCGGTTGCGCACCTTCTACGCACACCACGCCGCCGCATGTGCACCTCTTGTCCCCCGAGTTGTCCACCGTCTGTCCACACGGCGCCCCGCTGGTAGCTCCGCGAGCGCGCGCACGGTCCGTCCACAGGGCGTTTCACGCCGGGCCATCTTCAGGGCGTGTCACGCCGGATCGTCTTCGGGACCGGCCAGAGCCAGCGCGATGTCGGCCAGCGTGATGAGATCCAGCGCGTTGTGGTGGAACACGGTCAGTATGTCCCTCGCCTCTCCCGTTCTGACGAAGCGATGGTAGACGGCGGGAATCTCCTCGCCGGGGATGTCGCCGGATCGACGTCTGCCACAGATCTGCCATTCGAGGGTTTGAAGGCGGCAGTCGGGCAGTACCTTGCGCCAGCGTCTGCGCGCGGGGTGAAGCAGATCGAGGTGCGGGGGCTCGGGCGGTCGGTCCATATGGTGCAGTCCCAGCCGATCCCGGAGCATCGGCATGTCGAACGACTTCCCGTTGAAGGACACGAGCATCCCGGAGTCAGCCAGCATATCGACCCACACACCGAGCAACTCGCGCTCCTCCCTGTAGTCTCTCGCGAAGATCTGGCTCAGCCTGACATCATCTCCCACGACGCGCATGACCCCGAGCATGAAAACCATGTTCCCGCCCAGGCCCGTCGTCTCCGTATCGAAGAAGAGCGCTCGCTCGGGTGCTTCGATTAGCGCGCGAACTTCGTCCCCGACGTTGCCCCCGGTCTCGATCCCCCGGGACGACCGGTCCAGTCTCGAGAGAAGAGACCTCAACTCCTTGCCGGACGTCAGCTCGCCGAGGCTACGCTCGACGATGAGCACACCATCGGTCCTGACCACTCCGGGCAGATCCTCGAGACGTGATGGTATCTCCCTGGTCTTCGCGCGAGCCTCTGCGCGGCGGTGAAGCTCTATTGCGCCCAAGCGCTCCTTGAACTCGTGCCTCATTCCTGGTCCGTCTCCCTCACGACGATTCGCTGATCGACGTCCACGTTCTCCAGCACAACTGTGGCACCGCCCAGGAAGCGCACCTCCACGTCGACCGGGCCCTCATCGGAGCCCAGTCCAAAGAAAGCAGTCAGCGAGTGCTGGCTCGTCGTCCCCTTGCCACCCTGCACTTCACGAATCTGCGTGCCCCTAGCGCCCGTCACCTCCACCCTCGCCCCGATCCCCGAAGCGTTCGAGGCGGTCCCGACTACTTGGACCAGAAGCGAGTGGTTCCGCCGCCCGTCACGGGCCGCTCCGTCGTTTCTGAAGAGGCGGAACCCGCTGCCGCTGGCAACGGCGATGTCCAGGTCGCCATCAAGATCGTAGTCGCTCACGGCACAGCCCCAGCCGTTGAACGAGCGCACGCCGGCGAGCCACGTGATGTCCTCGAAGCGCCCGCGCCCGACATTCCGGTACAGGAACGTTCCGCAGTTCGGATATATGGACGTGATGAAAAGGTCAAGGTCGCCATCCGCGTCGACGTCACACCACGCCGGGTCCGAGTGGGTCTCCGCGTACTTGATACCGGACGCCGCCCGCGCGTCCGTGAACGCCCACGAGGGAGCGCCCTCGTTTCGGAGGAGCATAGACATGTCGGACACTTCTATATAGCGGGGATGCGCAAGGTTCGCGCTGGCAAGATCGAGATCCCCGTCGTTGTCGTAATCACCCCACTCCGAACCTATCGTGTGCCCCCACCAACCATCCGTTTCGCGGCCGGACACACCCAGCGCCGGCGCGACATTGGTGAAGGTTCCGTCCCCTTCGTTGCGCCACAGGAGGTTCTCCTGCAGTCTGTAGTTCGACACGAAGATATCCAGATCGCCGTCGTTGTCGTAGTCGCCCCAGTTAACGCCGCGCCCGGACAGGTGCTCGCCGAACGGCGGCACGAGGCCCGCCTCTTCCGCTACGTTGACGAACACACCCCCGCCCTCATTCCGGTAGAGGATGTCCGGGAAGCCGACCCCGTAATCCTTGAACGTCTCGGTCCTGGGTCGTTCGTAGCTGGCCAGATAGAGATCGACCAGACCGTCAGCGTTGAAGTCGCCCCAGGCCGCGCCCTCTGTCGTGTAGCTATCGGTCATGCCTCCGGCGCTCGCCGTACCATCCTCGAACGTGCCGTTGCCTCTGTTGATCCACAGCCTGTCGGTCTTCTCCCCGCTCGTCGCCCCCGAGGTCGCGTAGAAGTCCAGGTCCCCGTCGTTGTCGATGTCGGCCCACACGCCGCCGTTGGCACCGGTTTCTCCTATGCCGGCGACTTCGGTGACGTCCGTGAACATCCCGGCGCCCCGATTCACCATTAGCACGCGCCCGTTGAGTAGCAGGTCGTCCCAGCCGTCGCCGTCGTAGTCGCCCCAGGCGACACGAGACTCGTTCCTTCCGTCCAGTCCGCACTCGACCGTGACGTCCGTGAAGATGGGACCGTCGTAGCTCTCTCGGTCGCGCGCATAGTCCAGCAGCGTCCTCTTCCCCTCAGTATCGGCGAACTCGGCCTCGAACAGCCTGCGGGCGGCCGTATCCGCGCGCGCCGGCCAGCGATTCTGCCGCCCTCCGGTCAGGAGTGCCGCCAGGTATTCGTCGAGCGCGTCGTCGTGCCTACCCAGGTTCTCCAGAGCCTGACCCAACGTGAAACGATACGCCGCTCCTGTCTCCTCGTCATCGGTGTCGAGAGCGAGAAAGGACATGGCCCTCCTCGCTGCCGTCTCGGCGCCCTCGAAGTTCTCGCCTATCAGGAGTGCCCGTGCCTGTGTCAGCGCGTAGGAAGCGATGTCGGCCGTCCGCTTGTCCAGATCCTCCTGGTCGTGCGTCGTTCCGCGCTCGGGCATAAGCAGCATCCTGTCGCCGCGGCTCTCTACTCTGATACCGTCCTCGGCGCACCGCGCCAGCTCAAGCTCGAGCGCGCGCCCGGCCAGTTCGGCCGCCTCGTCCGGCACCCTTCTGCAAGACACGAGAACCGCCGCCACGACGTTGAGATCCTCTGCGCTGTCAGCGTGCCGGGACGCCCACAGCCGCCCGGCCGCCTCGACCTCGCCGGGGAGATCAAGCCGCTTGAGGGAAACCAGCTTGAGGCGCATTACCCTCGCCCGCCACTTCGAGATCGGGTGATTCTCAAGGAACTCGTCGGCCATCTCCAACCTTCTCTGATCGTCCCGTTCCACGCCGATCCAGTCGACCTCTTCCTTGATGAGCTCGCCACCGAGCTCGCTGTCCGGATACAGTGTGGACAATCGGTCGCTCTCCGACTCCGCGGCGTCCTCCCCAACTATCGCAAGTGAGAGACTCACAAACGCCGAGAGGTTCACAAGACTCTCGGGCGCGGCCGCGAGGAACTCGCGCGCCAACCCGAGGACCCGCTCCAGGGATTCGTCGCTCTCCCCGTCGGCCCCGAACTCCGCCTCCCAACCTCGCGCCAGCGCCTTCCACGAACCTCGGTCCGCCACAGTCGCGCGGCCGTACCACTCCGCCGCCGCGTCGAACTCGCTGGCGCGCGCGTAGATCTCGGCCTTCTCAAACAGAAGGGAAAACTCCTCGCCGACATGATCGACCGCCGCGTCGAGAAGCTGGTGCGCCTGTTCATAATCGCGGCGCCCGGCACAGACACGGGCGTTCTCGATGGTCGTATCAACGTGGTCCTCCCGCGTCGCACAGCCGACCACGACGGCTGCCACCACACACAGAAGCGCAAGTGCCCTCGTATGTCGTCCGGTCAACATGGCTCCTCCCTCACTGCCGAGTGCACGCCGAGCCCTGCTCCCTCGGGAAGAGACATCCTCCCCCTGTCGATCCTCACACCGATGAACGGATCGTTCGTCATCAGGAGCCCGCTGTCGAGATCTGCGTAGTCCATGAGTGGCGAGATGTGCGCGGCCGCCGTGATGGCAAGCGAGCTCTCCATCATGCAACCTATCATCGTCTTGAGGCCGAGCTCCCGCGCCCTGCGCGCCATCCTCACCGCCTCCACCAACCCGCCGCATTTCATCAGCTTGATGACCACCCCATCAACCGCAGGGGCGACCCCGGCAAGTTGTTGACTCGTGGGACAGCTCTCGTCGGCGAACAGCGGCACGTCCGTGCGTTCGTGCACGTAGGCCAACCCCTCGATGTCATCCGCGGCGACCGGCTGCTCGAGGAACTCAATGCCGATGCCAGCAAGCTCGACCGCCTTCTCCACGGCCTCGGAGCGTGTCCACGCACAGTTGGCATCCACGGTAATGGAGGCGCCCGTGGCTTCCTTGATGCGACGCACGATCGAAAGATCGATCTCGGTATCGAGCTTCACCTTGAGCATCGGGAAATCTTTCGCCTCAATCGCCTTCTCCAACATCACGTCGGGGTCGTCCAAACCGATGCTCATGGTGGTGAGCGGTGCGTCCGCCGGATCGAGCTCGAAGTGCCTGTAGAGGGGTATCCCGTAGCGCTTGCCCATCATGTCGTGGGCCGCGATCTCGAGAGCGGCGCGCGCCGACGGGTTCCCCTTGAGCCCTCGGGACGTGAGGTCGGCCATGAGCTCCGCTTCATGCGCGCAGTCCTCGACGACGCCCCGCACGCTCTCGAGCACCTCGACAACGGTGTCGGCGGTCTCTCCGTAGAAGCGCGAGGGCGCCGCCTCCCCCAGGCCTGTGATCGTGCCGTCGGAGATCTCGACGATGACGCACCTGCTGGACGCGCTCGTCGTTCTGGCGGTCCGGAATACGCGCTTCGGAACGAGTTCGATAATCTCGAAGGAGAGCTTCATTTGAGAACTCCGAGGAGGCGTCGGCCGCGCGGGCCGAACATCTGCCTACAGGAAGGGATTGAGTGCCCGCTCGTCGCCGATCGTCGTCGCGGGACCATGCCCGGACAGGACGACCGTCTTGTCCGGGAGGGTGAGCAGTTTCTCCCTGATCGACTGGAGCAATACGTCGTAGGCAACGGTTCCCTCATCGCTGCTGTCCGGCAGGTCACTCCTGCCTATCGATCTCGCGAAGAGCGTATCGCCCGTGAACACGAATCCGTCGCCCACAAACACGACCCCGCCGCTCGTGTGCCCGGGGGTGTGCGCCACAAGGAGTGACAGGTTCCCGAACGCTACCGCGTCGCCATCTTTGAGAAGACCGTCCGGAGGGGACACGTGGATGTCCATACCCAGCGATCTCGACGCGTTGCGAACCGGATCCGACAGCTTGAGAGCGTCCAGTTGGTGAATGAGAACCTCGCTTCCCACGGCGGCCTTGAGGTAGTCGTTGCCGGATATGTGGTCCGGGTGACCGTGCGTGTTGAGGATGTACTTGATGCGAAGTCCCAGACGCCGGATCTCATCGGCTACCTCGGAGGTGTCGTCCGTGCCCATGGTCCCGGGATCGATGACGACTCCCTCCATTGTCTCGCGGCAGCCGACGATGTAGCAGTTGGCCGCGGCGAAACCTACGACGGCACTCTCGACCAGGACATCAGGACTGACTTCGTGGATGGTCCAGCTGAGCAAGGCGTCCCTCCCCGTGCGGCGACCGCGTGTCCGACTCGCCTGCGCCGCCCCCGTGGCCGGACCACCCGCAGCGCCCCCGGACTACCCCTTCGACAGCATGGCCGTCAGGAGTAATCTGGCCGACTCCTTGTCCGGAATGGGCCAGCTGCCCTGGGCGTCAGGGTCCTGCTGAATCGCCGGACGCAGGATCGGCAGACCCACGCAGGAGGGACAACCATCTTCGCAGTCGCATTCGTTGACCAGCTCGAGGCAGCTCCCCAGCAGTTCCTCGATCATCCGATAGCCGGTCTCGGCGAACCCGAGGCCGCCATCGTAGCGATCGTAGAGGAACATCGTGGGGCTGCCGGTATTGCTACTGTCTACTATACCGCCTATGTCACGACGGTCGCACATGGAAAAGAGAGGCAGGACCGATATCGCCATGTTGCGCATGCCGACGAGTCCTTCAACGGGGTTCCGTCCCACCACCCGCAACTCATTCATCACCGCCTTGTCCGGGATGAGCCACATCGCCGCGGTGTCGAGGTGTAGCGATGGAAGGTCCAGATTGCACCAGCCGATGGAGTCGAGCTGGTAGAACTTGATCTTCTTGAACGCCGACGTCAGCCATGTGACGGTGGCGTCGCCGAAGAAGGCACGGTTGCCCCGCCAGACCTTGTCGGTCTTCTCCTTCTGAATCCGAATGGACGACTCGAGCACCGGCTGCGTGTAGTAGTCGACCTCCTGTTTTTCGACGTACGCGATCTTCTGCTCGAGATCGAGGTCACGAACGAAGTAGGTCTCACCCTCATGGAGATATATCGCTTCCGGATAGACCAGCTCGAGCGCGCTGATCCCGTCGACCACACCGATCACGGAGTTGTCGTTCTTCACATCGACAATCGCGTAGGTGTCGTCCGAGATCGTCCGGAGGCTCGTCTCCCGCGCTGGGAAGTCAGTCGAGGACCAGTAGTAGCGCCCGTCCAGCTCTTTGAGCTGCTCGAACTCCTCCAGGAGTTCTACGATGGGGTCGGTGACGTCGCCGAACCGCTCGCCGTCCGCGTCCGTCAACGGAAGCTCGAACGCGGCGCACTTGAGGTGTTTCGAAAGGATGTACTTGTTCTCTGGGTCGATGACGGCGTTCTCCGGCGACTGCCGGAAGAAGTACTCGCCGTGCCTCATGAGGTACTGGTCGATCGGGTCGTTGTAGCCGACGAGCACCGCCAGCGACTCGTCGGACGCCCGCCCCGCGCGCCCGGCCTGCTGCCACGTGCTTGCGATGGTACCGGGGAACCCGACCATGATCGCGGCATCGAGGCTTCCGACGTCGATGCCCAGCTCGAGAGCGTTCGTGCTCGCAACACCCATCAGCTCGCCGGAGAAGAGCTGGCGCTCGATCTCCCTACGCTCCTCGGGCAGATATCCGCCCCTGTACGGCCGTATCCTCTTGGCGTACTCAGGCTTGATGCGCTCGAGCGTCTCCTTCGTGTACTTGTAGAGAAGCTCCGCGACCACGCGTGCCCTGCCGAAGGCTATCGTCTGGAAGCCCTCCGCGATCAGCTTGGCCATCAACCAGTGTCCCTCGACGTTGGAGCTCCTGCGCTCCATCTGCGCGGGGTCCAGGAAGGGCGGGTTCCAGAGCACAAAGTGCTTCTTCCCGCGAGGGCTACCGTCGTTCTCCACGACCTCGACGGGAAGACCAGTCAGGCGCTCGGCGAGCTCCTTGGGGTTCGCGATGGTGGCGCTCGAGCAAATGAACTGCGGACTGCTGCCGTAGTGCTCGCAGACGCGCTGCAGGCGTCGCATCACGTTCGCCACGTTCGAGCCGAAGATACCACGGTACGTGTGGATCTCGTCGATGACGACGTAACGCAGATCCTTGAAGAAACGGTTCCACTTCGGATGGTACGGAAGGATGCCCGCGTGGAGCATGTCAGGATTCGAGAGGATGATGTTCCCATCATCACGGAGCTTCCTCCTGGTGTGACGCGAAGTGTCGCCGTCGTAGGTTCCGGCGCGCACAAGCTCCGCCAGGCGCTCGTCGAGACCGGACAGTCGCACCAGCCCCTTGAGCTGATCCTGAGCGAGAGCCTTGGTCGGGAATAGATAGAGCGCCTTCGCATTCGGCTCGCTCAGGAGAGTCTCGATAACCGGGATGTTGTAGCAGAGAGTCTTACCGGAGGCCGTGCCGGACACCACGACGACGTTATCGCCGTTCCTGACGGCGTCCACGGCCTGAACCTGATGAGAGTAGAATCGCTCGATACCGGCGGCAGCCAGTGCCGCGCCGAGAACATCCGGCACCGGGCGCGAGAGCTCGCCGTATGAAGCCTCTCGCGCCGGGAGCGTCTCGATGTGCCTGATCTGTCCTTTGTACTCGCTCTCGTGCTGGATCTTGTCGAGGAACTCCGCGATGGTCATATTGGAAGGCGCTCCTGATGCTTGCTCGTGGTGCTCCGCATGATTGCCGTGCCGCCGATACCAACTCGGCACTCGAGGCGGCTACTCTCCGATTATCTTAACGAGCACGCGCTTCCTCCGCCCGCCGTCGAACTCGCCGTAGAAGATCTGCTCCCACGGACCGAAGTCGAGTGCGGCGTCCGTGACGGCCACGACTACCTCCCTGCCCATCACCTGGCGTTTGAGATGGGCGTCACCGTTGTCCTCCCCCGTTCGGTTGTGACGGTAGTGATCCACGGGCTCGTGAGGCGCCAGGCCCTCGAGCCATTCCTCGTAGTCGGCGTGCAGCCCCGACTCGTCATCGTTGATGAAAACGGAGGCAGTTATGTGCATCGCGTTCACGAGAATCAGGCCCTCGCGTACGCCCGACTCCGCGAGCACATCTTCCACCTTCGAGGTGATGTTGATGAAGGCGCGCCGGCCAGGAACGTCGAACCACAGCTCTCTACGGAAGCTCTTCATGTCACTCCTTCAGATCGAGCCAGACCTCGAGGCCCAGCTCCCTTATGCTCAGGAGGCCCTGACGCGCGGCCTTGCCCATGTCGGTCTTGAGGAAGGCACCGAGGGTCTCGCACGCGTCCATCTCGTCGCACTCGGCGCACGTGACGAACCCGCGCTTGGCGGCACACGGGCGAATCTTGCAGCCGGCACAGAAGGAGACCTCTTCCGGACCGCGGCATCCCCCGCAGACGATCTGCTCCGGACCTACCTCGGCGCCGAACTGCCGGGAGATAGATTCGGCGATCTCCTCCTGCTTCTCAAGGTCGCCCTCGCTGAACGCGACGTAGACCTCGCACTCGCCGCAATAGAGCCCACAGGCTCCAATCAGTGTCAGATCGACCGCGCTCATGAACTCCTCCCGAGTGAATCGCATCGCGTCAGGGGCCGCGAACGAAGCCCGCCCAGCATCCATTCGGGGTCAGATTCCATCGCCGGCACCCATGCGTCAAGACCTATTTCCCGGATGGGCAGAGGTGTCTTCCGTGCGATTCCGTGCCAGGCGTGGTATCACTTCCTCCCACCGCTACTACCGCCCCAGCTCATCACCCAGCATCTCTATCATGAGCTCCGCGTTCCGGGCGGCGTGACCGGCGTGGCAATTGTTGAAGAAGGCGTAGACCTTCTTCACCTTGCTCTCCAGGTCGAGCATCTTCTCGGACCACTCTGACAGTTCATGCTTGCCGTAGTCGTAATCGTAGCGGTCGCCGCCACCCTTCCCCCACCAGTTCTGCGCGTTCCGACCGTGCAGCCGAACGTACGCCTCGTCGGTGGTCGCCACGGCCACAGGAGGAACGAGCCCCTTGAGTTGCGGCTCGTCGACCGAGCAGTAGCCGACGCCCAGATCACCAAGGAGCGTGAACGTATCATCCTCGATCCACGAATCGTGCCGAAACTCCACAAACAGCGGGTCCTCTCCGAGCCGTTTGCGGAGTGCCGCCAGATGCGCCCTGCCGTCCGCGCAGTTCCTGAACTTCCAGGGGAACTGCGCCAAGAACCCCCCGAACTTCCCCGCCTCCTTGAGGGGCGCTATCGAGTCGACAAACTCCCTGTACATCTGCGGACTGTCCTCGATCTCGTGGGTCATGCCCCTGAACAGCTTCACGATGAACTCGAACCCCGCCGGCGTCTTCTGCTCCATCCGCTCGAACATCGAGACCGTCGGGATCCGATAGTAGCTCGAGTTGATCTCGACCACGTCGAAGTGTCTGATGTACTCATCGAGCATCTTGCTCCGCGGCGTCCGCGCCGGGTAGAAAGGCCCTATCCAATCGGCGAAGCTATACCCGGATGTCCCCACCCGGATGCGCCCTTCGCGTCCCAGCCGCTTCGGGTGCGGCGGTGCCTGCTTGCTGTCGTCTCCGAAGAGATCGCCCTGGTTGTCCCTGCCGCGGTGTATCACGTCCCGCCTTTCGCGCCCCGCCCGTTCGCCCCGCTATTCGCCGGGCGCTGCTGCGCGTGCCTCAGCTACCGTCGCCCGTCTCGGCTGCCCCCGGACCGCACGCGGTCGTCCTGGTCCTGACGTCTCAGCATGTCGAACGGGCTCGTGGAGATGCTGGAGTTGAGCGGCCTGTTGTCGACGTTCCCACTGGCGTCGTGCCAGCGCGACATGGGTGACCAGCCCATGCCCGCGGTCGGATCGGTGGTCCCTACGCTCATCCTCTGAAACCTCGGCTCGGACACGCGGCGGGGTGCGCCCCACATGCGCGCGTCGTGTGAGACGAGGCACGCTCGCGTTATTGCCTCCTCACCGTACTTGTCGCGAATACTGTCGACCACGGTCAGCAGTTTCCGGTGCGCGTCGTCTTCTCTCTGACCGAAAAGATCTACCTGCATCACATCCGGCAGTTTCACCAATCCGGAGCAGTGAACTCCAACCAGCCTTATCGAACGATTCGGTCTCCAGTGGCGGTGCATCAGGTCGCGCGCTACGCGGTAGATGACCCGCTCTTCATCCGTATAGAACTCTATCTTCTTCTGCCGGCCGACCGACTCGAAATCCGAAAACCGGAGCCGCATCGAAATGACGTTGCTCAGGTAGCCCTTCTTCCTCATCCTTCGGGCGACCTGGTCGGTCAACCCCAGGAGCACCTTCTCGGCCTCGGCGATGTCCCAGGTGTCCGCGGGAAGCGTGTGCTCATGGCCCATCGACTTGACAGGCATGCCTTCGTAGTACGGGGTGACCGGAGTGTCGTCACGCCCTGCCGCCATCATGTGGAGGATCTCGCCCATGATGCCAAAGCGGCGTCGCAACATGACGACCGGAAACTCCGCTAGCTCGTGTATCTTAATGACGCCCATGAGACTCAGCGCCACCGCGGTCTTGTTTCCGACGCCCCAGATCTTAGAGACCGGAAGGTCACCGAACACCGTCGTGAATTCACCGGGACGCACTATCGAGATACCATCGGGTTTCTGGAACCCCGAGCACATCTTTGCCGTCAGTTTATTGGGACCGACACCAATGGAAGCGGTGAGATCGGGGAAGCGTTCGCGCATACACTCCTTGATCTGCCGAGCGCCCTCCTCACAGTTGTCCCACGTCCACTCGGTGCCCGTCATCTCGATGAACGCCTCATCGATGCTGTAGGGCTCGACGATGGTCGAGAACTTCTTGTAGATACGAAGGAGCTCGAGCGACACGTAGATGTACTGGCCGGAATTCCCCTCGACGGGGACCGCGTGCGGACACAGGTTGAACGCCTCTACCGTAGACATGCCCGACCTGATGCCGTACTTGCGCGCCGGGTATGACGCAGCCGCGACGACGCTCCGCGTGGTCGGCTTCCCGCAGACGATGACCGGAAGGCCGCGGAGCTTCGGTCGGCACATCACTTCTACCGACGCGAAGAACGCGTCCATGTCGACGTGGAAGATCAGCCGCTCGTGCGGAGTCTTCCCAACGCCTGCCCGTTTGGTGCGTCTGTCGAGCATCTCGAAGAACCTCTCGGTTTCAGCGCCTCGTCGGTGTCTTCTTCGCGGGTCTCTTAGGGGATTTCTTCGTCGCGGTTGCTTTCGTCTTCTTCGTGCCCACCTTCTTCGCTACCTTCTTCCCCGCGCGCTTCCCCACCTTGAGCGGCTGGCACTTCGGGCAGATGAAGCTGGACGTGCTGCCGGTCTTGATCTTAACGACCTTCCCTCCACAGGATGGACACGGCTTCCCCTCGCGATATCCCACGAGGATGTCCTTCATCTTGAAGCCGCCGCGCTTCCCGTAGAGATCGCGCTCGTAGAACGCGCCGCGCTTCCTGAGGCTCGGCTTCAGGCCCTTCTGGATGCCGTTCCAGAGCACCGCGATCTCGTCGTCCGTCAATGTGTCGATAGCGCGTTGCGGATGCAGCCCCGCCAGAAAGAGGATGTCGTGGACGTAGGCGTTCCCTATCCCGGCGATGCGCTCCTGGTTCAGAAGGAACGACTTGACCGCGCCCTTGCGCTTGTTGAGCATCTCGCGAAACTCCGCCGGTGTTACATCAATCGCATTCGGACCAAGCTTCGCGCTCATCGTATGCTTATCGAGCTTCCCCGCTGCCGCATAGTGCGTGTAGCCGAACCACCAGAAGTTGACCGCAAGCGTGGTGCGGTCCTTGAAATGAAACGCGATGCGCCACTTCTCCGGCATGCTCTTACTGTCGACCAGAAGCAGATCCCCACCCATGCCCATGTTGATGAGGAGATGGCCCTTCGTGGTTTCAGTGAAGAGCCACTTGCCGTGATAGGTGGTCCCGAGGAGCTTCGCACCCGCAAGGGCCGTCGTGAACTTCCTCTTTGAGACGTTCAGGCACTTGGGCTGAAGAACCTCTACCTTCTTGATGGTCTTTCCGGTGAGTTCTTTCTGCATCTCACGCGCGCGCGACGAGATCTCGGGAAGTTCGGGCATGTCCTCGTCCTTTCGGATGGCACTCCGGCAGCGGGCGAACCTACTTCTTCTTCGCCGGTGGCTTCACGTACCAGTCCCGCTTGCCCTCGAGGAATCCTCTGACACCGTTCCGCTTGAGTCTCCTTAGATTCTTGATGTGGGCGACGCCGTGGCTCTTCTCGAGGAATTTGAGCTTCTTGCAGTCGACGAACTCACTGCACTCCCAGCACCCCTCGATCTCTTTCCTCTGGCAGCACGTTCTCACCGCGCAATAGGGATTCCCTCCGCCCTCGCGACAGAGCTTGCCGCACCTCATCTTGACGAGCGCACCCATGACCTCATAGCAGTCGGGGTACTTCTTGAACGTCTTGAAGAATGGGATATCCGAGAGCGCCTCGGCGGACAGGTCGAATCGAACGCGCCGGAGCTCCTTCCTGAGATCTCTCGCCAGATCGGCAATCGTGCCCTCACGCATGAAGCAGTCCGCACAGCACAGGCCACAGTAGGCGACCACGTCTTTCTTCAACTTGGCCACGTCCTAGCTCCCCTCGTTGAGATGGATGGCAAACTTGCAACGGTCGTGCCCCTGCAGCACGGACTCCTCGCAGGTGATCTTGACCGACCTTTCCAAAATGGCTTCCCACAGAGGCTTGAACCAACCGGTGCCGCAGTTACAGAACGTCGGTGAGATTCTCTCGCCGGCAAGGATCGCCGCCTTGATGACGGGGCAATGGCACGCGGCCGCTCGTTTGACAACGGGGTCCGTCGCTTCCTTGTGTTTCGCCGCCTGCTGCGGAGCCTTGTCGATGAAGATGACGTCGTCCGCGAAGTGCCCGAGGCTGTCCTCGAGATAGATCTCGCGGCACGCGTTTTCGGCTATGCCGATGTGGTGCTCGACGCTGTAGCGCCAGAACCTCCCTCACGCCGTCTCGATGCCCTTGTCCTTATCGTCCGAGCGGTAGGGGCCTTTGTGGATGGTGCAGACGACGTCTTCCCCCTCGAGCACTCTGCTCCTGATGGCGCCCTTTCCCACACGTTGCGAAACGGGGAAGCAGACCTCGACGTCGTATCCAGTCTCGGGGTTCCCTCCACGGTAGAGGGTGAAGGCCTTGCCGTTGATGTACGGCCCGATCCCTTCGGCAAGCTCCCCGAATTTCTCGGAAATCTCATCGAACTGCCCGACGAAACAGATGCTCGCGATGAGCGTGTCGTCGAGTGTCTCCCCGTGGACTGTCAGTTGGTCGTTCGCCACGGGGGTGTTCCTTTCAGTGTGTGGTTCCGTTCTCTAGGTCTCATGGCTAGTAGAGTTATCCATTGTTAGCTCTTGGACCGCTAACTTCTATCCTGGGTCCACCCTGCCGAATTCCAGGGTTTCAAGCCTCCACACCGCCAGTTTGTTCTCTGATGGCTAACTTGGCATAACTTCAGTGACCTAGGAACTCAGCATCCTCCCCGCGCCAAGCACTTGTACCTCATTAAGGAGTCCCGTCGTTCACTCCGCCTACAACCCGCCCACAGACGGCAGGATAATCCTCGGGCGCCGGACGCCCACGCGAAGCTGCGTGGTGCCGTCGACGAGCGCCAGCCGGCCCTCGTGCGCCGAAAGGACAGTGTGAAGATCCTTCGCGATTGACGAGGCCCCGAAGGCCCCGGTCACAACCAGAGTGAAGCCGAGCTGCGGGTCGAGCACATCTACAAGATCCACGCCGCCCGCAATGAGCCCGGCGACACCTGTCTCCCGACACTCCGCGATCGCGGCCGCGTCCGCATGCTCAAGCACAACAACACACCCGGGCTCGATGCGGCCCATTGTCAACAGGCCGTGTGCTTCACCACCGCTTCCCCAGATCCCGTAGATATCGACTCCATCGTTCACGATCGTGCACCCTCGCGCGGTCACCGACTCCACGGTCCCCGGGAGCCATGCTTCGACCTCGAGTTCTTCCAGAAGCGGCTCTATCATGACCATGCCGAAGCGCTTCTCGATCCGGGCGACCTTCCCGCGAACCGGCGATTTCGATGTCCTGAAGGAGCCTCCGGTCGTAATGGCCGCAAGCCACTGGCCGCGCTCGAGCTTGTCGCCGACCGCAACCTTGAGATACGGTTTCAGTCGGTCCGCGTGCACGCCGAGCTCCTTCGCCACCCGGACCGTCGTCAGCACCTGTGCTTCCTCCGGGCTTTCCCGCACGACCATCGTCCCGTCCGGCAGAATCTTCTCGAGCTTTCCCTCCACGGGCGATCGATAGGTGGCCGGCTTCCCGAACCGGCGCTGCTTCGCGATGACCTCTCCCTTGGCGACATCGTCCCCAACACTCTTGAGAAGCACGCCGTCCAGCTCCTCGGGACTGACCTGCATCGCGCGCGACACGTTCAGAAAGAACGGTCTGAGAAACTGACGGGCGCTCCTGGCAATGATGGTGTCGGTCGCAACAACGTCACCCGATTTGACGAACACCTCCCCTTCAGTCGCAAGTTCTCTTCGCGCGAGAATGCGTCCCTGTTGGATTTGCGCCGCCGCGTGAGCGGGCTCGCCTTTTCCTGGCGGTTCGAAGCCCTCCCCGGCAAGCACGCTTGAAGACGGCGCCTTGCGAGCGTCGTCAACGGTCCCCAGCTTGACAAGCGCCAGCTCGAAGAAGAGCTCTTTCGCGAGATTCGGGTCCGTCTCCGACAGCACGCCCAAGTGGGGAAACATGAACGCACGGTCGACCGCGAGTTCGATGCGCCCGTCCAGCTCGAGCGCACCAGTGAGCATCATGGTGGCCGCGTCTCTCGGGGAATGCGACAGGATACCCCCGCTCCCGATGACGAGGTCGTAGCCCGGGATCCTGAGACGGCCTGCGGGCTCTGGCCTCTCCGGCTCTTCGCGAAGCATGTCGTTCACGTCGAACAGATCCGCGAACTCCGGCTCGGGCATTCCCCGCATCACCTCCAGGTGCTCGCGCACGGCCTCGCGGATCGCGACCGTGGCCGTCGCCCACTCGATCATCGCGTCCTCGGCGGTCGTAGGAAGACCGGTCGGGTGAACGTGCTTGTTCCCTATCCGGTTCCACAGCTCTCTCTCACTGATCTCGAAGTCGAGAACGTCGGCGATCGGACGTGTGCCCGCGAGACGCGCAACGTTGAGCACGCTGTAGCTCATGCCGATATTCGCGCTGACGGTCCGCACCACCTGCCCGCGGTATGCGGAGAAAACATCGGTGGTCGCCCCTCCTATGTCGATCGCAAGGATGGCAGTATCGAGATCCGCGGAGACAAGCGCCAGCAGATCGGAGAACGCCGCCGGCGTCGGGCGGATCGGTGCGGATACCCAGGGCTTGAGTCTCTCGTAGCCGGGGGCCATCGACATGACGTGGTCCATGAAGATCTCGTGAATGGCGGCGCGGGCGGGACGCGTGTTCTCGACTTCCTCCGTTGGACGAACGTTCGGAACAGACCGGAACAGGAAGTCGTTGCCCAGTGCCTGCTCAACGTAGCCGCCCGCATTAGTGTTGCCGGCGTAGACTACCGGGAGCTTCGCGTCCGGGTTGAGTTTGGGGTGCAGCTCGGATTCCACGATCAGTTCCGCCAGGAAGACGGGCGCCGTGATTGCCTCCCCGTCGTATCCGCCCGCGAGGAGCACCATGTCCGGGCGGAGCCGTTTCAGATCCTCGATCTGGCGGTAGGCGGTCCGTCCGTCGTTCATACAGATCACATCGAGGACGATGGCTCCCGCGCCCAGGGCAACACGGTCGGCGGTGTCCGCGGTGAATTGCCTGACGAGTCCGGTCACGACCATGGCGAGGCCGCCGCCCGCGCTCGAGGTTGAGAGGTACGTCACGGCCGGCGCACCGTTCTCAAGAAGGACTTCGCCGGTCTCCTGCTCGAGCGCGCGGATCGCTCCCACGACACCGATGGACACATCCTCGTCGGGCTTCTCGACCGTCGTCGGAGCCTCGCGGCGGAAGTACTCCCAGCCGCCATCGCCGGTGCGACGGAACAGGATGGCCTTGGTCGTCGTACTGCCTACGTCGGTGACGCAGATCCTGGTGAGTTCGGGGGAAGCCATGGAGTGCTACCTTTCCTTATGAGAGCTGCATGACCAACAGGAATGGGCCGCAAACCAGTCTACAACATCAATCCCCCCTCGTGCTTGAGAAGCCACTGCTTTTCGCTCCAAGCCGCCTCCGTAGCCCGTCGGGCCCCCGTTGCTGCCGATTACCCTATGACAGGGCACGATGATCGAGACGGGGTTGTCGCCGTTGGCCGCCCCGACCGCGCGCACGCCACGCCATCGGGCATAGAGAAAGCAGACGCGCTCATCGCCAAATGCCTGCCTCAGGCTAAGCGAATCCCCGCGCGCCCGCCCTCTCTAGCCGTCAAGGTCGGTGCGTGAAAGCGTCCACCCCATCGTGCGGGTGTTATATACGAGTTCGTAGAAGTCTTCTTCACTGGTGAGCACCGAGAAGCAGTGGAGCTTGTACTGCCCGTCGTGCTCTTCCCATTTGCCGGTGACCCGATCGACGTCAAAGACT
>JAUVLG010000213.1 GCA_030595835.1 Candidatus Eiseniibacteriota bacterium | reverse complement strand
GGCCGCGTCGGCCCCACGGTTATCGGTGCCGTCCCAGATCACCTGATAAGCACCGGCGTCCCGTGGCTCGTCGACCAGAGTCGCGACTTCGCGGCCGTCCACGCCGTAGACGCGCAGCGCCACGACGCACCTCTCGGGAACGGCGAACGCAATGGCTGTTCTTGGGTTGAACGGGTTCGGCGCGTTCTGGCCCAGGCGAAGCCTGAGCGGCACGTCGTCACCGGCACCGAGATCCAGACCGGATGTCCGACAAACGATGTCAGCGTTCGCGATGTCCCGGAGGATTACTTCGTCGATGTCCAGCAGTGAGGGTTCCCCCGAGCTCACGCGGAACCGCAGTGTCGCCACCGCGCGCAAACCCGGCATGCACGTCTCCGCCCCCAGGGCCGCAAGGTCAACGCAAATCCGGGCTTCTTCTTCCCTTGCAAAGAAGAAGCTCTCCCCCACATCATCCATGGCCTCGCCCTGAATGGCCGACAGGAACTCCAGCGCGTCACCGTCAAACGTCACCACCGACGACACGCCTTTTGCGGGTCGCTCGCTGTTGAGGAGCGTCAGGTTGACCTCCAGCACATCCCCGACCACCAGCTCCACGCCCTCCCACTCGAGAGCGAGCACCGCGTAATCACCGATCGTCGGATCGGGCAGCCCCTCGTCGGGAATGCCCGTCGGGTACACGCGCCCGTAGTTCATGGCAAGGATCATCAGATCCTCGAAATTGATGATGTTGTCCGTGAGCGGGATGCCCATACGGCTGTTGTCGTCCGTCGGGCCAACGTCAAGCTCGTTGTCGTACTGCGGGTCTCCTTCGACCGAGTAGTACGAGTACGAGTAGGCGACCTTGTCGTAGTAGTCTACGAAGCCATCGTAGGTCCCTGGCGTGCCCGTCGGCTCCCGCACGTCTGCCAGCCAGTAAGAAGTCGAGCGGTCCTGCGCCGTCGAGGTGGCGACCGAGTAGTTGCCGGCAGAGTCCCTGGTGAAGGCCGTGTAGTAGTGGACGTTGCGATTGGCGTCAGTGAAACCGGTGTCCTCGAACGTCTGGGGCCCCGTACCCGGCACAAACGCAATCACGAAACCGTCTGCCTGGTGCGTCGGATATCCGTACGTCGCGCCCCAGTCGTCGTACTCGGGGTATGCCCAGAGGCTCCAGGGACGCCTGACGAGCAGCGTTCCCTCTATCGGAGCGTCCCGGCCTGCCGGCACCGTCCACGACAGAGAGATGGTGTTGTGCCCGGGCAGCGCCACCAGGTCTACGGGCGAGGGTGGAGGCGTCAGGTCAACTTCGGTCGTGCAGTCGGCCGCCGGTGGCGCGTCCTCGACGTTGTCCACGTTGTCGGTCCCGATGGTATAGAAGTCGTAGACTCCCTCGCCGGCCGCAACGAACGCGATCGGGCTCACCGTGAACGTCGAGCCGTACTGGACGTAGCCGCTACCATTCCTCTGATAGTAGAGCTCCACGTACTGGACACCACTCGTCGCGTCGGATGCCGTGAAGGGTACGTCGAAGGAGATGGTGTTGTAGTACGGACCGACGGGGCCGGCCTCCGTATCGGGCGGCGTGTCGTCTTGGATGGATTGCTCTGTGGCCGACCAGTCGGACACGTTCCACAGATCGTCCCTGCACTGAACGCGGTAGTAGTAGATCTGTCCGTCCGTCAGGCCCAGGAACGTGTGATAGGTGTAGGGTGTGCATCCGCTCGTGCTCACGATCACGTCGAACGTCGGCGTCTCGGATGCCTGGATGCAGTAACCT
>JAUVLG010000170.1 GCA_030595835.1 Candidatus Eiseniibacteriota bacterium | reverse complement strand
TCTGTTGCCGCACATGCGGGAGAGAATAGAGAGTGCCTTCGGCGCAGAGGTCTTTGATCGGTATGGGACTAGGGAGGTCGGCAACGACGCGGCCGAGTGCGACAGGCACGAGGGTCTTCACGTCTTTGGGGAGACCACGATAGTCGAGGTGGTGGATGAGGACGGCCGGGCGGTAGGGGAAGGGGAGGAAGGGGAAGTCCTCGTGACGAATCTCCACAACTACACGATGCCGCTGGTTCGGTATCGCATCGGCGACAGAGCAGTGCGCGGCGCGGACCGATGCAGCTGCGGTCGTCCGTATCCTCTTCTCGAGCGGATCGTGGGACGGACCGTGTCGTGTGTACACAGAAAGGAAGGCGGGGTGGTCCGTCCCGAGTTCTTCATCTACGTCATCGGTTTGGAATACAATGATGGTTCGATTGGGAAGTACCAGGTGGTGCAGGAGGCTCTCGATCGCATCACCGTGGTCATCGTCCCGTCCGAAGGAGCAGGGGAGAGAGCGTTGGCGCGCGAGGATGAAATGCGCGCACGGATCCAGCAGGTGGTAGGCGACTGCGAGATCCGGTTCGTCCTGGTGGACCGCATAGACCCGACACCGACAGGCAAGCACATGTATGTCGTAAACAAAATGGAGGAGCGCGAATGACGCCGCTTCGCGTGCTCTATCTCATAGACTCGCTGGGACCCGGTGGAGCTCAGCGGCAGCTCGTCACACTCGTGCGGTCGCTGGACCGGAAGCTGGTCGCGCCCGAGGTCGCGGTGTACCATCCACTGTCTCACTTCCGCCCTGAGCTGGATGACGCGGGGGTGCCCGTTCACGTTCTTCAGGGTTTTGGGGGTCGCGACCCGCGCGTCCTCATCGGTCTCGCTCGGCTTCTGGCGCGAGAGCGCTACGATATCGTGCACAGCTATCTCCGGACGCCCGGCACGCTGGCGCGTCTCGCAGCGCCTTTCTCCAAGGGGACCAGGGTCGTCGTATCCGAGCGCAACGTGGATCTCGGTCGCTCGCGTGTGCGGCTCGCTCTCGAGCGGCTGCTCTGTCGGCGGGCGGACGCGATGATCGCCAACGCGGACGCTATCGCGCGCGAGGCCGAGCGGCTGGTGCCCGCCTGGTCGGGGCGCGTGCACGTCGTTCCGAACGGCGTGGATTGGAGTGAGCCGACGGAGGTCGAGCGCGCCTCGGGCGACGGGTTCCGCGCACGGCATGTGGGAGACGCCGACGTTCTGCTCGGCGTAATAGGCAGGGTCGAACATCAGAAGGCGCCCGACCTTCTCATGGATGCGCTGGAGCTGGTCCCGGATCCGCTGCTGCGCAAGCTGAGAGTAGTATGGGTCGGTCCGCGCATCGACACCGAACTCGCCGACTCCGTGGAATCGAGGCTGGCCGGCTCCGCTCTCGACGGGCGTGTCGAGTTCATCGGCGAGACGAGGGACACGCGTGCAGTCTGCCTCGGTCTCGACGGCGTTCTCCTGTGCTCGCGCTGGGAGGGACTTCCCAACGTCGTGCTGGAGGCGTTGGCGCACGGATGCCCGGTTGTTGCGACAGATGTCGGCGACACCGGGAAGCTCCTTCACGACGGATCGTGGGGATGGCTCGTACCACCCGATGATGCCCAATCGTTCGCGGAGGCGCTGTGCAGACTTCTGGTCACTCCACGCGAGGAACTGGTTGCGATGGGCCGTGCGGGTTCGTCGTTCGTGTTGAGTGAGTACTCCGTCAAACGACTGGTCGAGCGGACGATGATTGTGTACCGTCACGTGCTGGACCACGCGTAGCCGCGTATTGATCACCGGGGGACTGGGTAGCATGAAGGACCGTCCGCTTAGAATGCTCCTGATAGGACCCAAGCCGAAGCGCCTAGAGGGTGCCTCCATCGGCGGGACCACCGTCCTGTTCACGGTGCTGACGGATTTTCTCAGTGCCCGACACGATGTCGACGTCACTGTCATCGGGACCATGGGTGTGAGAGGCGGGCGGGTCGCCGGTCTGTTTCGCCTCTGCTCGATTCTCTGGAACATCGCGCGCTGGACTCCGCGGGCAGACGTAGTGACGCTCCACGTGGTTCGCGGCGGGCTGTTCACTCTGGCTCCAGCCGTCTCGATGATCGCACGCCTGTTTCGGAAGCCCTTCGTGCTGCGAAAGTTCGGTGGAACCGACTACTCCGATCGTCCGGGACCTCTGCGTGGGCTGATACACTGGGCCGTCAAGCGAGCGTACCTCTATCTGGTCGAGACCCATGCGCTCGTGAGTGGGGCGCGTGAGGACGGCGTCGGGCACGTGCGGTGGTATCCCAATAACAGGGGGATGCCGAAGCCGAACGATGAAGCTGCAGCGCGAGAGGGTCCCTGTCGGCGCTTCGTCTATCTGGGGCAAATACACAGCGGCAAAGGCATACGCGAGTTGATCGAGGCGGCGGGCGCTCTCCCGCGCGGTCTCTCGGTGGATGTCTACGGAACATTCGGATTCGATGTGCCCGAGGACGCCTTCGAGGATCGTCCCGGCATCACGTATCGCGGTGTCGTGCCCCCCGACACCGTGCACGACGTGCTTTCATCCTACGACGTTCTTGTTCTCCCGAGCTACCATGCCGGCGAAGGGTACCCCGGCGTTGTGCTCGAGGCCTACGGGGCCGGCCTGCCCGTCATATGCACGAGATGGCGGGCCCTTCCCGAGCTCGTCGATGA